>NZ_JCABYI010000024.1:67775-319681 GCF_059499305.1 Delftia sp.
GAGCAGCGGACTCTTAATCCGTTGGTCGAGTGTTCGAATCACTCAGGGCCCACCAAGAATTCCTTTGCCTGATCTCTTCAGGCAGCCACGCAGAAATACGTGGGGCTCTTAGCTCAGCTGGTAGAGCAGCGGACTCTTAATCCGTTGGTCGAGTGTTCGAATCACTCAGGGCCCACCACCAACACCCCAAAAGGCACTCAGCGCACCGGCGCTCAGTGCCTTTTCTTGTTGTACTCCATCAGCACCGACATATTGCTGCTGCCGGCCTTGGTCACCCACTCGCGACCAAAGCGCTCGCCCACCAAATCCAGCATGTGGCGCAGATCCGCCGACGGCGCGGCCACGGACACCTTGTTGTCGGCAAGGATCTTCTTGCCCAGCTCATCGGCCTGCTGGGCCAGCGCCCAGCCCTCTTTTTCAGCCGACTCGGCAGCGCGGTCGATGGCCTGGCGCTCGGGCTCGGTGAAGCCCCTCCAGGCAAGTTCGCTGACGCAAAGCATGTTCTTGGGAATCCAAGCCTTGATATCCAGAAACACCTTCATGGCCTTCCAGGCCTGGATGTCGGCGCCCGTGGCGCTGGAGGTAATCATGGCATCAATGCCACCTTGCTCCACAACGGCACCCAGATCGCCTGCGGCAATCACCACCGGCTGCGCCCCCCAGAGCTCGGCCAACCGCTTGGTCGCATCGCTTTGCACACGCAGCCTGAGGCCCTTGAGATCCGCGATGCTGTGGACCGGGCGCCGGCTCAGGAGACCCTGCGCCGGCCAGGGCACGGCAAACAGCAGGCGCGCGCCCTGCTGGGCCAGCAAGAACTCCTGCAGCACGGGGCGGGTCAACTGCCACAGGCGCGCGGCCTCGTCAAAGCCACGCACCATGAAAGGCAGCGAGTCCATGGCCAGCAGCGGGTGGATATCCGCACAGGACGACATGAGCACTTCGCCGAACTGGAGGTCATTGCGCTTGAGCGCAGGCAGCACCTGCGCCATGGGCTTGAGCGCCGAGCCGGACACCACCTCGATCTCCAGCGACTGCCGGGTGTCGGCACCCACGCGTGCCGCGAAATTGCGCAGGTTCTGCGTGTGGAAGATGCCATCGCCATAGGCCGCCGACAGCTGCAGCCGGTGGCCCTTGGACCAGGCAGCGCCGGCGGTCAGTTGCAACGCGGCCGGAGCCAGGCCTGATATCAACGTGCGGCGAGAAACAGTCATGAAAGATCCTTGGCGAAAGCGCCCAGAACCATGCCATCCACCCGACGGCGGACCTGTGTATGCGGGCGGAAAAGATAAATTCTATCGACATTTATATCATTTAGATACAAACTATCGATTCATTCCATCGCCCAGGTCATTCGCCAAGCCATCCGTCACACCGGATTCCAGCCAAGCCGCTACAGTGTCACCCTGCCGCAGACGCATGAGTGTGCGGCCCTCTTCTGCGCCTGTGGCCCGCCTGCAGCGCACAACCGCCTCGCCTGCATGCCACAAAATGTTTCCCCGCTCTGGCAGGGCCCGCGCTGGGCCCTGGCCGTCCTGCTAGCCATCCTGGGCATGCTGGGACCGTTCTCGATCGACACCTACATCCCGGCCTTCTCGGGCATCGCCCAGGCCTTGAACGCCACGCCGCTGCAGATGCAGCAGACGCTGTCGGCCTATCTGTTCGGCTTTGCCTTCATGAACCTTTTCCATGGCGCCATGGCCGACAGCTTTGGCCGCCGCCCCGTGGTGCTATGGGGACTGGCCGTGTTCACGCTGGCCTCGGCAGGCTGCGCGCTGTCGCAGAACATCACGCAACTGGTGCTGTTCCGGGCGCTGCAGGGCCTGTCCACGGGCGCCGGCATCGTGGTGTCGCGCGCCGTGGTGCGCGACCTGTTTCCGCCTGCCCAGGCCCAGCGCGTGATGGCCCAGATCACCATCTTCTTCGGCATTGCCCCTGCGCTGGCGCCGGTGCTGGGCGGCTGGCTGTTCGTGCACCTGGGCTGGGCGGCCGTATTCTGGTTCCTGACGCTGGTGGGCGTGCTGCTGTGGAGCATCAACTGGCGCTTTCTGCCCGAGTCTCTGCCGCAGGCGCAGCGCCAGCCCTTCCGGTTCAAGCCACTGATGCAGGGCTACAAGGCGCTGTGCAGCGATCCGCGCTTTGTGCTGCTGGCCTTTGCCAGCGGCGTGCCGTTCAACGGCATGTTTTTGTACGTGCTGTCGGCCCCCGCCTTCCTGGGCGACCTGCTGCACCTGCAGCCGCAGCAGTTCTTCTGGTTCTTCGTGATTTCGATCTCGGGCATCATGGGCGGCGCCTGGGTGAGCGGCCGGCTGGCCGGGCGCATTCCACCCAAGCACCAGATCCGCCACGGCTTTCTGATCATGTTCGTGGTGTCCATCGTCAACCTGGTTGCCAACCTGATCTGGCCTGCCCATGTGAGCTGGGCGTTGATTCCCGTGGGTGTGTTCGCCTTCGGCTGGGCCATGATGGTGCCCGTCGTGACCTTGCTGGTGCTGGACATCCATCCCGAGCGGCGCGGCCTGGCCTCATCGCTGCAGGCCGTGGTGGGCTCCACGGCCAATGGCATCGTGGCCGGCGTGCTGGCGCCTCTGGTGATGCATTCGACGGTGCTGCTGGCCCTGGGCTCGATCAGCATGATGCTGATCGGGCTCGCGTCGTGGATCTACCTGCATCACCGCTGGCCCGAAATCGGGCGGCACGCCTCGGAGGCCTGAAGGCCACTGCTCCCGGGATCCCGAGCGTCTATGCCCGGCCCGCGCGGCGGTCCAGCATTTTTTCCTTGTAGTAGCGCGCCTTTTCGGCATACATGGCCTGGTCCGCGCGTGACACGGTGGCCTCCAGCTGGCTGCCCTCGTTGCAACAGGCCACGCCCATGGACAGGCTGACCAGCTGACCCGGATAGAACTGGTTGTTGAGCTCCAGCAGGGACAGGATGCGCTCCTTGACGGCTTCGGCGCCGCGCTCGTCCGAGGCTGGCAGCAGCACCATGAATTCGTCGCCGCCCACGCGTGCCGCACAAGCGGGCGCATCCACGGCCTTGGTCAGCACTTCGCCCACGCGGCGAAGCATGTCGTCGCCTGCGGCATGGCCATGCTCGTCATTGGCCTCCTTGAGACCATTCATGTCGATGGCGATCACGGCCAGCGGCCACGGCCCCTTGCGCGCCAGGCGGTTCAATTCCTCGATATAGAAGGCGCGGTTGCGCAGTTGGGTGAGCACGTCGTGCTTGCCCAGGTATTCCAGATAGGCCTCGGCCTTCTTGCGTGCCGTGATATCCACCAGGGACAGCAGCACCAGCCCCCAGTCGTCCGCATGGCCGTCCAGCACGGCCAGCTGCATGTGGATGTGCAGCGTGTCGCCCGACAGCGCGTAGTTCACCACTTCGCGGTGCTGCACGAGCTTGCCGTTCCACAGGTCCTGCAACTGATCGGCAAAGGAGTCGATCATTTCATCGCGGAAGATGCGGCCCAGCCGGCTCAGCAGCTGCAGCTTGTCGGTGGCACCGAACATGCGCAGCGTCTGGCGGTTCACGTCGATGACGCGAATCTCCTGCATGCAGCGCGAGATGAATTCCGGATGCACCTTGAGGAAGGTGGCGAAATCGCTGATGCCCTGGGCGCGCACATCGTCAAGCAGGCGCTTGATGGAGCTGAAGTCCTCGACCCACAGCGACACGGGCGAGTACTCGAACAGGTCGCGCGAGTACTGCTCGCTGCGGTGCAGCTGCCGCGTGCTGCGCATCTCGGCCGTCACGTCTTCCAGCGACACCAGCACGCAGTCCCAAAGCTCCTCATGGCCGGGCAGGATGCGGCCACGGATCTGCACGTCCAGCCGGCGCCCGTCCAGCGTGTAGTTGGCGGTGCGGTTGGCAAAAGTCGGCGAGCCCTTCCAAAGCTCCTGCAGCTCGCAGGCCAGGCCGGCATGCATGTCGTCACGGAACACCTGGCCCAGGCTGTCGAGAAAGGTCTGCTGGTCCGCGGCGCCGAACAGGTCCAGCGTGCGCTGGTTGACGCGAACCACCCTGAGCGCGGCACTGCACTGCTGCAGTGCCTGCGGATGGGCAGAAAAATGCGCCTGCAGATCGGTCACGCCCTGTGCTCGCCACTGGTCGAGCAGGCGCTTGAGCGCGCTGTAGTCCTCCAGCCATAGCGAGACGGGGGCCAGTTCGAACATGTGCTCAAAATCCACACTGGACGCGATCAAAGACTCCACAGGGCACCTCCGCGCCGCGATTATGGCAGTCGCAGAGCCCGCCAGACAGCAGGTTCTGCGCCACGAACACAGGCAGCGCCAGGCAGGCAGGCGGATTGCCCAAAAAAAAACCGGCCCCGAAGGGCCGGTCTGCATGCAAAGCCGGAATCGATCAGCGCACGGCGCGCTTGCGATCGCCGCCCTGGGGCGAGTAAGGCTTGGGAGCGCTCTTGCCAAAGGCCGGACGGCGCTCACCACCGCCGAAGCCGCCGCGGGATTCACCGCCGAAGCCACGCGACTCCCCGGATGCACCACGGAAGCCGCCATCGCGGTGGCCGCCATCGCGGGGAGCACCCTCACGACGGTCGCCGCCGCGCGCAGCGCCACGGTCGCCGCCAAAGCCACGGCCTTCGCCGCCACGGCCAAAGCCGCCTTCACGCGGAGCCTGGCTGTAGCCACCTTCACGCTGACCCTGGCCGAAGCCGCCTTCACGCTGGCCGCCACCGAAGCTGCCGAAGCCAGCCTTGCGGCCATAGCCTTCCGAATCACGGCGGGGGCCGAAGCCACGGTCGCCACCGCGATCACCAAAGCTGCGCTCGCGGTCACCACCGCCGAAGCCGCGGTCGCCACCGAAACCACCACGACCACCGCCGGCGGAGCCTCGGCGATCACCACCACGGCCTTCAAAGCCGCCGCCACGACGGCCGCCACGGCCTTCGTTGCTGCTGGGTGCGCGCTGTGCAGGCTCGAGACCAGGAATCACCTCGGCCTTGAATTGCTGACGGCTGTAGCCTTCGATATCGAAAATGCGGCGGCGGTCACGGAATTCCGCGAACGTCACGGCCACGCCTTCGCGACCGGCACGACCCGTGCGGCCGATGCGGTGGGTGTAGTCCTCGGCCTTCATGGGCAGGCCGTAGTTGAAGACGTGGGTGATGGAGGGCACGTCAATGCCGCGTGCCGCCACATCGGTCGCCACCAGCACCTGCACCTGGCCGCTGCGCAGCGCCATCAGGCGGCGGTTGCGCAGGCCCTGGCTCAGGGCGCCGTGCAGCGCCACGGCAGAGAAGCCGTCCTGCTGCAGGTCGTTGGCCAGGCCGTCGCACTCGACCTGGGTCGATGCGAAGACGATGGCCTGGTTGATGGTGGTGTCGCGCAGCCAGTGGTCCAGCAGCTTGCGCTTGTGCTGGGAGTTGTCGGCCCAGAACAGCACTTGCTTGATGTTGGCGTGCTTCTCCTGGGGCGTGTCGATGGTGACCTTCTTCACGCCCGATCCGCCGTCATGCATCACGCGCATGGCCAGCTGCTGGATGCGGGGCGCGAAGGTGGCGCTGAACATCATGGTCTGCTTGCGCTGGGCCGTCAGGTCGTTGACTTCGGCCAGATCGTCCGAGAAGCCCAGGTCCAGCATGCGGTCGGCCTCGTCGACCACCAGGAACTGCACCTGGTCGAGCTTGATCTGCATCGAGCGCTGCAGGTCCAGCAGACGGCCAGGCGTGGCCACCACGAGGTTGGCGTTCTGCAGCTTGGCAATCTGCAGCTGGTAGGGCATGCCGCCCACCACATTGGCAATGCGGATGCCACGGCAGTGCTTGACCAGTTCGATGGCGTCATGCGCCACCTGCTGAGCCAGCTCGCGCGTGGGGCACAGGATCAGGGCGCCGGGAACGGCCGCCTTGAAGTTGCGGGGATTGGTGGGGTCCTTGCGCTTGTTGCGCTTGGGCGTGGGCTGGCCGCTGGCAGTGGCCTCGGCGCACTGGCGGTCATATTCGGCGCGGATGGCGGCTTCCTCGTCAGCCTTTTGCTGGATCAGCGTGTGCAGCACGGGCAGCAGGAAGGCGGCGGTCTTGCCCGAGCCGGTCTGGCTGGAAACCATCAGGTCGATGAAGGCCTGATCACCACTGCCCATGGCCAGGGGAATGGCTTGCGCCTGCACGGCCGTGGGCTGGGTGTAGCCCAGATCGGCAACGGCGCGGACCAGCTCTTCAGCCAGGCCCAGCTCGACGAAGGCGTTGGGGAGTTCGGGAGCTGCCTGAGCGGCTTCGGCGCCCTCGACGGTTTCAGCAGCGGCCTGCGACTCGGCGGCCTGCTCGGCACCGGCAACGGCGGCGTCCAGCACGGAAGAGGCTTGGGCAGCGCAAGCAAAAGAGGAATCGGCAGCGGCAATGATGCCCTGCTCTTGAGAGATGTCGTTCATGAATGGCTCTAACGAAAAGCACGCGCAGTCAGCGATCTGCCACGCTTTTCTCGACGGTTGGGTCAACATCCACCGTCAGACTTGACCGGCCCTTCGCAAAAGGGCGGATGGGCGTTTTCGGCTGGTCCGAAACCGATGGTCCCGCCATCCATGAAAGCCTTCATGGAGGTCTGTGGACATCGACCTCAGACACACAGCGCAGGAGCCCTTGTGTGATGGAGATGTGCAAATTGCCCCTTGTTGATGGAGGCAAGCTGTAGATTGTCGCACTCCTGGGGTTTTCCCGCAAGCCCCCTGCACAAAAATGGCCGGAGGGCCCGGCTCCGGGCGCTAGACGCTCAGCAGGCGTGCGCGATAGTGCGCCAGCTCATCGATGGATTCATGCACATCGGCCAGCGCCGTGTGGCGCTGGGCCTTCTTGAAGGATGCGTAGGCATCGGGCTTCCAGCGCCTGGCCAGTTCCTTGAGGGTGCTGACATCAACGTTGCGGTAGTGAAAGAAGTCGTTGAGCTTGGGCATGTAGCGCTCCATGAAGCGCCGGTCCTGGCCAATGCTGTTGCCGCACAGCGGCGCCTTGCCCTTGGGAACGTACTGCGCCAGGAACTTGATCAGCGCGGCTTCCGCATCGGCCTCGGTGGTGGTCGATGCCTTGACGCGCTCGATCAGGCCGCTCCTGCCGTGCGTGCCCTTGTTCCAGGCGTCCATGCCGTCGAGCAGGGCATCGCTTTGATGGATGGCGAACACAGGACCCTCGATGCGCGTGGCAAGGTCCGGGCTGGTGACGACCACGGCGATCTCGATGATGCGATCGGTGTCGGGCTGCAGCCCGGTCATCTCGCAGTCGAGCCAGACGAGATTGAGGTCGGATTTGCTCAGGGTGACGGGCGTGCCGGATTCGGCGGGGACGGGAATGCAGGCGCTGGAGGCTTCGGACATGGCCCAAATTGTCGCCTACACTGCGGCCACATGGTCTTCAACCCCGATTTTTCCTCGACGCTTTCCCTGCTGTTTGCCGCAGCCGTGCTGGCCCAGTGGCTGCTGCGCGCCTGGCTGGCCTCGCGCCAGGTTCGCCATGTGGCAGGCCACAGAGCGCAGGTGCCCGAGGCCTTTGCGCAGCGCATCAGCCTGGCCGCCCACCAGAAGGCCGCCGACTACACACTGGCGAAGGCACGCGTTGCCCTGATCGACATGACGCTGGGCGCCGTGGTGCTGCTCGCATGGACGCTGCTGGGCGGGCTGGATGCACTCAACCAGCAGTTGCTGGAATGGATGGGCGCCGGCCTGTGGCAGCAATTGGCGCTGCTGGCCAGCTTTGCACTGATCTCCGGCCTGGTGGAGCTGCCGCTGTCGCTCTACCAGACCTTTGTGCTGGAGCAGCGCTTCGGCTTCAACCAGATGACGCTGCGGCTGTGGCTGGCCGATGCCGCCAAGTCCACGGCCATGGGCGCAGCCATCGGCCTTCCGATTGCGGCACTGATCCTGTGGCTCATGGGTTCGGCCGGCGACCTGTGGTGGCTCTGGGCATGGGCCGTCTGGACGGGCTTCAACCTGCTGCTGATGTGGATCTTCCCGACCTTCATCGCACCGCTGTTCAACAAGTTCGATCCGCTGGAGGACGGCCCGCTCAAGGAGCGCGTGAGCGCACTGATGCAGCGCTGCGGCTTCACGGCCAAGGGCCTGTTCGTGATGGACGGCAGCCGCCGCTCGGCACATGCCAATGCCTATTTCACGGGCTTCGGCCACTCCAAGCGCGTGGTGTTCTTCGACACCTTGCTCAAGCAGCTGGACGCCGACGAGGTGGAGGCCGTGCTCGCGCATGAGCTGGGCCATTTCAAGCACCGCCACATCCTCAAGCGCATGCTGCTGATGTTTGCCGCCAGCCTGGCGGGCTTTGCGCTGCTGGGCTGGCTGTCGCAGCAGCTGTGGTTCTACCTGGGCCTGGGCGTGCGTCCGGGTCTGGACCTTGCGCTGGGACACAGCGGCATCGGCGCCGGCAACGAGGCCGTGGCGCTGCTGCTGTTCCTGCTGGCCGTGCCGGTGTTCAGCTTCTTTGTCACCCCGCTGTTCTCGGCCCTGTCGCGCCGCGACGAGTTCGAAGCCGATGCCTACGCCATGCAACAGGCCAGCGGCGCCCACCTGGCCTCGGCACTGCTCAAGCTGTACGAGGACAATGCTTCAACGCTCACGCCCGATCCCTGGTACGTGGGCTTCTACTACTCGCATCCGCCCGCCCTCGCCCGGCTGGCGCGCATGCCCTCTCCGACCTGAACCATACGCACTCACCATGAGCACACAACGCTTGCAACAACAGGACTGGTCCAACCAGCAGCGCCGCGCGCTGACTTCCGACGAACTGCACACCGCACTGGCCGCCCTGCCGGGCTGGCAGCTCGATGGCGATGCCATCGCCAAGAGCTACGCCTTCGCCAACTACTACGAGACCATGGCCTTCGTGAATGCGCTGGCCCTGATCGCCCACCAGCAGGACCACCATCCCGACCTGACCGTCAGCTACGGCCGCTGCGGTGTACGCCTGAACACGCATGACGTGAACGGCATCTCGTCCACCGACATCGAGTGCGCACGCCGCATCGATGCGTTGCTGGCGCGCCCATGAATCGCACCCCGCTGACCCATGGCTGAGCGCTCCGCACTGCACGAAGGCCTGGTCGTCTCCAGCCATGGCCGCCATTGCGTGGTCGAGACCGAAGACGGCTCGCGCCACATCTGCCACCCGCGCGGCAAGAAGAGCCAGACCGTGGTGGGCGACCGCGTGCGCTGGCAACTTCCGCCCCCAGGCCAGGGGGAGGAAGGCACCATAGAAAAGGTGCTGGAGCGGCGCAACCTGTTCTACCGGCAGGACGAGATACGCACCAAGTCCTTTGCAGCCAACATCGACCAGGTGCTGATCCTGATCGCCGCCGAGCCGGTCTTCTCCGAAAGCCAGCTGGCCCGCGCCCTGATCACTGCCGAAGCCACCCACATCAAGCCCCTGATTGCCCTCAACAAGCGTGACCTGGCCGAGCCCTTTGCCGACGCCTGGGAGCGCCTGGAGCCTTATCGCGAGATGTACCTGGGCCAGGAAAAGCCGCACTACGAGGTGCTGTCGCTGTCGCTGGCCAATGAGGGCGAGGCCGATCGGCAGCTGCTGATGAAGCACCTCAAGGGCAAGGCCACGCTGGTGCTGGGCCCTTCCGGCTCGGGAAAGAGCACCCTGATCAACCTGCTGGTCCCCGGCGCACGCGCGGCCACCAACGAGATCTCGCAGGCACTGAACTCCGGCAAGCACACGACCACCACGACCAGCTGGTACTGGATGGACGAGGAGCGCACGACAGCCCTGATCGACTCGCCGGGCTTCCAGGAGTTCGGCCTGCGCCACATCGAACCCACCGACCTGCCCCGCTGCATGCCCGACATCGGCGCCCATGCGCAGGAATGCAAGTTCTACAACTGCACCCACCTGCACGAGCCCGGATGCGCGGTCATGCCGCGCGTGGAGGATGAGGAACACGGCATGGACGCCGACCATGACATCAGTGCCAACCGGTACTGCATCTATGCCGAGCTGTTTGATGAGTTGAGTCAGGCCACGAAGTATTGAGCCTCCCCCAAACGCCACGGGGCCGCTCCGGGAGGGAGGAAACGACGCCTCCAAAGGGGCGTCATCCAGGACTCACCCGCAGGCTCCGCACTCAGCCCAACAGGCGCGCCAGCGACAGCAGGGCCAGCAGCAGCAGCCAGACCACGACCGAGCGCCAGACCAAGCCGACCACGCTGCGCAGGTGGCCGATCTCGGGCTCACGGCCCGGCGTGGCTTCGCTGTCCACGTCGAGGTCGATCTCCTCGCCGTCGTCACGGGTCACCGAGATGCCCTCGCGGCGCTTGAGTGCCTCGCCGCCCAGGCGCACGTTGATGGCGCCCGAGGTGGCGGCCAGGATCACGCCGTCGTTGTCGTTGGGAAAGCGCTGGGCATGGAAGCGCCAGCCCTCGATGGCCTCCTCGAAACTGCCGACCACGGCAAAGGAAAGAGCCGTCAGCCGTGCGGGCAGCCAGTCGATCACGGTCCAGGCCAACCGTGAGGCGTGCTGCAACTGGACACTGACCTGGCTGCCACCCAGCAGGCCCTTGCGCGACCAGGAGCGCGACAGGTGCTCGGTCATGCGGTAGAACACGGCGCCCAGCGGGCCCAGGCCCAGCGCTGCCAATGCAGAGAACCAGAACAGCACGCCAAACACATGGCGATGCGCTGCCAGCACCGAATACTCGATCACATGGCGCACCACCTCGCTGCGGGGCACTTCGCTGGCGTCCACCTGCTGCCAGTGGGCAAGGGCTTCGCGCGCCGCGTACTCGTCACCTGCATCCAGCGCATCGCGGATGCGCGTGAAGTGGTGGCTGAACTGGCGAAAGCCCAGCGTGACGTAGAGCACGGCCACATTCCAGACCATGGCCAGCGGCCAGCCCACGCCCCACAGCAGCAGCAGATAGATGCCTGTCACCAGCACGCAGGGCAGCGCCACCGCCACGGTCCAGGCCAGCCAGCCGTGGTGCGCCTGGCCGGCATCGAAGTTGCGGCGCACCGAAACCGTCCAGGCCCTGTAGCCTGTGTGCACCAGGTTGGCCGGCGTCAGGGGGCGCGCCTGCTCGATCAGCAAGGCGATCAGAATGGCAAAGAAACTCATCCGGCCATCATACTGGCGCATGCGGGCAGGCCCGTGACCCCGGGGTGGCACGGCACCCCATCCGGGCATCAGGCCGACAGGAATCGGTAAAGATTGCGCAGCATGCCGGCCGTGGCGCCCCAGATGTAGCGCTGGCGGTCTCCATCCTGGTAGGGCATGGCAAACCATTCGCGCGGCACGCCGTTCCAGACCATGGCGTGGCGCTCATGGTTGGCAGGATCGAGCAAAAAGGACAGCGGCACCTCGAACACGTCCGCCACCTCGTAGGGATTGGGATGCAGGCGCGCCCGGGGATCGACCAGGGCCACCACCGGCGTGATCAGAAAGGCCGTGCCCGTGGTGTAGATGGGCAGGGTGCCCAACACTTCCACATCGCCGGCAGCAAGCCCGACTTCCTCCTGCGCCTCGCGCAGGGCCGTGGCCTGGGCAGACACATCCTCAGGATCGCGCTTGCCACCCGGAAAGGCCACCTGGCCCGAATGCGTGGACAGATGGGCCGTGCGTTCGGTCAGCAGCACCGTGGGCTCGGAGCGCAGCACGATGGGCACGAGCACGGCGGCATCGGTGGGCTGGCGATCACTGAAGCGTTTCTCGCGCACCACCTCGGGAGCCCAGCGGGGCGGCCGCGCAAAGCGCTGGCGCAGGGCATCCGGCGCGCGGGCCTCCAGAGGCACGGCGGGCAGGTGGCTGTCCCTGCCCACCAGTTGCGCCATGCGCGGGTCGGCGACCGAGGCGACGGCCGCTGGCGTCGGGCCGCCGGTCGGCACGGGTATGGCGGTATCGGGCAGAGAGGACACGAATGAAGGAATGTGGTGAGAAACGACCGGGCAACAAAAAAGCCGCTACAGGCGACTGTAGCGGCTTTCCAGCTGTGACGCAGGTGCTCAGGCTTCGGCAGAAACCTTGACACGCGACGGCAGCTTTTCCTTGATGCGGGCCGACTTGCCGCTGCGCTCGCGCAGGTAGTACAGCTTGGCACGACGCACATCACCGCGACGCTTGACTTCGATGCCGGCGATCAGGGGCGAGTAGGTCTGGAACGTACGCTCCACGCCTTCACCACTGGAGATCTTGCGCACGGTGAAGCCGCTGTTCAGGCCACGGTTGCGCTTGGCGATCACGACGCCTTCGTAGGCCTGCACGCGCTTGCGGCTGCCTTCGACCACGTTCACGCTCACGATGACGGTGTCACCGGGGGCGAACTGGGGGATGGTCTTGTTCAGACGGGCGATTTCCTCTTGCTCGAGGGTCTGGATCAGATTCATGGTCAACATCCAATCGATCTTGTCCGCGCCAGGATTGGCAAGCGCCGGGATTGGCGCCATGGCTGCTTTGTTCGTAGCAGCGGCCGGATAGAGGATCGAAGAATCGCGCATTATAGCCCGGCGGCGTTTTTTGCCAAAAACCCCTCGTCCTTGGCATTGAGCAGGCCCTGGGCGCGCGCCTGCTCTATCAGCTCGGGCCGGTGCCTGGCCGTGATGGACAGGCGCTGGTCGCGGCGCCAGCGCTCGATCTGCGCGTGGTGCCCAGACAACAGCGGCGCCGGCACTTCGCGCCCTTCCCAGACTTCGGGGCGCGTGTAGTGCGGGCAATCGAGCAGGCCGTCGAGCGCGGGATTGAAGCTGTCCTGCTGGAAGCTGCCCTCGTCGTTGAGCACGCCGGGCTGCAACCGGGCCACGGCATCGAGCAAGGCCATGGCAGCAATCTCGCCGCCGGAGAGCACGAAATCGCCCAGGCTCAGCTGGTGCGTGACATGGGCATCGATGAAGCGCTGGTCCAACCCCTCGTAGCGGCCGCACAGCAAGATGGCACCCTGCCCCTGCGCCCAGTCGGCGACCACGCAGTGGCGCAGCGTCGTGCCTATCGGCGAAAACAGCACCACCGGCGCCGGCTCGGTCTCGCCCGCGTCGCGGCGCGCCTGCTGCGCCGCCTGCAGGCAGCGCTGCAGCGGCTCGGCCATCATCACCATGCCCGGCCCGCCGCCGAAGGGCCGGTCGTCCACGCGCCGGTAGTTGCCCTGGGCATGGTCGCGCGGATTCCACAGGTGCACGCCGACCTGGCCCGAGGCATAGGCCCGGCGCGTCACGCCGCTTTCGAGAAACGGCGTGAACAGCTCGGGAAACAGCGTGAGGATGTCGAAGCGCATGGATGTCGGCGATCAGTAGTCGGGCTGCCAGTCGGCAACGATGGTCTTGCCCGGCAGATCCACCTTGTCCACATAGGCGTCGACAAAGGGAATCATGCGCTCGCGCTCCTTGCCATCCTCTTCATAGGCCAGCACCAGCACGGTCTGCGGGCCGGTGGACAGCAGGTCTCGGACGATGCCCAGGGCCACGCCTTCGCGGTTGACCACGGACAGGCCCAGCAGGTCGACCCAGTAATACTCGCCATCCTCGGGCTGCGGAAAATCGCTGCGCGCCACGAAGATGCGCGCACCGCGCAGGGCCTCGGCAGCGTTGCGGTCGTTCACGGCGGGCGAGGTGGCGACGACGGAGTCGGAGTGCACGCGCGCCTGCTTGACCGGCAGCAGCACGGTTCCGGTGAACTGCCGGGCGCCTTTTTCGGCGGGCTGCAGATACCACTGCTTGGCCGTGAACAGGGCCTCGGGGTCGGAACTGAAGGCCGCCACCTTGAACCAGCCCTTGATGCCCCAGGCATCGGCGATGCGCCCGACCTCCACGGCATCGGCAGGCAGGACGCTGGCTTCGAGTTCAGGCATGTGGCTCATGGCAGTCGGTAGGCAGTAGGTGGACGGTCAATGCAGATCGGTGCAAGGCGATCCGGAGGGGGAAAACAAAAACGGGCCCCGTCAGACAAGCCAACGGAACCCGATTTCAGAAGGGGTGCTGAATTAGGCAGCAGTCTTCTGGGTGGCCTGCTTGATCAGGCGCTCTGCGGTCTCGGAAGCCTGCGCGCCAACGCCCTTCCAGTAGTTCACGCGGTCCAGAGCAACGCGCAGACCCTCTTCGCCACCACGGGCGTTGGGGTTGTAGAAGCCCAGACGTTCGATGAACGAACCATCGCGGCGAACGCGCTTGTCAGCAGCAACGATGTTGTAGAACGGACGGGCCTTGGAACCGCCGCGAGAGAGTCGAATGACGACCATGATTTTCCTTCGGGTGGCGCAGCCACCACGTAATTAACACACAATAAATGGCTGCACAGAGTTTTGCGGCGTTTGAGACACGCGACATGGCCACCCGGCCAGCGACACGCCGTAAAACCAGCGATTATATCGAACTTATTTTCTCATGCCTACCATCCGCCCAAGCCAGGACAGCGATCTCGCTGCCATCACCGCCATCTACCGCCACCACGTGCTGCATGGCACAGGAACGTTCGAGACCGATCCCCCTTCCGAAGCCGACATGGCCACGCGCCGCGCGGATGTGCTGGCCAAGGGCCTGCCCTATCTGGTCGCCGTGGACGCACAGGGCCAGGTGCTGGGCTTTGCCTACGCCAACTGGTTCAAGCCGCGCCCGGCCTATCGTTTTTCTGCCGAGGATTCCATCTATGTGCATGACGCGGCACGCGGCCAGGGCGTGGGCCGCCTGTTGATCGATGCGCTGTCGCACGACTGCGAGGCGGCCGGCGTGCGCAAGCTGCTGGCGGTGATCGGCGACTCGGCCAATGCCGGCTCCATCGGGGTGCACCGCGCTGCAGGCTTCACCCCTGCGGGCACGCTGCGCTCCATGGGATGGAAGTTCGGCCGCTGGCTGGACATCGTGCTCATGGAGAAGACCCTGGGAGACGGCGACCGCAGTTCGCCCGAATAATGAGCGCATGAACCGACCCAGCACGCCCCTGCCCCAGACCACCGGCGCCGACCGGGCTCCCCGCCCCAGGAACAAGGCACTGGCCGCCTGGCTGGCCTTTGTGGGCGGGCCGCTGGGGCTGCATCGCTTTTACCTGCATGGGCTCGGCGACTGGCTGGGCTGGCTGCTGCCCGTGCCCACGGCGCTGGGCGTGTACGGCATCGAACGCGTGCAGCAACTGGGACAGGACGACCAGCTCAGCTGGCTGCTGATTCCGCTGCTGGGCTTCACCATCGCCGGCTGTGCGCTGCGCGCCATCCTCTACGGGCTGACCGACACCGAAGCCTGGAACCGGCGCCACAACCCCGGCATTGACGTGCAGGCGCAGGCCGGACGCACGGGCTGGTCAACCATCTTTGCCATTGCGCTGTCGCTGATGCTGGGCGCCGCCGTGCTCATGGCCAGCATTGCCTACAGTTTCCAGCACTACTTCGAGCACCAGGTGGAGGAGGCGCGCAAGATTTCGCAGTGAGGCGCAGCCAACGCCTCCCCCGAAAAAAGAAAGACCGCCATGGGCGGTCTTTCTTTTTGGCGGCAGCAGCCCCGGCTCAATACAGCTGCAGGCTGATCCAGTAGGCAATCGATGCCACGAAGGCGCTGGCAGGGATCGTCAGCACCCAGGCCCAGACGATGTTGCCTGCCACGCCCCAGCGCACGGCGCTGGCGCGCTGGGTGGAGCCCACGCCGACGATGGCGCCGGTGATGGTGTGCGTGGTCGAGACCGGCACGCCCAGGAAGGTTGCAAAGAACAGCGTCAGCGCACCACCGCTTTCGGCGCAGAAGCCGCCCACGGGCTTGAGCTTGGTGATCTTCTGGCCCATGGTCTTGACGATGCGCCAGCCGCCGAACATGGTTCCCAGGCCGATGGCCAGGTAGCAGCTGACGATGGTCCACAGCGGCGGCTCGGCGTCGCCGGCATTGGCATAGCCGGTGGCGATCAGCAGCAGCCAGATGATGCCGATGGTCTTTTGCGCGTCATTGCCGCCGTGGCCCAGGCTATAGGCACCGGCGGAGACCAGCTGCAGCCTGCGGAACCAGCGGTCCACCCTGTTGGGCGCGGCGCGCCGGCAGACCCAGGCCACCAGCACCATCATCAGCGAGCCCAGCAGGTAGCCCAGCAGCGGCGAGACGAAGATGAAGGCCACGGTCTTCCCGATGCCGCTGGCAATCAGCGCGCCTGCGCCGGCCTTGGCCATCACCGCGCCCACGATGCCGCCGATCAGCGCATGCGAGGAACTGCTGGGGATGCCGTAGTGCCAGGTGATCACGTTCCAGGCAATGGCACCGACCAGGGCACCGAAGACCACATGCGTGTCGACGATGCCGGGCTGCACGATCCCCTTGCCCACGGTGGCTGCCACGCTCAGGTGAAAGACAAAGACCGCCACCACGTTGAAGAAGGCCGCGAAGGCCACGGCCTGCGTGGGCTTGAGCACGCCCGTGGAGACCACGGTGGCGATCGAGTTGGCAGCATCGTGGAAGCCGTTCATGAAGTCGAACAGCAGGGCCAGCACCACCAGCAGGATCACGACCCACAGGGCCGCTTGTACGGATTCCATAGAGAAACGACTCCGCGAGGGCTCAGGAATTCTCGAGGACGATGCCCTCGATCAGGTTGGCCACGTCCTCGCAGCGGTCGGTCACCGTCTCCAGCAGCTCGTAGATGGCCTTGAGCTTGATGACTTCGCGCACATCGGGCTCTTCGCGGAACAGCTTGCTCATGGCCGAGCGCATCACGCGGTCGGCGTCCGATTCGAGGCGGTCGATTTCCTCGCAGGTCTTCATCGCCGCGTCCACCACCGAGGGATCGGAGATGCGCGACAGCAGCTTGACCGCATCGCGCAGCCGCTCGCAGCAGCGCACGCACAGGTCCGTCAGGCGCGTGATCTCTTCCGTCATGTGGCGCACGTCGTACAGCGCCATGGTCTCGGCCGAGTCCTGGATCAGGTCGGCCACGTCGTCCATGGTGTTGATCAGCGAGTGGATGTGCTCGCGGTCCAGCGGCGTGATGAAGGTCTTGTGCAGCGCCTTGGTGACGTCGTGCGTCACGCGGTCTGCGGCACGCTCGGCGTTGTTCACGTCCTCGTTGTACTTCTCGCGAAGATGAGGATCGTTGTAGTTGGCGACAAGCTGCGAGAAGGCATGCGCGGCTTCGACGATGCGATCGGCATGCTGGTTGAACATCTCGAAAAAATTGCCTTCGCGCGGCAATAACTTGCCAAAAAGCATGAATGCTCCTTACCGGGAAACAGGGGGAACCAGGCGACTCACTGCGTCACATTGCGGATGCTTGGCATGGCTTCCCGGCTTGAACGGGGCGAAGTGTACTCTTGAGTCCCAGGCGCGTTTTTGCGCGCCGGCGCGCCGCCCTGTCAGCCGCTGCGAAAAATAAAGTACACCGCGCCCACCATGCACAGCCCGGCCCAGAGGAAGTCCCATTTGAGCGGCTGGTTCAGGTAGAGCACGGCAAAGGGCGCGAACACCGCCAGCGTGATCACCTCCTGGATGATCTTGAGCTGCGCCACGCTGAACTGCGTGTGGCCTATGCGGTTGGCGGGCACCTGCAGCAGGTACTCGAACAGCGCGATGCCCCAGCTGACAAGGGCTGCCACGTACCAGGGCGACGAGGCGTGGTTCTTCAGGTGGCCATACCAGGCGAAGGTCATGAAGACATTGCTCATGGCCAGCAGGACCACGGTCTGCAGCCCGACGGGGATGTGTTGGAGCCAGTTCATGTGATGTGCAGCCCGACGCGGGAAACCCAAATTATCGCGTCCGGCACTGGGCAGGGCGGATTTTCGATTTCTTTCCAAAAATTGCCTTTTTGCGCGAATTTCCTCGAATAACCCATTCCATCGCACAAATACGCAAAGTCTCGCATCGATCAACGCTTGATGAATCTTCATCAAATCGTCATATTTTTGCCATATCCCGTCAGTGGCACGGGGCATTCCATCCATCCCCGCGCTCACGGCAGCCGTGGCGCTCACTCGCCCAGATAGGCAGCCCGCACGCGCGGGTCGCTGAGCAGGGTCTGGCCGGGCCCCGTCATGGTGATCAGGCCGGACTCCATCACATAGCCGCGATCGGCCAGCGCCAGCGCACGGCTGGCATTTTGCTCGACCAGCACAAGGGTCACGCCCAGGCCGTGCACGTCGCTCACGACCTCGAAGATCTTGTCCACCATGATGGGCGACAGGCCCATGGAGGGCTCGTCCAGCAGCAGCACCTTGGGCTGGCTCATCAGCGCGCGCGCCATGGCCAGCATCTGCTGCTCGCCACCCGACATGGTGCCGGCCAGCTGGTCGCGGCGCTCCTTCAGCCGCGGGAAGATGCCGAACATGCGCTCGATGTCGGCGGCAATGCCGGCCTTGTCGTTGCGCGTGTAGGCGCCCATGAGCAGGTTCTCGGTGATGGTCATGCGCGCGAACACGCCGCGCCCTTCGGGCACCATGACCAGGCCCTGGGCCACCAGATCCCATGCGCCCACGCCCCGGATGCTGCGGCCCAGGTAGTGGACATCGCCGTCCGCCATCTGCAGGCTGCGCGTGACGGCCTTCATGGTGGTGGTCTTGCCGGCACCGTTGGAGCCGATCAGCGAGACCAGCTCGCCCTGGCGCACCTCGAAGTCCACGCCCTTGACGGCCTGAATGCCGCCATAGGCCACCTTCAGGCCCTCGACCTTCAGCAGCACCGGAGGGGACACGCCCTTGTCTTGCTCTTGCTCGCCCATGGTTCAGTGTCCTCCCGTGCCCAGATAGGCTTCGATCACCTTGTCGTTCTTCTGCACCTCGGCCGGCGTGCCTTCGGCAATGGGCTTGCCATAGTCGAGCACGGTGACGCGGTCGCACAGGCCCATGACCAGCTTCACGTCGTGCTCGATCAGCAAGATGGTGCGCTGGTCGCGGCGGATGCGGTCGATCAGCTCGCGCAGCTGCACTTTCTCGGTGGCATTCATGCCGGCGGCAGGCTCGTCCAGCGCGATCAGTTGCGGGTCGGTGGCCAGGGCGCGGGCGATTTCCAGGCGCCGCTGGTCGCCGTAGCTCAGCGTGCGGGCCTTGAAGTCCGCGTACTTGGAGATGCCCACGTAGTCCAGCAATTCACGGGCGCGCGCGCGGATGGCGGCCTCCTCGGCCTTGAAGCCGCGCGTGCGCAGCACCGCGCCGATCAGGCCCGAGTGCGTGCGCACATGGCGCCCGACCATCACGTTCTCCAGCGCCGTCATCTCGGCAAACAGCCGGATGTTCTGGAAGGTGCGCGCAATGCCGGCCTTGGCCACCTTGTGCACGGCCGTGGGCTCGTAGGCCTTGCCGGCCAGCTCGAAACTGCCGCTGTCGGGCGTGTACAGGCCCGTGATCACGTTGAAGAAGGTGGTCTTGCCCGCGCCATTGGGTCCGATCAGTCCGTAGACCTGGCCCCGGCCAATGGTCATGCCCACATCGGACAGCGCCTGCAGCCCGCCGAAGCGTTTGGAAATGCCCGAAACCCTGAGCACCGGAGCGCTGGAGCTGTTGTCTGCCGTATTCGCCATCTGCGGTTTCTCCATGCTCAGGACTGGTGCGGCAGGTTCTTGCCATGCTCGGGCGACGGCCACAGGCCGCGCGGACGCATCAGCATGATGACGATCATGGCCAGCGCGATCAGCAGCTGGCGCAGGATGGAGGCATCGAGCCGCCCATCGGTCATCTGCTGCAGGGGACCGGCCACATAGCGCAGCACCTCTGGCAACGCCGACAGCAGCACCGCACCCAGGATCACGCCGGGCAGATGGCCCAGGCCGCCGAGCACCACCATGGCCACGATCATGATGGACTCCATGAGGCTGAACGACTCGGGCGAGACGAAGCCCTGGAAGGCCGCGAACATGGCGCCCGAGACACCGCCAAAAGAGGCGCCCATGCCGAAGGCCAGCAGCTTCATGTTGCGCGTGTTGATGCCCATGGCCTTGGCGGCGATCTCATCCTCGCGGATGGCCATCCAGGCGCGGCCTATGCGCGAGTCCTGCAGGCGCCAGCAGATCACGATGCTGACCAGCACCAGGAAGAGGAACAGGTAGTAGTACAGCGTGACCGAGCTGATGTCGTAGCCGAAGATCTCCTGGCGCTTGGCCAGGTCCAGCCCCAGGATCTTGACCGAGTCGATCTGGCCTATGCCTTTGGGGCCATTGGTGATGTTGACCGGCTGGTCCAGGTTGTTCATGAAGATACGGATGATCTCGCCGAAGCCCAGCGTGACGATGGCTAGGTAGTCCCCGCGCAGCTTGAGCACCGGAATGCCCAGCAAAATCCCCGTGATGGCCGCCAGCAGCGCCGCCAGCGGTATCACCAGCCAGATGGAGGTATGCAGCCCGTCCGGGAACATGGCGGCAAAGCCCTCGAAGGTCTCCGCCAGATGCGGCGAGGCCATCAGCGCGAACATGTAGGCGCCCACGGCGTAGAACGCCACATAGCCCAGGTCCAGCAGGCCCGCGTAGCCCACCACCACGTTCAGGCCCAGTGCCAGCAGCACATAGAGCAGCGCCAGGTCGGCGATGCGCACCCAGGCATTGCCGAAATACTGCAGCACCAGCGGCAGCACCAGCAGCGCCAGGCCACCCAGGATCCATTGCACGGTCTTCTTGCTGTTCATGCGTCTCTCCTCAGGCGCGGTCGGCCACACGCTCACCCAGCAGACCCGAGGGGCGCAGCGTCAGGATGATGATGAGCACGATGAAGGCGAAGATGTCGGTGTAGTGGCTGCCCAGCACGCCACCCGTGAGATCACCGATGTAGCCCGAGCCAATGGACTCGATCAGCCCCAGCAGCATGGCGCCGACCACGGCGCCCGCCAGGTTGCCGATGCCGCCGAACACGGCCGCCGTGAAGGCCTTGAGCCCCGGCAGAAAGCCCATGGTGTGGTGGGCCGTGCCGTAGTTGGAGGCGTACATGATGCCCGCGATGGCCGCCAGCACGGCGCCGATGATGAAGGTGGCAGAGATCACCATGTCAGGCTTGACACCCATCAAGGCCGCCACGCGCGGATTCTCGGCCGTGGCCCGCATGGCGCGCCCGAGCTTGGTGTAGTTGACCAGGTAGGTCAGCGCAGCCAGCGCAATCGCCGTGACCACCAGCACCAGGATCTGGGTGGGCGTGATCACCGCCGTGCCGATCTCGAAGGGCGTGCTCGGCAGCAGCGTGGGATAGGCCTTGTAGTTGGGCTTCCAGATGATCATGGCCAGCGTCTGCAGCAGCAGCGAGACGCCGATGGCCGTGATCAGGGGCGCCAGGCGCGGGCTGCTGCGCAGGCGCCGGTAGGCCACTTTCTCGATCACGAAATTCAGTGCGGCGGCCACCACGCAGGCGATCACCGTCGCCAGCAGCAGGATCAGCCAGCCCGGTGCGCCCGGCATGGCCTCCTGCATCAGGCCTATGCAGCTCCAGCTGGTCAGCGCCCCGACCATGAGCACCTCGCCATGGGCGAAGTTGATGAGCTGGATGATGCCGTACACCATGGTGTAGCCCAGGGCGATCAGGGCATACATGCTGCCCAGGACCAATCCGTTGATGACCTGCTGAAGCAGTATGTCCATATGCGCTCTCCCCTTTTGCTCAGGATGGAGACATTCAGCGTGCCTCGCATCCAAACGAACGGAGCCAGCAATGCCATGGTGGTGGAAGCTCTCCTGCCGCATCCCGGCTTGTGATCAGGAAGCCGCAGGGGATGGGCGATTCTAGGCACCCCCCGGTGGCCTGCAACGCCTTGTTGCAGCGGGGTTTCCCGAGGCTTTACAAGCCACGCGCTCTTATGTAGCACTGCAGCAATTTGCCGCAGCCAGCATGAACTCCTACCATCAACGGCAGTGCCGCCAGCAAGCGGTGGCCACGGAGAACCCCGATGAAATACCACGGCAGCTGCCACTGTGGCGGCATCGCTTTCGATGTGGAAGGCGAACTCACCCAGGTCATGGCCTGCAACTGCTCCATCTGCGCGCGCAAGGGCGCCCTCATGTGGTTCGTGCCCCGCGAACAGCTGCAGCTGAGCACGCCCGAGGAGCAGATGCGCTCCTACACCTTCCACCGGCATCTGATCCAGCACCGCTTCTGCCCGACCTGCGGCATCCACCCTTTCGGCGAAGCCACCGATCCCAAGGGCCGGCACATGGCGGCCGTCAACGTGCGCTGCCTGGAAGGCGTGGATGCCGAAGCCTTGCGCATCACGCGCTACGACGGACGGTCGGCCTGAGGCTGGCTTCAGGCCCGCAGCGCCTCCTCCTCCACATCGCGCAGGCGGTCCTTGCCGAAATACATCTCGGTGCCGACAAAGAAGGTCGGCGAGCCGAAGGCGCCGCGCTCGAAGGCCTGCTGCGTATTGGCCATGAGCCTGGCCTTGACTTCGGGCGTCTGGCTCGCGGCGACCAAGGCCTGGGCATCCAGGCCTGCATCGGAAAGCTCGACACCGATGACCTGCGCATCGTCCATCTTGCAGCCCTTCTCCCACATGCTGGAGAACACCGCATCGACATAGCGCTCGAAGCAGCCCATGTCCTGCGCGGCCACGGCCCCACGCATGATCTGCAGGGTGTTCACGGGAAAGTGCGGATTCATCCGGAAACGCGTGAGGCTGTGCCTGTGCACGAAGCGCTGCAGCTCCAGCGCCTCATAGGCGCGCTTGTTGGGAATGTCGGCATTGGCCTCGGCCGGGGAGCGGTTGTTGGCCAGCTTGAACAGGCCTCCCAGCAGGACAGGCACATATTCGAAGCGGATGCCGCTGCGCGCCTCGATCCGGGGAATGACCTGGTGGCAGAGATAGGCGTTGGGGCTGCCGAAGTCGAAGAGAAATTGCACCTTGGTGTTCATGGCGTGGCCTGCGGGAGTGGGAGGAAGTGACGATGCGATAAGGCAAGGCGGCTCACCACGGCTCCATCCAGGGACGGATCTCGGTCTCGTGCGTCCAGGCGTCGCGCGGCTGCTGGTGCAGTTGCCAGTAGAGGTCGGCAATGTGCTCGGGATTGAGGATGCCGCCCTGCTCCTTGAGGGCATAGCGCTCGGGGAAATTGCTGCGGATGAATTCGGTGTCTATGGCGCCATCGATCACGGGATGGGCCACATGGATGCCCTTGGGCCAGAGTTCGCGCGCCATGCTCTGCGCCAGGGCGCGCAGGCCGTGCTTGGCACCGGCAAACGCGGCAAAGCCCTCGCGCCCGCGCAGGCTGGCCGTGGCGCCCGTGAAGATGATGGTGCCCCGGCCGCGCGGCAGCATCACCCTGGCCGCCTCCCGCCCCATCAGAAAGCCGGCGAAGCAGGCCATCTCCCAGACCTTGAAGTAGACGCGCGCCGTGGTTTCGGTGATGCCGAAGCGCACATTGGCGCCGATGTTGAAGACGGCGACCTCGATGGGTGCGATCTCGGCCTCGATCTTCTGCACCAGGGCCACCATTTCCTCTTCCTTGCGCGCGTCGCTGCCAAAACCATGGGCTTCACCCCCTGCGGCGCGGATCTGCTCGACCAGCGGCTGGAGTTTGTCGGCATCGCGGCGGGTGACGCAGGCGATATAGCCTTCGCGCGCAAAGCGCCGGGCAATCGCCCCGCCCGTGGCGTCACCGGCACCGATGACGAGGATGGCTTTCTTGTCGGTCATGGAATCTCCGTGGATGAAGAGGTCAGTTCATTTTTTGAACTTTATGCACAGTAGGTTTAAAATCTGAACCCGTCAAGCGGGGAACTGCCCAATGAAATGGAACGAACTGGAAGAGGAGCGCTGCTCCATCGCACGCACGGTCTCGGTCATCGGTGACCGCTGGACGCTGCTGGTGCTGCGCGACTGCTTTCTGGGAGTGCGCCGCTTCGATGAATTCCTGGGGCGCCTGGGCATTTCACGCCCTATGCTGTCGGACAGGCTGGCCAGGCTGGTCGAGGCCGGCGTGCTCAAGAAGGTGGCCTACCAAGAGGCGCCGGTGCGGCACGAGTACCGCCTCACGTCCAAGGGACTGGACCTGCATCCCGTGGTCATGGCCATCGTGCACTGGGGCGATGTGCACATGTCCGGCGAGGAAGGCCGGCCCCTGCTGCACCGGCATTCGGTGTGCGGCCACACGTTCGATCCCCTGGTCGTCTGCTCGGAGTGCCACGCCCCCCTGCACGCGCGGGACGTGGCGGTGGAGCCCGGCCCGGGCGCCTAGCAACAAGGTCAGCTAGTTTGCTTGGCTGAGTCTGTGCAACAGACTGCTCCAACGACTCAAGGAGATCGGCAACACTTTTGGAGCCAAAAACCTTCAATATTTCGGTTTCTGGGGTAATCGTCCTGCCGGTGATTCCAGATAGCTGCTTTAGCTTCCCGAGCAAGGCACTAAGCTTTTCGGAAATCTGTTTCAGAGCGTCGTCATACTGCTGCTTGATAGTTGCGTTCACTAGCAGGAGCGAAGTACGCTCTGAAGAGAACTCCTGGTTGTATGGCTCTATAACGAAGATGGAATCTGCGGCAATGGCAGTTGCGGCATTATCAGTAAGTACTCTTGTCGTCACTCGATCTGGAAATATCAGATCACTAGAGTCTCGGCCTTTAGCATAGTCGTCAAATGTCTTCGACATTGAGGTTTTCATGAATCCGTTGGGCGCATAAATCGCATACACACTGCTATTCGCAAAGTCAAAACAGTGATTCAACTCGCTTATTCCATAGCAGTTTTTCAAATCTACGTTCAGCTTCATTTCTCCTCCTGGGAGTGCGTTAATGATCTACTGGGTCAGCTCTTCTTCTGTCGCAGCGCAGTGCTCTTTTGACGTGGAGGCTCTTTGACGATTTCTACTTTGCTTCATAGAAAATAGCATCTAGCATTGCCGCCCTTGCATGCCAAGCTTCTCGCTCCAGGGAGTCAGCTGGCTCAGGCGATTGCCACCACGGTGACTGCATGAGGCGTTCCACCACCTCTTCCCAATACCGTGCGTAATCAAGCTGGCCTGGACTGACAATGCCCACGTCCTGCGCGAGCTTCCTCCGGTTCTGCTTATCGACGCACAGGAACACATCCGGACGCTTCATGGCAAGCAATCGTGTCGCTGTTGCAAGACCGTCCCTACCGTTGCGATATGCCTTGAGATACTGAGCGATGAAACGGTCATAGTGCTCACGCCGAATCTCACCAACAAGGGGGATTTCATCAAGCGCCAACGAGAAGGCTTTGTTGCTGGCATTGATGCGTCCAGCAAAAGCCCCTGCACCTTTCATACTTCCAAACCAAGCCCAATTCTTGATTGGCTTACCCTTGTTCGGCAAGCCAGCAATGCTTTTACGCACATCAAGATCCATCTCATTGAAGTGCGCGTAGGTCTCAAAATATCTCCTAATTTCCTTGATTAGCATCAGTCGTTCTTTGAATCCGTGATACTTATCCTTCTTGATCTCTTCCAGATATTCGCTCCACTCCATTGGTAAAACTTTTGACTGTGCAGCCGATTTTTTTGCTACCTTGTCTCCGAATATATCTGCAACCCTCTTTAGATCTCGTGCCTTGACCTTCCACAGCTTTCGGTAGTTCTGAGCTTCATATCGATTAACCTCCCTGGCATCATCCCAATGACCTGCTATCACAGAAGCGATCTCATCCTTCAACGTCGGCTGTCCGTCTTCACTGGTGAGCAGCACAGACAGTTCTGAGTTCTTTGTTAGTGCACCAACAGTGAGATTTGGACTGCCAATTACGACTTCCCAAGCCGCACTGCTCCAGAACAAGTACACCTTGGGGTGGAACACACCGTTAGGCTGGAGGATGAATCTCACCTTCTTGGATCCGACAAACTGATCTAAAACGTCGGGGTGAGTCTGATAAAAGTGTGTGCCAATGACAGCTTTGACAATCCGGTCTTCATAGCTTACCAAGGCTCTGAAAACATCGGTATCAGCAGAGGCCCATGCAGTTGCAATGGAGATATGCGGATACTTCGCCACGAGCCGTTTCAGATGCTTTCGTAAGTCTGCATTGGTGCTGATCAGTTTCATGTATCCCTCTCCATTTTTTTGTCTTGTGTATGTCCGCTAGGCTGGAACGGCTCCGACCGTTGCCTAAGCTGTGAGGTCCGGGGACCGGCGACAGCCAAGGCGTCGAAGCTCCCGATTAAGCCGTCAACGATTGCAGCCTGTTGAGAATATCCATTGGATCTGGTGGATTGGTTCTCGCAAAGAACTCTGTCCCCACTAAGATGGGCTGATATTTGATGTCGTAGCGATCAACCATTTCAGCAGCCCTTCCAATAAATATCATGTCATTGAAATGCTCCGGGGCTTTGTAGTGCCTGACCAGACGCGGAGGTAGCGCAGCATCAACAATGGTGTCGCCTCCTAAAGAGATCCACGCATGAACCTTCTGCTCACCTTGTAAATGCTCTGTTGCCAACACCTCTTGCTGCAGGCTCTCCAAGGTTGTCTCAAACTCATCCGTGGCACCAACCCAGACATTCCCAAGAACGATGTTCGCAGGTATGCCCTGATTGTTCAGGTGAGCAAAGATGTTGGTAGAAAGTGTTTGGCAAGAGTTACCCCAGTAGCCTGGCACAACTCGGTCCAATAACCCTGAAAGCTCGCCTAGTAGTTGAGAAGTCGCACGAAGAACACTGTCGTCAATGTGCGCTTCAGTAGAAATGATCGCTGGCCTGGTAAAGCCCAACTTGGCAGACTCTGCAAGAGCCTTGATCAACATGCCACGGTAGACCTCCGTGTACCCCAAGATTTCTTCGTCACTCATACCCAAACGCATTCCTTCTTTCTGATTTTTTCAACGGGCATAACGAGCTATACAGCCACCACACATCCACTCCCCGTCATCGTAGATGCCTCCCGTCAGGTCGGTTCGTTGGTGGCACCAACCACACATGCCATAGTTGGTCGTGTCCTCATACCGATACCGTTCAGGCTCTCTATAGCCCTTCTGGTTGGACGGAAGTAGCTTGGGATCAGGAGGCGTGGCAAACCTACCGCAGTTGCTGCACCAGTGTCCACCATGATGCTCAATCGTGCTGGCCTTCTTGCAGAACGGACACACCACTTGGTCAGTTGGCACCAAGGGCACGACATTGACCGGCACCAGTTCAGCAATGCTCTCCACTCTGCGGCAGCTCATGCCGTTGTTGTTCAGGTGGTTCAGCAGGGGATCAAAGCCTTTGTCGCCACTGAGCGCGAAGCATTCGGTGTCAGATGCTGTCTCAAAGGTCCTGCCAAGCTCAAAGGCAATGTGGAAGTCCAGAGCGTTCTTGCCAGCGCCTGAGATTTTCAGGAAGTCCACGCGGCTGAACCTGTGGGCCGTGGCGGGCTTCTTGGAAGCCTTTGGAGGGTTCTGGTTGGCCCCCACGAAGATGATGACCCTGAAGCTCTCATCCAACGGTGACAAGTCAACCTTGTGCTTGTTCTCCAGATCAACTAGCAACAGCTTTTTACTCTGCATCTTTTCTTCGTCCCCCATGCGACTGACCAAAAAAAAGCACCCATAAGGGTGCTTCTTTTTTTGCTACAAGTTTTCAATCAACTTCAACACTTCACCGATGGTGTTGGCACCATCAATTTTGCTGTTGTCAAAGGCCATCATGTAATGATAACGGTAGCCTGTTTCATGGGCTATCTGATTGGCCTGTGACTCCCAAATCTTGCCAAGCCTCAGCTTATCCTTTGAGTCTGAATTGTCACGGTCATCGCCCTTCGTCTCAATGACAACAATGTTCTTGTTCTCCGTCAGAACCACAAAATCTGGATAGTGATTGAGGAAGCCATTGATGGCAAAACCCTTTCCTCGCTCCAGATTGCGGGTCCACCAAACAACGTTCTCCAGTTCAGCCACGCCACGAATCGTGCGTGCTTCCAGCGAGTTCACCCCCGCCTCAGTGACATACAAACTCTTGCTGATGGCCGGAGCGTTCTCACTAGGTGTGATCGTTGCAGGAAACGCGAACGTTGGCCGAAGCTTGACCTTCTGAATGGTCAGCCAGTTGCTAAATTCTTTTGCCGCATAGTCACTAGCCAAGCTCTGGATCTTTTCCTTGATCACCTTGACGTAGGCGTAGTCACGCTCAAGGCAGTCTGTGCGCTGCTCATGACTCATGGCCTGAACAATGCGGGTCAAGTAGTGCTTTACGTCGTTATCTTCAATCGGATAAAAAGCGTTCTTCCCGATAAGACTGAACAGTCTTCCAACGATGGAAGTGATCTGACCTGACGGTGGCTGGCTTCGGATGATGCTGTTGAGCCGTTCCTTCTCAGCCTTCTTGACAGCCTTGAATGCAGGCGCACTTTCCCCATTGCCAATCTCTTGCGCATCTACTGCATAGACGTCTGCCTCAATAGCAGTGAAGTTGACCGTGGCATCTAGATTTGCCAACACAAAGTTGGACAGCAGGTTCTCTTTAGCCAGCTTATGCCACTCATCACCAGCGTCAAAGAAGCCACCGTCCGAAGGCACCTTGATGAAGAATTGAGGCAGCTTGATGGCCTGCACAGACTGCTCGAACATAGGTTTTATCTTGTGTTCGTTCATGTGCGCTTTCAACTCTTCAGGGGAGCTATCCCCCGTGGCATCTTTGGCCTGTTGTTCAAATTGTTTGGCTTGTTCAACGGCCTGCGCCTTGATCGCTTCTACTCCTGCAACAACAGGGTTGCTAGGCGTGGCTTCGGCTCCTTGCTCGCCAATAGCCTGCTCACCCTCTGAGGTATCGGTGGCTTGCTGAACAGCCTGCTGTTCCCAGTTTGGATTGAGCTTGCTCGTCTCCACCTCCAACACGTCAGCAGCATCACCAGACGGATGCGCTGGTGTGGTGTCAGTTGGCAGCGGCAAAGGAAGGCTCTGCTGATCAGACTGCGGCGCTGGATCGACCGGAATAGACGAGAGATCGACCTCCCGATAGTCACGCTTGGAAAAGCCTGCCTTGTTCAGACCAGCCACCACCTGGTTCAGCGTGCTCTGGAACTGGCTAGAAGACGTGAAGACATAGCTCAGATTAAGCAGTTCCACACTGTGCTTGCGTGTGTAGGGCATACGCAGAACACGGCCCAAAATCTGGGTCACATCAACAACCGAAGACTTGTTTGCCAGCGTCGCTAACACATAAGCAAACGGGCAGTCCCAACCTTCCTTCAAGGCATTGACGGTGATGATGTATCGCACCTGACATGTGCGACTGAGCAAATCAACACCCTTCAATTCGTTCACATTGGCTGTCTTGATGGCTATGTGTTCGGGAGGAATGTTGAGATCGACAAGAATCTCACGCACCTTCTCAAAGGTGGTCGTATCGTCTTTGGTCTTCGGTTCAGCCTGGAACAGCACAATAGGCCGAATGTAGCCACCGCCATTCGCTTCTGCTTTCTTGGCGAACTCTTCCAGTTGGCGGCGCATGTTGAGCGCGGCCATGATCACATCTTCTTGACTGCGCTGGTTGGCAACAATCACCGGCAACTTCACCATGTGCTGCTTCTTGAGCCGCAGCGCATCAACGTAGCTAATGATGTTGCTGTTATCGCGGGGCGTAGCAGTCAGGTCAAAAATGAAGCTTGGGTTGAGGTTGCGAAGCATGTCAACCGACAATGTGCTTTCGGCATTGTGGCTCTCGTCTACCACGACGATAGGCTTCAGGTTGCGCATGACGTTGATGAGCGCCGAAGGATCAGTATCCTCAAGAGGCTCTACAACTTCGGTCTGATCATTTAAGAATGAAGCGAGATAACCGTTTTCTTTAAAAGCCTTCCTATTCTCTTTGTTCGTCGCTTTCAAAGAATCGAAAGACATGACAACTACGGAAAGCTGTTCTTTTACGGTGTCGGCATTGAAGCCAGCACCTTGCAGAACGTCAGCTTTCTCATAGACCTGCACACGCCCATTGAACAGATCGTTCAAACGCTGACGATAGGGGTGATCGATGTTGGACAGATTCTTGACAGTCTGCTCAAGAATGGTCAGGGAGGGAACCAGCCAAACCACGAACTTTGGACGAGTCGGGTTGTATTCAGAGAACGCAGAGAAAATTCTTTCCAAAGCATTGACTGCAATGAAAGTCTTACCACCGGCAGTCGGAACCTTCACGCAGACATGAGGAACTTCCTTGATGTTGTTCTTGTAGACCTGATTAAGAACGCCCCGTTCTTGCCAAAACTTGGCAAAAGCGTTTGGAAGATGGCCCTTGCACTCAAGCAGGGTATCCAGATAAACACTCAAATCAGTGAGCACATCGGCCTGATAGTCTTTCAGCTCCATTTTTATCTTTCTTCTTAGAAACGAGTGATATCGCGCGGAATGCGCTTGAACGTGATTGAGTGCTTGTAGAGGAAATCCTTATCCAAAGCGCACTTATCGGCATAAATAGTAAACTGTTCTGGACGAGCCGAAAGAGACTTCAGATTCAAGCTACCCAGAAAGTCAAGATCAAGAGTTGTGACTTGATCACGCTCATAGCGAAAGACCCACAAAGCCGTTTCCGTTGCACCTAATGCATACGGACTTACTGGGTTTTCTTGAGTGAATCGTTTCTCAGCAGGAAGATTTTCTGTGTATGCAACATAGTCTCTGATGGCATTAACCCCAACTTCTTCGTTGAGGTTCTTATCCTCCTTGAACAAAGCAGCCCCAACGGTATAGAAATCAAATCCACCACCTAACCCAACTACAGCTTTTGAACCTTCGCCATACCCATTGATCACACGTCGTACACGCTCGGCAGTGATTGCCTCAGCATAATCCATCATTTCACACATGATAAATCGACGATTTCCACCATCTTTTTTATTCAACTTCAATACTGCATGTGCCGTCGATCCAGAACCCGCATATGAGTCAAGCACCACAGAATTTTTATCCGAAGCCCCCATTTGCATAAGGTGATCTAGCAACTTAGTCGGCTTTGGGTTGTTAAAGACCTTCGGACCCAAAATGGAGTCAAGCTCCTGAGTGCCATCACGATTTCGACCAAAGTCCTTTTCAACCAATAGGCTGCGCGGGGTAACTCCCTCCAAGGGCTCCCAAGTTCTTGTGTAGATTCGCCATTCGTTCGTTTTTTTCTCCCGAATAAATTCAAGTTCGTCGCGTCGATCTTTAACCGAGGTTTCAGACCAGCGCCAAGAAGTTGTCGGGTTATTTGGGTCTGGGTGTGGCGGGGACACGGAGGTTCCATCGGGGCAGTCGATGGGAAAATCCATAGATTCACTATAGGTGAGACTTGTCTTGTCAAGACGCTCAAGATAGTAACGACGACCATTTTCAATCTTGTTGTACTTGGCGGTCATTGCAGGACTCTCATGCAAAACACGGCTAATTTTTGCCAATTGCTTGCGCTTGGCATAACAGAGTACGTACTCGTGCTCTGTTGCTACGTGCTCACTGTCGTCACCACCCCCCGCTTTTCTCTTCCATACAAAAGTTGCAAGCAAATTCTGAATTCCGAAGATTTCATTTAAAAGTAGCTGTAGGTGGAAAACCTCGTTATCGTCAATTGAAACAAAGATTACCCCATCCTTCGCCAATAACCGATGAAGCAATTTCAAGCGCGGATACATCATGCACAGCCACTTATCATGCCGACTTAGATCATCGCCCTCTTTTCCGACGACTTGACCAAGCCATTTTTTGATCTTCGGATCATTTACAGCATCGTTATACACCCAGCCTTCATTACCTGTGTTGTAAGGAGGATCAATGTAAATGCAATTTACCTCTCCCTCAAACTCAGGAAGCAGACTTTTCAACGCCTCTAAGTTGTCTCCATGAATGATACGATTGTTAGTAGAGTTGACCGGCAAACCTTCATTTGCCTTGAAAATGTACTGCTTATCCAGTAGGCGGAACGGCACATCATGATGGTGGTTGACCACCTTATTTTTTCCCACCCAGTTGAGCGTCGGCATAAATCTGTCTTCTTGTCAGCCACCGGCAAATTTGCCAGTGTATGTTTATCGGAATCTGTGTAATCTCTACTCGCCAGCTTCTTCATCCCACTTCCGCAGAACAGCTAGCTTTTCAGAAATCTTGACTTCAAGACCTCTTAGGACTGGTTGATACCAGCCAGGTTCTTCTATGCCGTCGGGCAAGTAAGTCTCGCCAGCAGCATAGGCATTGGGTTCATCATGAGCATACCGATACTCATGACCGTAGCCCAGTTCTTTCATCAACTTTGTTGGAGCATTGCGAAGATGCACAGGAACCTCACGGCTCTTGTCCTGCTTCACGAAGGCTTTAGCCGCGTTGTAGGCGTTGTAGCCAGCGTTGCTCTTGGCAGCAACAGCTAGATAGATTACAGCTTGCCCCAAGGCCAGCTCACCTTCGGGGCTTCCCAGCCGCTCATAGGTCAAGGCAGCATCGTTGGCTATCTGCATGGCCCTTGGATCTGCCAAGCCAATGTCTTCCCAAGCCATGCGAACGATGCGCCGTGCCAGATACCTTGCGTCTGCGCCACCGTCCAACATGCGTGTGAGCCAGTAGAGGGCCGCGTCTGGATGTGACCCGCGCACCGACTTGTGCAAGGCTGAAATCTGGTCGTAGAAATTGTCCCCGCCCTTGTCAAAGCGCCGACTGTTCAAGGTCAAGGCGTTCTGCAAGAAGTCAGCCGTGATAGTAGTGATACCCGAAGCTTTTGCTGCTGTGCTGGTCTGCTCCAGCAGGTTCAAGAAGCGCCGTGCGTCGCCGTCTGCGTAGCCAATGATGGTGTCCCTAGCAAGGTCGTCAAACACCAGATGGCCGAGGGCAATTTCTTGAGCACGCTTCAAGAGCAGCTTCAGTTCTTCGTCGGTCAGCGACTTCAGGACATAGACCTGAGCACGCGATAGCAGCGCCGAATTGACCTCAAACGAAGGGTTCTCAGTCGTGGCCCCAATGAAGGTCACAAGCCCACTTTCGGCATAGGGAAGAAGAGCGTCTTGCTGCGACTTATTGAACCTGTGAATTTCGTCCACGAACAAGATCGTGTGCTTGCCCATAGCCAAATTCTGCTGCGCTTGCTCCATAGCAGCACGGATGTCTTTGACACCTGAGAACACCGCAGACAAGGCGATGAACTCACACTTGAAGGCCGTAGCAGTAAGTCGGGCCAAGGTCGTTTTGCCAACGCCTGGCGGCCCCCAAAAGATCATGGAGTGAGGTTTGCCCGACTGAAAGGCCAACCTCAAAGGCTTACCGTCACCCAGCAGATGCGACTGTCCAACAACCTCGTCCAAGGTCTTCGGACGGAGGGCTTCTGCCAGTGGAGCGGAGGGCTCTTGTGCGAACAGATCAGCCATGCTTCACCCCCACTGAACAACGGGTAAGCACAATAAATTGCACAAACGACTTTCTAAGCCATTGATTTATAAAATGGTTGACAGCTTTGTTGAAGCGGTGGATCTCGTCCACGAACAGGATGGTGTGCCTGCCCATGGCCAGGTTCTGCTGGGCCTGCTCCATGGCCGCGCGGATGTCCTTGACTCCGGAGAACACCGCCGACAGCGCAATGAACTCGCACTTGAAGGCAGTGGCCGTGAGCCGGGCCAGCGTGGTCTTGCCCACGCCGGGTGGCCCCCAGAAGATCATGGAATGCGGCTTGCCCGACTGGAAGGCTAGGCGCAGCGGCTTGCCTTCGCACAGCAGGTGGGACTGGCCCACGACCTCGTCCAGGGTCTTGGGCCGCAGGGCTTCGGCCAGTGGTGCGGAGGGCTCCTGGGTGAACAGATCAGCCATGGGGCAGCTCTCTCGAAAGCCGCTCCCCGCACGCGAGGTGCGGCAGCCCGTGTTGCGGATTCTTCGCCAAAGGGAACAGATGCAGTTGCAGAACCATGGCGCCATTGTCCACGCCATGGCTGGCGCAGGTGCGCCAGGCCTTGATGCCTGATGTCGGCCGTGGACTGAAACTCCTGATCTTCAGACGGGAATATGGCCATCGCCTCCAGGCATGTCACTGAAACGACATGGATTGTTTGCATGCACCCCATCAAGAGCAATCACTGACATTTCACACCTGCTTCGGGCCGCAGCCCTAAAATGCTGCCCTTTGCGGAGCCGGCCGCGCGATCCGCGCGCGACCTTCGGGCCTGCGTCATCGCAGCCTTCCAACCCCGCGCCTCCCTCCGTTTACGGAACCGCCTGCCATGCGGCAATGCGGGGCCTTTTCATTTCTGCATCCATGCAAACACTCAAGACCAGGGACCTGATCGCCCTAGGCTTCATGACCTTTGCGCTGTTCCTCGGCGCGGGCAACATCATCTTTCCGCCCATGGTCGGCCAGGGCGCCGGCGAGCACGCGGCTGCCGCGGCCACGGGCTTCCTGCTGACGGGCGTGGGCCTGCCCCTGCTCACGGTGGTCGCACTGGCGCGCGTGGGCGGCGGCATGGACGCACTGACCTCGCCCGTGGGCCGCAAGGCCGGAATGGTGCTGGGCCTGCTGATCTATCTCATCCTGGGGCCGCTGTTCGCCACGCCGCGCACGGCGACGGTGTCGTTCGAGATGGGCTTTGCGCCCTTCATGGGCCACAGCAGCACAGCCCTGTTCATCTACTCTGCCGTGTACTTCGCCCTGGTCATGGGCCTGTCCCTGTTCCCGGGCAAGCTGATCGACAACATCGGCAAGCTGATCACGCCCGTGTTGATCCTGGCGCTGGTGGTGCTGGGCGCCGCCGCCGTGCTGCTGCCGGCCGGGGAGGCCACCAGGGCCAGTGGCGACTACCTGGTGTCGCCGCTGACCGAAGGTTTCCTGGAGGGCTACCAGACCATGGACGCGCTGGGGGCGCTGGCCTTCGGCATCGTCATCGTCAACGCCATCCGTGACCGCGGCATCTCCGATACCGGCCTGCAGACGCGCTACGCCATCGTCGCGGGCGTGATCGCCGCCGTCGGACTGGGCATGGTGTATCTGTCGCTGATCCATCTGGGCGCCACCAGCCAGTCCATCGCCCCGCAGGCACAGACCGGCGTGCTCATCCTCACGCGCTATGTGGATCACACCTTCGGCCCCATCGGCAGCCTGCTGCTGGCCGTGGTGATCTCCCTGGCCTGCCTGACCACGGCCGTGGGCCTGGTCAGTGCCTGCGGCGCCTACTTCAGCCAAATGCTGCGCCTGCCCTACCGTGCAGTGGTGGTGGCCATCGGCCTGGCCTGCATTCTGGTGTCCAACCAGGGCCTGGCCCAATTGATCGCCGTATCCGGACCCGTGCTCGTGGGCATCTACCCGCTGGCCATCGCCCTGGTGGTGCTGAGCCTGCTGTCTGGCCTGTGGCGCAATGCGCAGCGGGTGTTCGCACCGGTGCTGGCCGTGGCCCTGTTGTTTGGTCTCATCGATGCAGCCAGGGCTGCCGGCTGGCAGGACTGGCTGCCCGCGTTCCTGAACAGCCTGCCGGGCAACGGCATGGGCTGGGCCCTGCCCGTGGCCGCGACCCTGGTGCTGGCCGCCCTCCACGACCGGCTGCGCCCTGCGCCCGCCGCCGCGCTCAAGCCGTCCTGAACCTTGACATGAGTTCGACCAGCTGATGGGCCTGCTTGCGCAGGCTCTCGGCGGCCGAACTGGTCTGCTCCACCAGCGCGGCGTTCTGCTGGGTGCCTTCCTCGATGCGGACGATGGCGCTGTTGACATGGCTCACGCCCGCGCTCTGTTCGCCGCTGGAATGGCTGATGGCGCCGATCATGCGCGAGACCTTGGCAATCGCCTCCTGCACCGAGGCCATGGTCGCGCCCGCACTGTCCACCTCCTGGGCGCCCAGGGCCACGCGCTGGGCGTTGGCCTGGATCAGGTCGCGGATCTCCCGCGCCGCACCCGAGCTGCGCTGGGCCAGCGTGCGCACCTCGGCGGCCACCACCGCAAAGCCCCGGCCCTGCTCGCCGGCCCGTGCGGCCTCCACGGCCGCGTTGAGCGCAAGAATGTTGGTCTGGAAGGCAATGCCGTCGATCACCTCGATGATGCTGACCACGCGTTCGGACGCATCCTGGATGCTGCGCATGGTGCCCACGACGGCCGAGATGGCATCGCCGCCGCGCGTGGCAATGTCGCTGGCGGAGGAAGCCAGCAGGTTGGCCTTCTCTGCGTGATCGGCATTGCCACGCACGGTGGAGTCGAGCTGGTCCATGGAGGATGCCGTCATCTGCAGGGCCGACGCCTGCTGCTCGGTGCGCTGGGCCAGGTCGCTGTTGCCCGCTGCGATCTGCGAGCTGGCGGATGCCACCTGCTCCGCATTGCCGCGCACTTCCACGACGATGCTGCGCAGCTGTTCCTGCATGGCGCCCAGCGCCCGCAGCAGCTGGCCCAGCTCGTCGCGGCCGCCGCTCGCTATGGCATTGGTCAGATGGCCACGGGCCACGTTCTCGGCCAGCCGGACCGCGCTGCGCAGCGGTGCCACCACGGCGCGGGTGATGAGCCAGCCAATGGCCACGCCGGCCACGGCCGCCACCAGCATCAGCGCCAGGCTCAATTCCGTGGCGCGCCTGCCGCTGCTGTAGGCATCATCGGCCACGGACTTGCTCTGGGCAGCGATGCCGGCCTTGAGCCGGGACAGCAGCTCGGCCGGCTCGCGGTCCACGCCGCGCACGGCCATGTCGCCCACGGAGGGGTCGAAGCCCGTGGCCTCGAACTTGTCCAGGCCCACGCGATAGCCCTCGGCCATCTTGCGGTGCTGTGCCACAAAGCGCTGGGCCATCTCGCGCAGGGCGGTGTCTTCCACCAGGGCCAGCAAGGCGGTGGTCTTGTCCTGCACGGCGCGCTCATCGGACAGAAAGCCCTTCCAGTGCCGTTCGCGCAGCGCGTTGTCCGAGCCGCGCAGCAGCACGTTCTTCCATTCCTGGACCTGGGTCTTGAAGTGGCCTTCCACTTCTGCGGCAAGGCGCTCTGCGGCCATGTGGCGCTGTACGTCGCCGTGAAAGACGCCAAGGGATTGATGGGCCGACCAGAGGCCGAAGAATCCGGCGGCCAGGGTGAATAGCAGCGCCATGGCAATGGCGAGCGGCAACTTGCGACTGAGGTTCATAAAGACATGCGAGAGCCGGCCAGCATGTCCTCGAAGGGACGTCGAAACAGTCGCTGGCCGCAGGCCGCTATTGTCCCGGCGATATTAGGCAAAACCATTACAAAACCTCACAAACTGCGCACCGCAGCGTGTGAGGTTCTTGAAGGGCCGCCCTGCGCAGCGGTGGATTACTGCTTGAGCACGTCGGCGCCCGCAGGCACCTTGAACTCGAAGGTCGTGGCCGGCAGGGATGCCTGGGTCTGCAGCTTGCTGAAGCGGATCAGCGAACGCTGGCCAAAGCTGTCGAGGATGTCCAGCGCCGAAAGCTGCCCATCGGCTGCAAAGCCCACGCGCACGCTCTTGAGCTGGCCGTTCCTGTCCTTGGGGCTGGCCTGGACCCATTGCAGGCCATCCTGCTCGGGCGCGGACTGCAGATCGAAGTCGGCGCTCAACGCCTTGAGATCGCTGGCCGACGCCAGGATGGCGGCAGGCGTGCTGCCCAGGGCCTGGGCCTGCGCGCGCTGCGTGACCTGGTTGAGGTCGGCGTCATAGAGCCACAGCGTCTTGCCGTCGGCCACGATGGTCTGCTCGAACGGCTTGGTGTAGACGAACCTGAACTTGCCGGGACGCTGGAATTCGAATTGGCCGCTGGAGTTCTTGGTGCGCGGCGGCTGGCCATCCTTGGACGGGGCCGTGACGGCCTGGGTGAATTCGGCGCGGCCGGCCTGGGAATTCTTCATGAAGGCTTCCAGGCTCTTGAGGCCATCGGCCCACGAGGCCGTCGCGCTTGCCGCGATCACAACTGCAGTCAACAGACGTTTCATTCTTTCTCCATGATTGCGAAATGCGGGCTCATTCCCCGGCGCGCGCCGGCACCAGCACTTCGCGCTGCCCGCTGGCCGTGAGACCGCTGACCAGGCCCGCCTTTTCCATATCTTCCAGCAGGCGGGCCGAGCGGTTGTAACCAATCCTGAGCTTGCGCTGCACATACGAGATGCTGGCCTTGCGGTCCTTGAGCACCACTTCCACGGCCTGGTCGTACATGGGGTCCTTCTCGCCGTTGCCGCCGTCGCCGGACTCCGCGCCGAACTCGCTGTCGCCCTCGGCCGTGCCGCCTTCGAGCACACCCTCGATATAGTCGGCCTCGCCCTGCTCCTTGAGGTAGCCCACGACGCGGTGCACTTCCTCGTCGGACACAAAGGCGCCGTGCACGCGCACGGGCAGGCCCGTGCCGCTGGCCATGTAGAGCATGTCGCCCATGCCCAGCAGGGACTCGGCACCCATCTGGTCGAGCACGGTGCGGCTGTCGATCTTGCTGCTGACCTGGAAGGCGATGCGCGTGGGAATGTTGGCCTTGATCAGGCCGGTGATCACGTCCACGCTGGGGCGCTGGGTGGCCAGGATCAGGTGGATGCCGGCCGCGCGGGCCTTCTGGGCCAGGCGCGCGATCAGCTCCTCGATCTTCTTGCCGACCACCATCATCAGGTCGGCCAGCTCGTCGATGACGATGACGATGTGCGGCAGGCGCTGCAGCGGCTCGGGCTCCTCGGGCGTGAGGCTGAAGGGGTTGGGAATCGATTCCTCGCGCGCCTTGGCCTCGTCGATCTTGGTGTTGTAGCCCGCCAGATTGCGCACGCCCAGCTTGCTCATGAGCTTGTAGCGGCGCTCCATCTCGGCCACGCACCAGTTCAGGCCATTGGCGGCCTGCTTCATGTCGGTGACCACGGGGCACAGCAGGTGAGGAATGCCTTCGTAGACCGACATTTCCAGCATCTTGGGGTCGATCATCAGCAGGCGCACATCGCGGGCCTCGGCCTTGTACAGCAGCGACAGGATCATGGCGTTGATCCCCACCGACTTGCCCGAACCCGTGGTGCCGGCCACCAGCACGTGCGGCATCTTGGCCAGATCGGCCACCACCGGGTTGCCTACGATGTCCTTGCCCAGGCCCATGGTCAGCATGCTCTTGGCGTCGTGGTAGACCTGCGAGCCCAGCACCTCGGACAGGCGGATGGACTGGCGCTTGGCATTGGGCAGCTCCAGCGCCATGAAGTTCTTGCCGGGGATCGTCTCGATCACGCGGATGGACACCAGGGACAGCGAGCGCGCCAGATCCTTGGCAAGGTTCACGATCTGCGAACCCTTGACACCCGTGGCCGGTTCGATCTCGTAGCGCGTGATCACGGGGCCGGGCATGGCGGCCACCACATGCACTTCCACGCCAAAATCCTTGAGGCGCTTTTCGATCAGCCGGCTGGTCATCTCCAGCGTCTCGGGCGAGACGCTTTCCTGGCGCTGCTGCGCCGCATCGAGCAGGTCCACCTGGGGAAGCTTGCTGTCGGGCAATTCGGAGAACAGCGGCTTCTGGCGCTCCTTGACCACGCGCACGCTGGGGGCTGCCGCCTCCTGCAGCACGGGCTCGATGATCTGCACGGGCTGCGGGTGCTGCACGGCGCTTTCCGTGCGCTCTTCCTGCAACACCTCTTCGCGCTCGCGCGCGGCACGGCGGCCTGCGGCCTCGTCCCGGGCCTTCTCGCGGCGCGCGAAGAGGAAATGCACCCATCCATCCAGGCGTGCGCCCATGGATTCGGCCAGATGCCCCCAGGAAAAGCGGAACACCATGGCCAGGCCGATCACGGCCACGCAGATGCCGATCAGGCCCGAACCCATGAAGCCCAGCCATTGCAGGCTGTGGTAGCCCAGCATGTAGCCAAAGACGCCGCCGGCAGGGCCTGGCAGCACGCTCTCGAAGCGGTACAGCCGCGTCCATTCCAGCGCGCAGCTTGCGCCCAGCAGCAGCAGCAGGCCACCCCAGAAACGCAGGCGCCGGCGCCACAGCGGCGGCAGTTGCACGCCATCGCGGGGCACGCCGCCCCGCAGCCAGCGGGCGAAGGAAGACATCCAGGTCTGCACCGAGGCCAGCACCAGCCACCAGACCGACATGCCGAAGCCGAAATAGCAGGCGTCGGCCAGCCAGGCTCCGACGCGGCCCATCCAGTTGGCGACCAGGCGCGCGTGTCCCGCCCCGGAGGTGGACCACGCTGGATCCTGGGGCGAGTAGCTGAGCATGGAGGCAAGCCAGAACACCAGGGCCAGCAGCCCCGCCAACAGCAGCATTTCATGGCCGAAGCGCGCCACCATGCCGGGGCGCGCCGCAGACTTGGATTTGCCCTTGGCGGATGTGGAAGCGTTCAGAGCGTTCAATGAGTAGGTCATACGCAGGCGGGAGCTTACCCCAGCCCCCTCGGGCTGGCCGCAAAAACAGCCAGGACGGCCTGCTAGCGTAATGCAAGCACTTGCAACAGAACATGACGCCGCAGCATGACGGCGCCATGTCGATCATTTTTGACAATCCGGGCCATTGATCCGCATGGCAACGGGAACCCGGCTGCGGAGCGATACTCCATGGCTGTGCCCGATGTATCTTTTTTCTGCACGCCGACTGCCGGCGTGCGCCTTTTTCAAGAACTGCATCCATGTCTTCTACGCAACACGCCAAAGTCCTGATCCTCGGCTCCGGCCCTGCCGGCTACACGGCCGCCATCTACGCCGCGCGCGCCAACCTCAACCCGCTGCTGGTGACCGGCATGGCCCAGGGTGGCCAGCTGATGACGACGACGGAAGTGGACAACTGGCCTGCGGACGTGAACGGCGTACAGGGCCCCGAACTGATGCAGCGCTTCCTGGAGCACGCAGAGCGCTTCAAGACCCAGGTGGTGTTCGACCACATCCACAGCGTCGATTTCTCCAAGCGCCCCTTCACGCTGACCGGCGACTCCGGCACCTATACCTGCGACAGCCTGATCATCGCCACGGGCGCCTCGGCCAAGTACCTGGGCCTGCCCTCCGAAGAGGCCTTCATGGGCCGCGGCGTCTCGGGCTGCGCCACCTGCGATGGTTTCTTCTACCGCGAGCAGCCCGTGTGCGTGGTCGGCGGCGGCAACACCGCCGTCGAGGAAGCCCTGTACCTGTCCAACATCGCCAGCAAGGTCACCCTGGTGCACCGCCGCGACAAGTTCAAGGCCGAGCCCATCCTCGTGGACAAGCTCATGGACAAGGTCCGTGCCGGCAAGATCGAACTCAAGACCCACTTCGTGCTCGACGAGGTGCTGGGCGACCAGTCCGGCGTGACCGGCATCCGCATCAAGAGCACCCAGGATGGCCATGCCGAGGACATCCAGCTGCAGGGCTGCTTCATCGCCATCGGCCACGCGCCCAACACCGAGATCTTCAAGGGCCACCTGGAGATGGACGAGACCGGCTACATCATCACCCAGGGCGGCCTCAAGGGCTTCGCCACCCAGACCAGCGTGCCCGGCGTGTTCGCGGCCGGCGACGTGCAGGACCATGTCTACCGCCAGGCCATCACCAGCGCCGGCACGGGCTGCATGGCCGCGCTGGACGCCCAGCGCTTCCTGGAGCAGGAATAAGCGGGAAGCCATCCCGCCCGCCCTGCCCTCGTGCAGGGCGGCAAAAGCCCCTGGCTGCCGCCGTGATTGGCTGGCCCAGGGGCTTTTCTCATGAAGACGCTATAATCCGTGGCTTTGCTGAATTTGAAGCGCGCCTTGCTTGCATGGCCAGGACACTTTCAGCGATGGGGTTACCGCCACCCTTTATGGCGAGGTGAGGTTGCCGGCAGGCCCTGCAGCAAATGCAGGGCATCAGCGTCGGCGGCTGTACAACTATCGGAGTGTCCTCATGGCACGCGTATGTGAAGTAACGGGCAAGAAGCCCATGGTGGGAAACAACGTTTCCCACGCCAACAACAAGACCAAGCGTCGTTTCCTGCCCAACCTGCAATACCGCCGTTTCTGGGTTGAGAGCGAAAACCGTTGGGTGCGCCTGCGCGTTTCCAGCGCTGCTCTGCGCCTGATCGACAAGAACGGTATCGACTCCGTGCTCGCAGACCTGCGTGCCCGTGGCCAAGCCTAAATCCCTCAAGGAGAAACACCATGGCTGCTAAAGGCGGACGCGAAAAGATCAAGCTGGAATCCACTGCAGGAACCGGCCACTTCTACACCACGACCAAGAACAAGAAGACAATGCCCGAGAAGATGGCGATCATGAAGTTTGATCCCAAGGCTCGCAAGCACGTCACGTACAAGGAAATCAAGCTGAAGTAATTCAGCCTGTCCCTGGTACCGACAAAGAAACCGCCCGGCGCAAGCCCGGCGGTTTTTTTGCGTCCCTCACCCGTGGCGCGCGGGCTGGCCCAGCTGCGCGCAGGCCATGGCGCCGAGATCGCGGCAGGCCTGCTCGACCACGCCATCCACGGGCAGGGTGCAGCCCAGGCGCATGCAGTGCTCGTAGCGGCCCGAGTTGGAGAACATGCTGCCCGGCGCCGTGCGTATGCCGCGCGCCAGCGCCTGCGTGAACAGCGCGGACGTGGACACGCCAGCCGGAAGCTCCAGCCACAGGCTGAGCCCGCCGGGCGGCAGGCTCAGCCGCGTTCCCAACGGGAAAAAGCGCGCCACCAGCTGCGCCATGCCCTCGCGCTGGCGCCGCAGCTGCTGCTTCAGGCGCTGCAGATTGCGCAGATGCGCGGGCGAGCCCACGCAGGCGGCCGCCAGCAACTGGGCCAGGGTCTGGGTCCCCCGGCTGCGCGCGAACTTGAGCATCTGCACACGGCCATGCCACTGGCCGGCGTTCATCCAGCCCTGGCGCAGGCCTGGCGCCATGCTCTTGTTGAAGGCCTCGCAATAGATCACATGTCCCGGCAGGCGGTCCCAGGCCTTGATGGGGCGCACGGGCTGGCTGCTTTCCACGAACAGGCCGTAGGAGTCGTCCTCGATCAGCGCCACGCCGTGGGCGGCGCACAGCTCGACCAGTCTGGCCTTGTGTTCATCGGGAATGCGCGTGCCCAGCGGCATCTGCAGCTCGGGCACGACCACCACGGCCTTCAGCCGGGGCTGGGTCTGCAGGGCCAGCTCCAACGCCTCAATGGACAGGCCGGTGCGCGGGCTGCAGGGAATCTCCAGCGCCTGCATCTGCAAGGACTCCACCACCTGCAGCAGGCCGTAGTAGGTCGGCGACTCCACGGCCACCACATCCCCCGGCGAGGCCACAGCGGCCAGCGCCAGGCTCACGGCCTCGGAATTGCCCGTGGTCGCCAGCACATCGGCCGGTGCGACATGGATGCCCGCCGCCAGCGCGCGCCGCGCCATGGCCCGCTGGAAATCAGGGTGGCTGCCCATCATGGAACGCCCCAGCACCAGCAGATCGGGCTGCTCGCGCAGCAGCCGGGCAGCCGCCTGGTTCAGGTAGCCGCGATCGAACAGTTCCGGCGGCGGCGTGGCACCGCCCAGGTCCACCTGCACATCGGCCTGGCGGCCGCGCTCCAGCATGAGCGAGATGTGCTCATTGATGCCCGCAAAGTGCTGTTGTGGCAACGGCTGCACGGGCTGGCTCAGATCCGGTTCGCTGGCAGGCGCCAGCCCTGCAGGCCGGGCATCGCGCACGAAGTAGCCCACGCGCGGGCGGGCCTCGAGCTGGCCCAGATCCTCCAGATGCCGCAGCGTCTGCAGCGCCGTGGACAGGCTGACCTCGTGGCGGCGCATCAGTTCGCGCACGGAAGGCATGCGCTCGCCCGCCTTGAGCGTGCCCATCTCCATGGCCAGGCTGTAGTCGGCCGCCAGGCGGCGGTACAGGGTGGGGGCGGCGCTTGCAGCGGTCATGGGCAGGATGGAAAACGGCTGGGGATGGAAGTGCTTGACCGAGATCTTGTCTCAAAGCGCTGTTACGCAACAGATACAGATCATCAGGTCATGCAGCAGAACAGAACATGGACTGCCTGCACTGCTGCGGCGCAACAAACCATAGGCTGTGCCTGTGCCAAAGAGGGCCGAATGCCTACGCTTGGGGCCTGGAACTACAGGACACCGACCCATGCACAACGCCCACACCCGCTCTTTCGAACTGCGCCATCTCGCCCCCGGAAACGACCTGTATCTGTCCATGCAGGAGGGCTGCGAGCTGTTCTGCCGCCAGGGCAGCCTGGAAATCAGCGTCCCGCAGCAGGCCTGGGCCGATGCAGCGCCGGGGCTGACCCTCAGGCTGCAGCCGGGCCAGGGCTGGCGCGCAGGCGCGGACCTGCGGATAAGAGTCCGCTCCGTGTCCCAGGCCACGGCAGGTCTGGAACTGCAGCCGAACCCCGCAGCAAAAAGCCGCATCGCCTCCGAAGAGAAGATGCGGCCCCGGGAATGGACGCTTGCCGGCTGGCTTCGCAGCTTCAGGCGTGGGCAGCGCGCAGCTTGACCGAGAACTCCTTGAGCGCAGCAATGCCGCTGGCCTCGGCGCGATGGCACCAGGCCTGCAGATGGGCCGTCAGCTGCTCGCGCGACAGCGAGGTGTTGAGCCACAGCTGGCGCAGCTCCTCGCGCATGACCAGCATCTGGTCCAGCACGGGATGGGCGGCGCGCGCCTGGGCCAGCTGGTCCTGCGCCTGGGCGGGCACCTTGTCGGCATCGCGGTGCAGCCAGCGGCGCGCCGTCCTGAGCAAGGACAGGTCGGCCTGCTGCGCCTTGCGCTGCTTGAGCGCATCGAGTTCGAACTGCACGGCGGCACGCACGCCGCGCGCATAGCGGGCCATGACCTCGTAGCGGTTGGCGATCACGGCCTCCAGCGTCTTTTCGTCGGCCACAGGCTTGATAGCGCCCATGACCAGCCTGGGCGGCGTTTTCTTGACCTTGGCCCAGCCGACCGCCTGCATCGCCCGGATGTAGGCCCAGCCCACATCGAACTCATAGCGCTTGACCGAGAACTTGGCCGAGGTCGGATAGGTGTGGTGGTTGTTATGCAGTTCCTCACCGCCGATGACCAGGCCCCAGGGCACGAGGTTGGTGCTGGCGTCCTGGGCCTCGAAGTTGCGGTAGCCCCAGAAATGGCCCAGGCCGTTGACCACGCCGGCAGCCCAGAACGGAATCCAGGCCATCTGCACGGCCCAGATGGTCAGTCCGATGGCGCCGAACAGCAGCACGTTGATGACCAGCATCAGAGAAGGACCCCAGATCGAATGCCGGCTGTAGAGATGGCGCTCGATCCAGTCGTCGGGCGTGCCGTGGCCGAACTTCCTGAGCGTCTCGGCGTTCTTGGCCTCTTCGCGGTACAGCTCCGCGCCCTGGCGCATCACGGTATCCAGCCCGCGCGTTTGCGGGCTGTGGGGATCGTCCTCGGTTTCGCACTTGGCGTGGTGCTTGCGGTGGATGGCCACCCACTCCTTGGTGACCATGCCCGTGCCCAACCACAACCAGAACCGGAAGAAATGCGAGGGCACCGGCCCCAGGTCCAGCGAACGATGGGCCTGGCAGCGGTGCAGGAAGATGGTGACGCCCGCAATCGTGACGTGGGTGGTGACCAGGGCATACAGCAGCAGCTGCCACCACGACAGCTGCCACAGGCCATGGGCCATCCAGTCCAGGGCAATGTTCCAAACCGACGCGAAATCCACAGACATGACCCAAGCCTTTGCCAAAGCCGGCGCCCAGTGGCACCGATGCCTCAATTTTAGGCGAGCCCCCCGTGAAGGCGTTCGGCAATCTCCCGCGATTTACAGCTTATTGCGTCTGCAAGTTACGGCTTCCGGGCCCAAACGGCGGCGAAAAACCCGTCCGTCTCATGGCGCTGGGGCCACAGGCGCAGGTACTGCGTGCCGGTCTCGCCGCCGCTGCACAGCACATCGCCCCGCTCCACCTTGAGCTGGGCCAGAAGTTCTCCGGCATCCATGGCCACGAAGTCAGAGTGCTCCGCTGCAAAGGCCTCGGCGATGGCTTCGTTTTCCTGGGGCAGGACCGAACAGGTGGCATAGACCAGGCGCCCGCCCGGCTTGACCAGCCGCGCAGCACTGGCCAGGATGGCCGCCTGCTTTTGCGTGAGTTCCTCGATGGCCTTGGCCGACTGGCGCCACTTGAGGTCGGGGTTGCGGCGCAGCGTGCCCAGGCCCGAGCAGGGCGCATCGACCAGCACGCGGTCGATCTTTCCGGCCAGGCGCTTGACGCGGTCGTCGCGCTCATGGGCGATGGCCGCGGGGTGCACGTTCGACAGGCCCGAGCGCGCCAGGCGCGGCTTCAGGGCCTCGAGCCGGTGGCCCGAGACATCGAAGGCGTACAGACGCCCCGTGCTGCGCATCGAAGCACCAATGGCCAGGGTCTTGCCGCCTGCGCCTGCACAGAAATCGACCACCATTTCGCCGCGCTTGGCATCGAGCATCAGCGCCAGCAGTTGCGAGCCTTCGTCCTGCACCTCGATGGCACCGCGCGTGAAAGCGTCCATCCGGGCCAGCGCCGGCTTGCCCTGCACACGCAGGCCCCAGGGCGAGTAAGGCGTGGCTTCGGCGGCGATGCCGGCATCGGCCAGTTCCTTTTGCACATCGGCACGCTTGGCGTTCAGCGCATTGACGCGCAGATCCAGCGGCGCGGCCTGTTCCATGCTCTGGGCAAAGGCCCAGAAGTCATCGCCCAGTTGCTGCTGTAGCGGCGCGACCAGCCATTCGGGAAGGTTGTGGCGGTGCGGCTCCATCAGTTCGTCGGGACGCACGGCCTCGCAGGCGTCCAGCCATTGCAGCTCCTGCGGCGACAGCGCGGCGCGCACGAAGCTGCGTGCGTCCTTGACACCTTGCTCGGTCTTGCCAGCCACGCGGGCCAGTGCCTCCTGGCTGTGGGCAAAGCCCAAAATGGCCAGCCTGCGCTCACGCGAGCCGCTGCCAGAACGCGCCAGGCTCTCAAAAAGCAGCTTCTTGCGCAGCACGGTGTAGGCGGTCTCGGCCAGCGCAGCGCGCTCGCGCGGGCCCAGGTTGCGGTTTTCACGGAAAAAGCGTGACACCACGGCGTCGGCCGGGTGTTCGAAAGTCAGGGTGCGCTTGACCAGTTCGGCGCAGGCGTCGAGAAGCTGTTTGGGATGCATGGCCGCGATTGTCCCACTGCCTTGCAAATCCGAGAGGGGCGCAGGTCGGAACCCGGAGCAACGCCGGGCTGGCACGGCTACCATGGCGCCCCATGACCGATGACGACCTGCCCCCTCTGATTGCCACGCCCCCGGGCCTGTACCGCCACTACAAGGGCGCTCCCTACGAGGTGCTTGCCACCGTGCGCCACAGCGAAACGCGCGAGTCCATGACCCTGTACCGCGCGCTCTACGGCGAGCGCGGCCTGTGGGTGCGGCCGGCCGCCATGTTCAACGAAACCGTGGTCATCAACGGCGTGGAGCAGCCCCGCTTTGCACGCTGCCCCGAAGTGGAGCAGCAGGCCTTTCAGAGCGAAGGCCTGTGAGCAGACCCTAGCCCCGCATCAACTGCGCCACGGCGCGCGGGTAGATGATGTGCTCCTGCACCAGCACGCGCGCGGCCAGTGCCTGGGCCGTGTCGCCGGGCAGCACGGGCACCACGGCCTGCTCCAGGATGGGGCCCACATCCAGCTCGGCCGTCACGCGGTGCACGGTGCAGCCGGCGAAGCGGCAGCCTGCATCGATGGCCCGCTGGTGCGTGTGCAGGCCCGTGAAGGCGGGCAGCAGCGAGGGGTGGATGTTGATCATGCGACCTTCGTAATGCGCAACGAAGCCCGGCGTGAGGATGCGCATGAAGCCGGCAAGCACGACCAGCGCGGGCGCGTGCCGGTCGATCACCTGGGCCAGCTCGGCGTCGAAGGCCTCGCGGCTGGGGAACGGGCGGTGGTCCAGCACCTCGGTGGCAATGCCCTGCTCGCGCGCGAAAACCAGGCCCGAAGCCTCGGCCTTGTTGCTGACCACGGCGGCCACGCGGGCGCCATAACGCCGCGCCCAGTCCTGTTGCTGCGAAGCACGCACAATGGCAGCCATGTTCGAGCCGCCGCCCGAGATCAGGATCACGATATTTTTCATGGGCGGCGATTGTCGCACCGCGGGCCGCGCGGCCTGCGCCAGCCCCGGCAAGGCCCATGGCCCTGCCGGGCCTTGTCACCTCTTGCCCTCAGACCCATGCCATTCGATCCCCGCTCCACCCCCTTGACCGCCGTCGAAGCCCGCGTGCTGGCCACCCTGATGGAGAAGGCGCGTACCGTGCCCGACAGCTACCCGCTCACGCTCAACGCACTGGTGACGGGCTGCAACCAGAAAAGCAGCCGCGATCCGGTGATGGAAGTCAGCGAGGGCGAAGCCCAGGAAGCGCTGGACAGCCTGCGCCTGCGCACCATGTCCGTGCAGATCAGCAGCGCACGCGCCACGCGCTGGGAACACAACTTCCCGCGCGGCGTGGGTGTGCCCGACCAGAGCGCCGTGCTGCTGTCCCTGCTGATGCTGCGCGGCCCGCAGACGGCTGGCGAGCTGCGCATCAACTCCGAGCGCTGGCACCGCTTTGCCGACATCTCCTCGGTCGAAGCCTTCCTGGAAGAGCTGCGCGAGCGCAGCGAGGAAAAAGGCGGCCCGCTGGTCGTCCTGCTGCCCCGCGCGCCCGGCGCGCGCGAACAACGCTGGGCCCACCTGCTGTGCGGCCCCGTGGACGTGAACGCGATCGCCTCGGCCCCTGCGGCAGCAGGCGCACGCGGCGATGCCCTGGCCCAGCGCGTGGTCGATCTGGAAGCCCAGGTACGCCAGCTGCAGGCACGTCTGGCACATGTCTACGCCCAGCTGGGTCTGGAAGAACCCGATCAGCCTGCCTGATATCCGGCGGCCGTGAAGCCATCAGGGATTGCCATAGGTTGTCACGCCCTGGACAGTTCAAAAAAGAACGCGCGTGCTACAAAAGCCGGGATTGAAGGAGACACAGTCCATGGACCTGGCATTTACCCCTGAAGAACAGTCCTTTCGCGAGGAAGTCCGCGCCTGGGTGCGGGCCAACCTGCCCCAGGACATCGCGCACAAGGTGCGCCATTCGCTGCGCCTGACGCGCGACGACCTGCAGAACTGGGCCAAGATTCTTGGCAAGAAAGGCTGGCTGGGCTACGGCTGGCCCAAGCAGTTCGGCGGACCCGGCTGGAACGCCGTGCAAAAGCACCTGTTCGAGGAGGAATGTGCCCTGGCCTGCGCGCCGCGCATCATTCCCTTCGGCCCCGTGATGGTGGCGCCCGTGATCATGGCCTACGGCACGCCCGAGCAGCAGCAGCGCTTTCTGCCCGGCATTGCCAGCGGCGAAGTGTGGTGGAGCCAGGGCTACTCGGAGCCGGGCTCGGGCTCGGACCTGGCCAGCGTCAAGACCCGCGCCGAGCGCGTGGGCGACAAGTACATCGTCAACGGCCAGAAGACCTGGACCACGCTGGGCCAGTACGGCGAATGGATCTTCTGCCTGGTGCGCACCAGCAACGAGGGCAAGCCCCAGACCGGCATCAGCTTCCTGCTGGTGGACATGAAGAGCCCTGGCGTGACCGTGCGCCCGATCAAGCTGCTGGACGGCGAGTGTGAGGTCAACGAGGTCTTCTTCGACAATGTGGAAGTGCCGGCCGAGAACCTGATCGGCGAGGAGAACAAGGGCTGGACCTACGCCAAGCACCTGCTCAGCCACGAGCGTACCAACATCGCCGACGTGAACCGCGCCAAGCGCGAGCTGGAACGCCTCAAGCGCATCGCCAAGGCCGAAGGCGTCTATGAGGACCAGCGTTTCCGCGACGAGATCGCCAAGCTCGAAGTCGACGTGGTGGCGCTGGAGATGCTGGTGCTACGCGTGCTGTCGGCCGAGAAATCGGGCAAGAACCCGCTGGACATCGCCGGCCTGCTCAAGATCAAGGGCAGTGAAATCCAGCAGCGCTACTCCGAGCTGATGATGCTGGCCGCAGGCCCCTTCAGCCTGCCCTTCATCGAAGAAGCCATGGAAGCCGGCTGGCAGGGCGACTTCCCCGGCGGCGTGGCGGACAACGCGCCGCTGGCATCGACCTATTTCAACATGCGCAAGACGACGATCTACGGCGGCTCCAACGAGGTCCAGAGAAACATCGTCGCTCAGACGGTGCTGGGCTGATTTTGGCTGGAGTTTCGCTGACCCCAGAAGTGCGCCGGACGCGCTTCGATCAGCTTCGGGAGACAGAAAATGGACTTTGATTTTTCGGATGACCAGCAGCAACTGCGCGACGCGGTGCGCCGCTGGGTGGACAAGGGCTACACCTTCGAGCGCCGCCGCTCCATCGTCGAGGCGGGCGGCTTCTCGCGCGAGGCCTGGGGCGAGCTGGCCGAACTGGGCCTGACGGCACTGACCGTGCCCGAGGAGCACGGCGGCCTGGGCCAGGGCGCCACCGACGTGATGGTGGTGATGGAAGAGCTGGGCCGCGGCCTGGTGATGGAGCCGCTGGCACAGGCCTTCGTGGCATCCAGCGTGCTCGGCCAGCATGCCGACGCCTCCGTGGCCGGCCAGTGGCTGCCGCGCGTGGCCAGCGGCGAGGCCCTGGTCGTGCTGGCACACCAGGAGCGCCAGGCCCGTTACCGGCTCGACGTCTGCGCGGCCACGGCCGGCAAGAGCGGCAGCGGCTACACGGTGGATGCCACCAAGAGCGTGGTGCCCGCAGGCGACGCGGCCGATGCCTTCCTGGTGCCGGCCCAGCTGGACGGCAAGATCGCCCTCTTCCTGGTGGAGCGCGGCGCCAGCGGCGTCAGCACCCAGGGCTACCGGACCCAGGATGGCAGCCGCGCCGCCGAGCTGCGCTGCCAGGCGGCTCCCGCCACGCTGGTGACGACCGATGGCCTGGCCGCCCTGACGCTGGCCCAGGACGTGGCCAACGCCGCCCTGTGCGCCGAAGGCGTGGGCGCCATGGAGCAGACACTGAAGCTCACCACCGAGTACATGAACCAGCGCAAGCAGTTCAACACGGTGATCGCCAGCTTCCAGGCCCTGCGCCACCGCGTGGCGGACATGAAGATGCAGCTGGAGCTGGCCCGCTCCATGAGCTACTACGCCAGCCTCAAGATGAACACGCCCGAGGCGGAGCGCCACGTGGCCATCGCGCGCGCCAAGGTCCAGCTGGGCCAGTCGCTGCGCTATGTGGGCCAGCAGTCGGTGCAGCTGCACGGCGGCATCGGCGTGACCGACGAGTACGCAGGCAGCCACTACTTCAAGCGCCTGACGCAGATGGAGATGACGGGTGGGGACACGCTGCACCATCTGGGCATCGTGTCCGGGAAGATGCAGGACACGGCCGGCGTGTTTGCCTGAGCCTCGGGTCCCGCTTCAGACCACCAGACCCCGCAGGAAACTGCGGGGCTTTTTCATGGGCTTTTCATGGGCCTTTGCTTTTTCCCATGCTTGCCCGCCGCCTCAGGTCAGCCTGTAGCCCTCGGGCCTGAGCGGCGCGGGCAGATCCGTCTCGCCCAGCGTGCGGCCCAGGCTGATCTCGATGGAGCGGCAGATGGTGTCCAGCGGCAGGTCGTTGCTCTCCAGGCCAAAGGGCTCTTCGAGTTCATCGCCAAGGGCGTCGAGCCCATAGAAGGTGTAGGCCACGATGGCCACGACAAAGGGCGTCATGAACCCGGTCGTGTCCACCAGGCCGAACGGCAGCAGAAAGCAGTACATATAGGCCGTGCGGTGCAGCAGCAGCGCATACGAGAACGGCATGGGCGTGTTGCGTATGCGCTCGCACGAGGCGGCAGCGGCCGTCATGCGTGTGAAGATCTTGTCCATGGACGCGGCCAGGCAGGGTTCCATCTCGCCACGGCGCACACACTGCGCCAGGTCATGCCCCATGGACATCATCAGTGCGTCGCAGCGCTGCTCCAGCGGCAGGGCCTGGATTTGGCGCCATTCCCTGTCCACGAGCCAGCGGCCGGCTTCGGCATCGTCGTGCAGGCCCCGCAGCTGGGACCGCAGCGAATGCGCGAAGGCAACAGCCCGGTGCACCATGCGCACGCGCACGTCGCTGTCGCGGCGCCGGGGATCGGGCACCGTGTCCAGCGCAATCAGGCTCTGGCACTGGCGCGCCAGCGTGCGCGCGCAGATCACCATCTCTCCCCAGAGCTTGCGCCCTTCCCAGTAGCGGTCGTAGGCGGTGTTGTTGCGAAACCCCAGGAAGATGGCCAGCGGCAGGCCGATCAGCGTGAAGGGGATGGGCGTCACCGTGATCTTCACGTCGAAGAGATTGCCGTGCACCAGGGTGATGATGGCGGCAAACACGATGTTCACGAGCAGCGTGACCTGGATGCGCTGGAGCACCGAGCCCCGCAAAATCAGAAACAGCCTGAGGCCGGCGGGGCGATCACGGACGATCATGGGGCGAATGCTAGGTATAAACCCTTATTCGATCACATATTGAGCATGTCAATGGGCTGCGGCCATGCTCCGAACCAAAAAAAAGGCGCCCCGAAGGACGCCCTGCGTCACGACCGGTTGCCGGTCACAGCGCGTTGAAGCGGCGGCGGCGCACCATGCCCCAGCCCATGATGCCCATCAAGCCGGACATCAGGATCAGGCCCCATTCGGAGAGGGTGGGGATGGAGGCGGGCGATACGGCCACGGCCACCGCGCGGGAAGCCGTGTTGTTGGCCGGGTTGGCATCTCCGGTCGCACCGGTACTGCCCGTCAGTGCCACCGCCCCCACGGAGCTGGGCGTTCCGCTGACCGTGCAGGTCACGCTGGCGCCCGCAGGCACGGCATCCCCTGCGGACCAGGCTGCATTGGAGGGGCTGATGCGGCAAGCGCCCTGGCTGACGCCAGGCGGCAGTCCCGTGACTGCGCACGAGGTGCCTGCCGATGCATCGGCCGAGCCCTGGTTCTTGCAGACAAAACGGCCGCTGTAGGGCGTGCCGGCAGTGAACGCGGTCGGCAGGCCGCTCAGATCGACGCCCATGTCGGGCACTGCAACGGTGGACACATTCATGGTCGCGGTGTTGTTTGCCGCATTCGAATCATCCGTTGCGCCCGTGGTGCCCGTGACCGTGGACGAACCTGCGGCCGTGGGCGTACCGCTCACCTGGCAGGTGACCGTGGCTCCCACCGGCACCGCATTGCCCGCCACCCACGCGGCATTGCCGGGGCTGATGGAGCATGCGCCTTGTGTCACGCCAGCCGGCAGGCCGGAGACGGCGCAGGAGGTGCCGCTCACGGCGTTGGCCAGGCCCTGGTTGCTGCAGGTGAAGCTGCCGCTATAGGGAATGTTCAGCGGCGAGGTGGGGGGCAGTCCGCTCAGATTGACCTGCATGTCCGGCGCTGTGGTGACCGTGATGTTCGATGTGGCCGTGTTGTTGCCCGGGGTCAGGTCGTTGTCGCCGCCCGTGGTCACCGTGACCGTCGAGCTGCCGCCTGGACCCGTCGGTGTGCCGGAGACCAGGCAGACCACCGTCTTGCCCGCAGGCACCACGGCGGGCTGCATCCAGGCCGCGCCGTCTATCGTGCATTGGCCTGCCGTCACGCCAGGGGGCAGACCGGAGGCATCGCAGATAGCCTGGCCTGCGCTGGCTGCACCATCGTTCTTGCAGGAGAAGCTGCCGGTGTAGGGGACGCCGACCACGGCGGTGGGCGGGAGTCCGGAGACATCAGGCACCATGTCGCTGCTCGCCGCGGGAGCCAGCAATTGGGTCTGCACCATGGCACCGAGCAGGGTCGAGGTCAGGTCGCCTCCGATGGTGTAGTTGCCGTTGTTGATCTGGTCTGACGGCGTGCCCGCAGGAACCTTCACGGTCATCGTGAACGTGCCCGACTGCCCGGGTGCCAGGGTCCCAAAGTTGCACTGGGCAGGGTCTGAACTGCCCACGGCCGGGGCCGTGCAAGCGCCGCCGTCGCCGGCCAGCGACACGAACGTGGTCGGACTGACGCCCGCATCCGTGCCCACGGGCATCGCGGGCGTGACCTTCACGTTGTTCACCGGGGTGCTGCCGTTGTTCGTATAGGTATAGGTGTAGGTGATCTCCGTGCCGTCCGCCTTGGGCGCGCTGACAGGCCCGGACGCGCTGATCCACAAGGTCTTGGGCAGGGTCGTGCCGAAGTTGTCAACGTACAGATGGCCTGCGTGGCCACCGGCACTGCAGGCCGAGGCCACGGCCTGCAGCCTGACCTTGTCGCCTACCCGCAGGTAGGCATTGCCAGGAGCGACATCGTAGGCCTGGGGGTCGGTGTAGTTCTGGATGGCACCGCCCTTGTCGGTAAAGGTCTTCCAGGGTGCTCCCGGCTCGCCGCCGTAGTGGTACTTGAAGAACAACTCCTGGGGTGAGCCCGTCAGATCCGTGGCGGTCTGGGCGTCATAGGTCTTGACCAGCGAGATGGCAAAGTAGGGGCGATCCTCGCCTCCGTGATTGCTGGCGTACTCAAGCACGGGCGCCGCGACAAATCGGATGTGGATCTTGCCGTCCTGGTCGATGTCATCCGCAGTCAGCGTCACTTCCTGGGTGATGGAACTTGCCGTATTGACCTGCTGGGTCCAGCCGGCGAGTCCCCCCGTGACATTGTTGGACCGCGGTATCACGTTGCTGGCTGGGGTGGTGCTGTTCGCCTTGAGGTTGATGCGGGCAGAGTGGGAGCCTGCCAAAGTCAGTTTGAGGGCGGACTGGCCGGCGTCACCCCGGAACAGGACTTCGTCTGCAGCGCCTTCCGAGCCGCTGTCGATTTCGACCAGATGAACCTTGCTGCCGGGCGGCTGCAAAAGCAACTCGCTCAGGCTCTTCGGATTGGTCTGGGTCCCATTGTTGGTCCAGGCCTGAGCCGTCCAGCCAGTCAAGTCTCCCGTCTCGAAATCACCATTCAGAAACGCCGCCTGTGCCCCCGCACCGATCACCGCCAGGGTGCCAGCCGCGATCAGGCGTCTCGCCTGCCTCCAAGCGTTCATGCGCGGCCCTGTGGGCCGGATATGCAAACTCTGTCTCGCCATACCATTCCTCTCTTCATGTGTGTTTGATCACGGATGAAAACCCCGACGGCCCACGCCGCCGGCTTGCGCACACCGCCAGCACCAAGCCGCCCAATCACGCGCACGCGCTTTTGCAGCAAAAAAATGGGCGAACGAATCCCTTCCGCATGCCCGGACGGCAGCGGTTCAAAAAGCTGAAATGGAGAAGAAAAAGGCGCCTAAGGCACGAACACCAGCCCTCGACCGAACACGGCCCTCACCGGCAGGGCCAGCCCGGAGATATCCAGGGTCTTGCGGCGAAGCCGCGTCAACTGCGATTCAATGCGATGAAAACCGTCATCCACATCGGCATAGCCCATGGCCTCGATCAGGGTCTGCTTGGACACCATGGTCCCGGGGGTTGCCATCAGGCAGCCGAGCAATTCCAGCTCGCGGCTGGTCAGGGCAATGATCTGGTGGTTGGGTGCGACCATGCAGGCCGACAGGGGGTCAAGGCGCCAGGTCAGGAATGGGGCGGACGCCCTGCCCGGCTGACCGGTGTTGCGGCGAAGCTGGGAGCGGATGCCGGCCACCAGCTCGTTCATGTCGGTGGGCTTGACGAAGTACTGCAACGCGCCGGCATTGAGGCCGGCAATGCGGCTGTCCAGATCGCCGCGTGCCGTGAGCACCACCACGGGGATCTCCTGCTCGGCCAGGCGCTTGACCAGGCTCAGCCCGTCCTCGCCGGGCAGACCCAGGTCGACGACGACCAGATCTGCCTTTTCGCGCAGTAGCTTTATGTAGAAGTCTTCTGCAGAATCCGTGCCCCAGGCATGCAGGCCAGACTTTGTTAAAAATCGACACACATTGATACGAATATCCTCGTCGTCCTCTACGACGGCGACGGTGAACTCGATCGATGGCTCTAGTGTCTGCTGCATGATGTTTGCCTATTGGTGCGCGGATTTTCATTGGGGTGAACGTCCGCCGCCATGCACGAACACTCTCGAATGCTCACAGTTCAGAGAAACACACAAAAATTTACTTTTATTGCATGGATCACGGTATCGCTCGGGCTGCTCGCATTTTTCGTGCTGAGCCCGGCAACCATGTCTCCCCCTGACAAGGGACTGCGTCTGGGCAAGGACCTGCCGATGCAGGTGCTTGCCGATGCGGGCCGCAGCATGACCATTGAACAGGTCGCGGCCCTGCCCGATGATGCCTTCGAAACCCGGCGCACGCCTCTGAACGAGGGCTATACCCGCCAGGCTTACTGGGTGAGGGTTGCCATGCCTGCCCTCGCACCCGCCAGTGCGCTGGCCGGCAATGATCCGCTGTGGCTGGAGATCACGCCCACCTATCTGGACAGGGTCACGCTCTACCAGCAGGCGCACGGCCTGTGGCAGGCACGCGAAAGCGGCGACACGGTGCCCATGGCCCAGCGCATCCATGTGCGCCAGCTGGTGTTTCCACTGCGCGCCGGCCAGCCCTTTGTGCTGCGCATCGAGACCAGCAGCGCCATGCAGCTGTACGCCACGGTCTGGCGCAGCACGGGGCTGATGGCCTGGCTGTCCAGCGTGGAGTGGGCCTCGGGGGTGCACCAGGGCGTGAACCTGGTGCTGACCTTGCTGATCGCCGGCGCAGCCCTGGCCCTTCGCATGCGCAGCCTGATGGCCATGACGCTGCTGGCGTTCGTGGTTCTGACCCACAACGCCAATGTGCGCGGCTATGCCCAGCTGTGGCTGCCCGAGCCCTGGGCGCCGCATGCGGATATCTGGGTGAGCGTGGGCGTCTTCCTGCTGCCTGCCGCCTTTGCCTGGCAGGCACGCGAGACCTTGACGCGCGGAACGATCTGGCGCCGCATCGACCGCATGCTGGTGCTGCTGACCTTGGCGCCGCTGCTGGCCTTGCTCAGCATTCCCATGGGGCATTACACGCAATGGGCCTGGCTCGGAGTCAGCGTCCCCTGGATGGCCAGCATGCTGAGCGCTTTGGTGGCCTGGAAGAACCTGCTCCGGCTGGGCCCCAGCATCGTCAACCTGCTGGTGCTGATTCCCTACACGCTGCATGCGGTCATGGGCATCCACGTGGCTGCAGCGTTCACGGGGCTGGTGTCCTCCGACATCGAAGCCGGCATGTACTGGCAACTGGAATCGCTGCTGCTGTACATCCTCATCATCATTGCCGTGGGCGCCAGCCTGGTCGAGAAATTCCAGAACTCCATGGACAGGCAGGCGCAACTGGTGGAGTCGCTGGCCCGCTCCGAGCACGCGCTCGAAGGCCGGGTACGCACACGCACGGCCGAACTGTTGCATGCACAGAACGCGCTGCAGGCCGCGCTGCACGGCGAACGCACCCTGCGGCTGGAGCAGCGCCAGTTCTTCAACATGGTCAACCATGAATTCCGCACGCCGCTGGCCGTGGTGGACAGCGCGGCCACGGAGCAGTTGACCTTTCCGTCCACCGACATCGACTCCCAACTGGAGCGGGCCGCCCAGATCCGGCGTGCCTGCAGGCGCCTCACGGCCCTGGTGGACAACTGCCTGGTCAGCGACCGCCTGGACGCGCCTGCGTTCCGGCTGCAGCTCGACCGGGTTCCGGTGACGGACCTGATCGACGATGCCGTACAGCTCGTGCACTGGTCGCGCCGCCATCATCTGAGGCTGGAGACTGCCGGCATCCCCGCCTCCTGGCAGTGCGATCCCACGCTGGTGCGCATCGCCCTGTCCAACCTCGTGGACAACGCCGTGAAATACGCCCAGGCCGGCGAAATCGCCGTGTGTGCCCGCCTGGACGGGCAGGGCCGGCTGGAGCTCACCGTCAGCGACGAGGGCCCTGGCCTGGCGCCCGAGCTGGCGCAGCGCATCTTCGAACTGCACGAGCGCGGAGAGCGCTCGGACCAGACCCGAGGCTTCGGCCTGGGCCTGTGGGTGGCCCGGCGCGTGGCCCAGATGCACGGCGGCGATGTGCAGGTCACGCCAGCTGCGGGCGGCGGCACCTGCTTCACGCTGACGCTGCCCTGCAGCATTCCCGAAGACAGCGGCCTTGCCGCAGCTGCAACACAGCCCGCCTCGCCATGCGCATCCTGAACCTGCTGCGTGTCCTGAACCGTCTGGCGCTGCCGGGCTGGCTGGTGTTTTCGCTGGTGCTGGTGGTCTGCTTCATCCTCAGTCCGGCCTGGCAGTCCCTTCCAGCCAAGCGCCTGCAGCTGGGCACGGACCTGCCCATGCTGGCGCTTGTCGATGCGCAGGGCAGCCTCACCATCGACCAGGTGGCAGCCCTGCCCGATACGGACTTCACCGCGCTCGACACACCGCTGAACAAGGGCTACACGCGCGATGTGTATTGGCTCAAGGTGCAGGCTCCCTATATCGCGGCCGGGAAGATCGACCCCGAGCAGGACCCTCTGTGGCTGGAGATCCTGCCCAGCTACCTGGACCAGGTCGCGCTGTACCAGTACATGGACGGCGCCTGGCGCATGCGCAGCAGCGGCGATACGGCAACCGGCGAACCACGGGTCCATGTGCGCCAGCTCGTGTTTCCGCTGTACACGGACCAGCCCTTCATCCTGCGCGTGCAGACCTCAAGCCCCATGCAGCTGGACGCCACGATCTGGCGCAGCAGCGGTCTGATGACGCAGTTCTCGGCCGTGGAATGGGCATCGGGCATCCACCAGGGCATCAACCTCATGCTGGCCCTGCTGATCATCGGGGCAGCCCTGGCCTTGCGGTTGCGCAAACTGGCCGCCATGGCCGTGGCAGCCATCGCCGTACTGATCCATGGCGCCAGCGACCGGGGCTACCTGCAGATCTGGCTGCCCGACCATCTGGCGCACTGGGGCCATCTGTGCGTCAGCCTTGGCACCCTGATGCTTCCCGCCGCCCTGGCCTGGCAGATGCGCGAGCTGCTGACCCGCGACACACGCTGGCGGCGCATGGACCGGGCCCTGCTCGCCCTGGGAATCATCCCGTTGCTGTGCCTGCCAAGCATCCCGCTCGGCCGCTACCAGGACTGGGCCTGGATAGGGGTCGGCGCGCCCTGGGCCATCAGCGCGTTGTTTGCGGTGGTCGCATGGAGCAATCTGCTGCGCGATCGTGCCAGCCTGGTGCATGTGCTGATGGTCGTTCCCAGCACCATGTACGGGCTCATGGGGCTGTATGTGACGGCAGCCTATGTGGGCCTTGCCAGCCTGCCTACCATAGAGACCAGCGTTTTCTGGCAGCTCAACACCTTGCTGGTCAACATCGTGATCACCGTGGCCGTCGGCGCCAGCCTGATCCAGAAATTCCGGGACTCCATGGCGCGCCAGGCACAACTGCTCGAATCCCTGGCCAAATCCGAGCATGCGCTGGAAGAGCGCGTGCGGCTGCGCACGGCCGAGCTGCTGCGGGCGCAGAACGCGCTGCAGGCGGCGCTGCACAGCGAACGCACGCTGCGACTGGAGCAGCGGCAGTTCTTCAACATGGTCAACCATGAGTTCCGCACGCCGCTGGCCGTGGTGGACAGTGCCGCCACCGAGCAACTTTCCTTTCCCTCCCCCGACATCGACTCCCAGCTCGAACGCGCCGCCCAGATCCGGCGCGCCTGCAGACGCCTCACGGCCCTGGTGGACAACTGCCTGATCAGCGACCGCCTGGACGCTCCCGCCTTCAGGCTGCAGTTGCACCGCGCTCCCGTCATGGAGCTGGTCGATGATGCCGCGCAGCTCGTGCACTGGTCCCGCCGCCACCGTCTGCGCCTGGACAGCGCGCAGGCGCCCGCCATCTGGGAGTGCGACTCCACGCTCATCCGCATCGCACTGTCCAACCTCGTGGACAACGCCGTGAAGTACGCCAAGGCCGGAGAAATCACCGTGCGCGCGCGCACCGACGACCGTGGTCAGCTGGAACTCACCGTCAGCGACCAGGGCCCAGGCCTGGCGCCCGAGCTGGCGCTGCGCATCTTCGAGCGCTTCGAGCGCGGCCACCGCTCCGACCAGGCCCGCGGCTTCGGCCTGGGCCTGTGGGTCGCCCGACGCATTGCACGACTGCATGGCGGCGACATACAGGCGGCACCTTCACCGGAGGGCGGCACGAGCTTCACGCTCACGCTGCCGCCGCATCCCGCTCCCGCTGCGCAGTCCAAAACCTTGCAGACAGCGGCTTGAAACATGATGCGGCGAAGAATCCACGATAATGAAAAGTTCGCCACTGGCGTGGCCTGTCGGCATTTGCCGCCATCAAAGCCCGCCTCATTCTGGCCATAAACACACACCTGTCCATGAGCGCTACTTCCATCCCCGCCGATATCAACCGCAAGCACCTGGAAATGGCTCGCCAGCAGATCTCCAACGGCGATCTGCGCAAGGCCGCACAGACTCTGAACAAGGCCCAGCGCCAGATGCCGAACGACGCACGCGTCTTCATGTTGGCGGCGCTGATGGCGGAGAAAGCCGGCAATCACGCCAAAGCCGAAGAGACATTCGAACGCTGCCTCGAACTGGCGCCCATGTGGGGACCAGGCCTGCTGGAAACCGCGCTCTATCGGGCTCGTCGCAGCCAATTCGATTCTGCTCTGGAACTGGCTGAGAAAGTGGCGCGCATCGAGCCTGGAAATCCGCAGGTACTGGCAGGCGTGGTGGACATCGCCCACCGCGCCGGTCATACCGCAATGGCCGTGGAGCACCTGCGCAGAGGCTTGGAGCTATTTCCCGGCGACACCATGCTGCGCCAGTATCTGGCCAACGATCTGAGCAGCCTGCAGCAACACGCCGAGGCAGGGCAGATCTGGGACGCCCTGGTACAGGAGCAGCCCGAGCAGCCGTCACTGCGCATTGGCCGAATCAAGGCCTGCATCGCACGCGGCGAGCCTGCTGCGGCACTGCCTGACATCCGCATGCTGCAGGAACGATCCCCCGAGGATGCCACGCTGATCTACTACGCAGCCCTGGCCCGGGGCGAAACCCCGGCCCACCAGCCTGTTGAGATGCACAGGCCCTTGTTCGACGGAATGGCCGAGCAATACGATATGCACATGGTGCGTGGCCTCGGCTACCAGCTGCCCAAACGCGTCGCAGAACAGTTGGTCGCGCGCAATCCAGAAAAGGACTTTAACCTGCTGGACCTGGGCTGTGGCACAGGCCTGCTGGGTGTCTGTCTGGGCTCCATGCAGGGCTTCCTGATCGGCGTGGACAGTTCCGTGAAAATGATCGAACAGGCGGCACGGCACGGCATCTATGACCGTTTCCACAACGTGAGCCTGCTGGATGCCCTGCGCGACACTCCGGACAGCGAGTATGACGTGATCACCTGCCTCGATGTACTGATCTACGTTGGCGATGCAGCTACGGTCATCCCCAATGCGGCGCGCATTCTGAAGACGGGTGGCGAATTCATCTTCTCCTGCGAAACTGCGCCAGAAGACGGCCCCGACCTGGTGCTGCAAAACAGCCAACGCTACGCCCACAAGCGCAGCCATATCGAAGCACTGTGCAAGCAAGCGGGCTTCAGCGTATCGACCGAGGAACTGGTGCTGCGGCAGGAAGGCGGGCAACCGGTTCAGGGCTTCGTCGTGACCGCAACCAAGACCGCTGCCTGACAGTTCTCATCAAGCCCATGCCACCTCGTGCGTGGGCGCCCCACCGTCCCCGACGAGGCTATCGCGCGCCCAGCGCGAGCTTCTGGGCACATGCAGAAGCAGAAACTCCATCTGGTCCGCCAGAATCCGCCGGTTGCGCAGGATGAAGTCTTCCCAGAGGCTGGGTACATAGGGCGTGTAGAGCAGGGGCATGCGCGCCTGTTCAGGCGTGCGGGCGCCCTTGCGGTGGTTGCAGGAACGGCAGGCAGTCACCAGATTCATCCAGTGATGGCCGCCGCCTGCGGAGATGGGCACGATGTGTTCGCGCGTGAGGTCGTTTTCGTGGAAGACCCGGCCGCAGTAGGCACAGATGCAGCGGTCGCGTGCGAACAGCTTGCCGTTGGTCAGGCCCGGCTGCAGGCTGTGCGGGTTGATGGAGGGCGCACCGCGCGTGCCGATGATGCTGTTGATGTGAATGACCGACTGGCAGCCCGTGACGGCATTGTGGCCACCGCGGAAACAGGCGACTTCCCCGCCGGACTCCCAGCGCACATCGTCCGCCGCGTAATGCAGCGCCGCCTGCTCCAGCGTAATCCAGGATTGGGGCAGCCCTTGGGCCGACAGCTTCAAGACCTTCACGACACGCCTCCTCTGACACCAAGGTGAACGGGAATGCAGCCAGTGCACAGGGCCTGCAAGGCAGGCCTTATCGAGGCAATATACTCTGTTTCCGTGTCGGATTGACAGCCTGCGCTGGCTGCGCGCGTGCCAGCCGCTATTGAAAACAAAGCGTCCCATGAAGATTTTTCGAGGCTTCAACCATCCAGGGCGAGAACCGGCCTGCGCCGTCACCATCGGCAATTTCGATGGTGTTCACCGGGGTCACCAGGCCATGCTGGCCCTGCTGTCGGCTGAAGCTGCCCAGCGTGGCGTGCCCACCTGCGTGCTGACCTTCGAGCCCCATCCGCGCGACTACTTCGCCCAGGCCCTGGGCCGGCCCGAGATCGCGCCGGCGCGCATAGGCACGCTGCGCGACAAGCTGTCGGAGCTGCAGCGCTGCGGCGTGGACCAGACCGTGGTGCTGCCCTTCAACCGGGCGCTGGCCAGCCAGGCGCCCCAGGCCTTCATCGATGAGGTGCTGGTGGCCGGCCTGGGCGCGAAATACGTGCTGGTCGGCGACGATTTCCGCTTCGGCGCCCAGCGCGCGGGCGACTACGCCATGCTGGACGCGGCAGGCCAGCGCCAGGGCTTTGACGTGGCCCGCATGAACAGCTACGAAGTGCATGGCCTGCGCGTGTCCAGCACCCATGTGCGCTGCGCCCTGGCCGAGGGGCGCATGCAGGATGCGGCGCGGCTGCTGGGTCATCCCTACACCATCTCCGGCCATGTGGTCCACGGGCGCAAGCTGGGCCGCAGCCTGGCCGAAAGCCGCCAGGGCGCGGGCGACGGCTTTCGAACGCTGAACCTGCGCTTCAACCATTGGAAGCCCGCGGCCAGCGGCATCTTCGCGGTGCTGGTCCACGGACTGCATGAGCGTCCTCTGCGCGGCGTGGCCAACCTCGGTGTGCGCCCTTCCCTGGACCCGACGGATGTCAACGGCGGGCGCGTCCTGCTGGAAACCCACTGCCTCGATTGGCCCGGCGCGCCGGGTGGCGAAGAGGCCTACGGTAAAATCATCCGCGTGGAACTTCTGCACAAACTGCACGACGAGCTGAAGTACGACAGTCTCGACGCCCTCACCGCCGGCATCGCCAAGGACTGCGATGACGCGCGCGCGTTCTTCGCCACCATCCACACACCCATCTACACCGAGACCCGTCGCCAGACCACGCGCGACCGAATTTGACGATCTCCGTCACCTGCCCGGGCGCGGGTGCGCACCAGGCTTCCTCCCCTTTTTCCCGTGCCTGGACCAGACGGTCCGGGCTCTGGCCTGCTTTCAAGGTTCTCCATGTCTGATTCGAAAGTCTCTCCCAACGCCAATGCGGGCTATCGCGCCACGCTGAACATGCCCGACACGCCCTTCCCCATGCGCGGCGATCTGCCCAAGCGCGAGCCGGGCTGGGTCCAGGAATGGGAGGACAAGGGCATCTACAAGAAGCTGCGCGATGCGCGCCACGGTGCGCCCAAGTTCATCCTGCACGACGGCCCGCCCTACGCCAACGGCAAGATCCACATCGGCCATGCGGTGAACAAGGCGCTCAAGGACATGATCGTCAAGAGCCGCCAGCTCGAGGGCTTCGACGCCATGTACGTGCCGGGCTGGGACTGCCACGGCCTGCCCATCGAGAACGCCATCGAAAAGCTGCATGGCCGCAATCTGCCGCGCGACGAGATGCAGGCCAAGAGCCGTGCATTCGCCACCGAGCAGATCGCCCAGCAGATGGTGGACTTCAAGCGCCTGGGCGTGCTCGGCGACTGGGACCATCCCTACAAGACCATGAACTACGCCAACGAGGCCGCCGAGCTGCGCGCCTTGAAGCGCGTCATGGAGCGCGGCTTCGTCTACCGCGGCCTCAAGCCGGTGTACTGGTGCTTTGACTGCGGCTCCTCGCTGGCCGAGTTCGAGATCGAGTACGCCGACAAGCAAAGCCAGACGCTGGACGTGATGTTCCCCACGGCCGAGCCCGACAGGCTGGCGGCCGCCTTCGGGCTGACCTCGCTGGCCAAGCCCGCCTTCATCGTCATCTGGACGACGACGGCCTGGACCATCCCCGCCAACCAGGCGCTCAACGTCAACCCCGAGCTGGAATACAGCCTGGTGGATACCGAGCGCGGCCTGCTGATCGTGGCCTCCGCCCTGGTCGACAAATGCCTGGCACGCTGGAAGCTCGAAGGCCAGGTCCTTGCCACCGCCGTGGGAAGGAAGCTGGACCACCTGCAGTTCAAGCACCCGCTGGCCCACGTGGACAAGGGCTTTGACCGCGTCTCGCCCGTGTTCCTGGCCGACTACGCCACGGCCGATGACGGCACCGGCATCGTGCACTCGGCGCCCGCCTACGGCGTGGACGACTTCAACAGCTGCATGAACAACGGCATGACGCGCGATGACATCCTGAGCCCCGTGCAGGGCAACGGCGTCTACGCACCCGAGCTGCCGCTGTTCGGCGGCCAGCACATCTGGAAGGCCGTCCCCGTCATCATCGATGCGCTCAAGCTGGGCGACCGCCTGCTGGATACCACGACCATCACCCACAGCTACCCGCACTGCTGGCGCCACAAGACGCCGGTGATCTACCGCGCCGCCGCCCAGTGGTTCATCCGCATGGATGAGGGCGAGGGCGTGTTCACCAAGCCCGGTGACAAGCCCGCGCAGACGCTGCGCCAGATCGCGCTGGAAGCCATCGAGCACACCCAGTTCTACCCGGAGAACGGCAAGACCCGCCTGCGCGACATGATCGCCGGCCGGCCCGACTGGTGCATCTCGCGCCAGCGCAGCTGGGGCGTGCCCCTGCCCTTCTTCCTGCACAAGGACAGCGGCGAACTGCATCCGCGCACCATGGAGATCATCGACCAGGCCGCCGCCATGGTCGAGCAAGGCGGCATCGAGGCCTGGAGCCGCGTGACGGCCGAGGACATCCTGGGCGCCGAGGAAGCCGTGCACTACACCAAGAGCACCGACATCCTCGAAGTCTGGTTCGACTCCGGCTCCACCTTCTGGCATGTGATGCGCGGCACGCACGCCGACATGCACCACGACCAGGGCCCCGAGGCCGACCTTTACCTGGAAGGCCATGACCAGCACCGCGGCTGGTTCCATTCGTCGCTGCTGCTGGCCTCGGCCATCTTCGGGCGCGCGCCCTACCGCGGCCTGCTGACCCACGGCTTCACCGTGGACGGCCAGGGCAAGAAGATGTCCAAGTCGCTGGGCAACACCGTCGCCCCGCAGGACGTGAGCAACAAGATGGGCGCCGAGATCATCCGCCTGTGGGTGGCCTCGACCGACTACTCGGGCGACCTGGGCATCGACGACAAGATCCTGGCCCGCGTGGTGGACGCCTACCGCCGCATCCGCAACACGCTGCGCTTCCTGCTGGCCAACGTCAGCGACTTCGACGCGGCGAAAGACTCGGTTCCCACCGAAGAGCTGCTGGAGATCGACCGCTGGGCCCTGGCCCGCGCGGCCCAGTTCCAGGCCGAGGTGCTGGCCCACTACAAGGTCTACGAATTCCACCCCGTGGTGGCCAAGCTGCAGCTGTTCTGCTCGGAAGACCTGGGCGGCTTCTACCTGGACGTGCTCAAGGACCGCCTGTACACCAGCGCGCCCAAGAGCCTGGCCCGCCGCAGCGCCCAGACCGCGCTGCACCAGATCACGCACGCCATGCTGCGCTGGATGGCGCCCTTCCTGTCCTTCACGGCCGAAGAGGCCTGGAAGGTCTTCGGCAACAGCGAGTCCATCTTCCTGGAGACCTACACCGACCTGCCGGCCGGCGACGAGGCCTTGCTGGCCAAGTGGGCCCGCCTGCGCGAGATCCGCGACGTGGTGAACAAGGACATCGAGGCCGTGCGCGCCGAAGGCCGGGTCGGCTCCTCGCTGCAGGCCGAAGTCCGTGTCTCGGCGCAGCCCGAAGACCTGGCCCTGCTGCAAAGCCTGGGCGACGACCTGAAGTTCGTCTTCATCACCTCGGCCGCCGAGGCCCTGGCGGGCGAGACGCTGCAGGCCGCCGTCGCACCCAGCAGCCATGCCAAGTGCGACCGCTGCTGGCACTACCGTGCCGACGTGGGCATCAATCCCGAGCACCCCAGCCTGTGCGGCCGTTGCGACAGCAACCTGCACGGTGCCGGCGAAGAGCGCCGCAAGGCGTAATCCCACCGAGGCGCTGCCATGACCCCTAGCTTTGCCGCAGTCCCCGAATCCCGCAGCCGCCGCATCTGGCCCTGGCTGGCCTGGTCGCTGGCGATCATCGCCATCGACCAGCTCACCAAGCAGTGGATCCTTGATGCCTACCAGCTGGGCGACTGGACGCCGATCACGGGCTTTTTCAACATCGTGCGGGCCCACAACACGGGGGCGGCCTTCTCGTTCCTGGCTGGAGCCGGTGGCTGGCAGCGCTGGCTGTTCGTGGGCATCGGCGCGGCGGCCACGCTGCTCATCGTCTGGCAGTTGCGCAAGCATCCGGGGCAGAAGCTGTTTTGCTTCTCGCTGGCCAGCATCCTGGGCGGTGCCATCGGCAACGTGGTGGACCGCCTGCAGCACGGCTACGTGGTGGACTTCCTGGACTTCTACTGGGGCCGTTCGCACTTTCCGGCCTTCAATGCGGCCGACATCGCCATCAGCGTGGGCGCGGCCCTGCTGATCCTGGACGAGGTGCTGCGCGCACGGCGAGCCAAGGGCACCTGATCCCTGCCGCAGCCGGAGCCGCCAGCCCCTCTTGCGAGGGGCTTTTTCATTGAGGGGGCCACCGGCTGCATGCCGGCGGGTTTTCCTCGGGTTTTCCTGAGTGCGTTTTGGGTCAACCGAAATTCTTTTCGATTCGTTTTATTTCTACAATTTTCCTTATTTCGCACCAAACTGTGCGCTCATGCGGCCGACTCTCCTGCGCGCAAGCCGGGACCGGGGTTATATTGGTCCGCTTCTCCGCTCACAGCACATGAAGCACTTACTCAATCTACTGGCCGCCATCGCCCTGCTGGTCTGGGGCACGCACATGGTCCGCACCGGCGTGCTGCGGGTGTTCGGCGCCAACCTGCGCAACCTGCTCGCCCACAGCATGAGCAACCGCTTCTCGGCCGCGCTGTCCGGCCTGGGCGTGACTGCGCTGGTGCAGTCGAGCACGGCGACCTCGCTGATGACCTCGGCCTTCGTGGGCCAGGGCCTGATCTCGCTGCCGGCCGCGCTGGCCGTGATGCGCGGCGCCGACGTGGGCACGGCGCTGATGGCCGTGCTGTTCTCCACCGACCTGTCCTGGCTGTCGCCGCTGTTCATCTTTGTCGGCGTGGTGCTGTTCATCACGCGCCAGGACACCACGGCCGGGCGCATAGGCCGCGTGCTCATCGGGCTGGGCGTGATGCTGCTGGCCCTGCGCCTGGTGGTCGATGCCACCGAGCCGCTGCTGGAAGCCCCCGCCGTGCGCACCCTGCTGGCCTCTGTCACCAGCGACATCTTCATGGAGCTGCTGCTGGGTGCGCTGCTGGCCGTGATGGCCTATTCCAGCCTGGCCATCGTGCTGCTGATCGCGGCCATGGCCAGCTCGGGCGCGATTCCCATGGAAGTGGCGCTGGGCCTGACGCTGGGCGCCAACATCGGCAGCGGCCTGGTGGCCGTGCTGACCACGGCCAAGTCCAGCGTGGAAGTGCGCCAGGTCACCATCGGCAACATGCTGTTCAAGATCATGGGTGTGGCCATCGTGGCGCCCTTCCTGGGGCTGTGGGCCACCTATGTGATGCCGCTGATCGACGGCAAGGGCCAGAACATCGTGCTGTTCCACCTGGCCTTCAACATCTTCAACAGCCTGTGCTTCATCGGCCTGACGCAGACCGTGGCGCGCTGGGTGACGGCCCTGCTGCCCAAGCCCGAGGCCAGTTCCACCAGCCTGCTGCGGCCCCGCCACCTGGACCCCTCGGCGCTGAGCACGCCGTCGCTGGCCATTTCCTGCGCCGCGCGCGAGGCCCTGCACCAGGCCGACATGGTCGAGTCCATGCTGATCGGCATGCAGCGCGTGCTGGAGACCGACGACCTCAAGCTGTCCCAGGAGCTGCGCGAACTCGAAGGCACGGTGGACGACCTGTACTCGGCCATCAAGTACTACATGACCAAGATCTCGCGCGCCGAACTCGACGAACGCGAGGGCCAGCGCTGGACCGAAATCATCAGCTTCACCATCAACATGGAGCAGATCGGGGATATCATCGAGCGCGTGCTGCTGGACATCGAGGACAAGAAGATCAAGAAGGGCCGCCAGTTTTCCGAGGCCGGCACGCAGGAGATCCGCGAGCTGCTGCACCACCTGCTGGACAATCTGCGCCTGGCCATGAGCGTCTTTCTCAACGGCAATGTGCGCGAGGCCCAGAAGCTGCTGGAGGAAAAGGCGCGCTTTCGCGATCTGGAACTGGCCTACTCGGCCACCCACCTGGCCCGCCTGTCCGACAACACCGTCTCCAGCATAGAGACCAGCTCGCTGCACATCGACCTCATCAGCGACCTCAAGCGCATCAACTCGCTGCTGTGCTCTGTGGCCTATCCCATCCTGGAATCGGCCGGCGCCCTGGCGCCCAGCCGGCTCAAGGAATCGGCGCTGGACAAGGCGGCGCGCTGAGGCGCCGCAAGCCTTGCCCGTTCACCAGCCCAGCCAGGCCGCCAGCACCTGGGCGGCCTCGGGCGTGAAGCGGTCCTGCAGCAGCCATTGCACGAGCTGGTCGCGCTCTATCAGTGCAAAGGCCTGCACCTCGCCATCCTGGTTGCTGGGCTCCAGCGCAGCCGGCACGGTGGCGCTGAACCAGTCGATGCGTTCGCGCATGAAGCCACGGCCCTCGGCCTCGTCGCTGGGGCGCTCGAACAGTACGTGGCCGCCATGGCGCAGGCCCTGCAGCTCGCCCACGCGCAGGCCGGCCTCTTCCCAGGTTTCACGCTGCACGGCTTGTTCCAGGGTATCGTGCGCGGCCACCATGCCGCCCATCAGCGTGTCCCACATGCCGGGGTTGGTGGGCTTGCTGTCGGCGCGCTGCTGCACCCAGATGCGGCCGTCGGCCGTCTCGCCCACCAGGTGCACGGCCAGGGTGGCAATGCCCAGCGGACGCACGGCGCCACGCTCCACGGTGCCAATGCGCTGACCCTGCACGTTGCACACTGCCAGTTGCTCATCGCGCCAGGGGCCGCTGTGGCCGCAGGCTCGCAGCACGCGTGCCAGGGCGTTGAGCAGGGCCGTGGCATCACCTTCGCCCTGCAGGTGCCAGTGGCCGGCCTGCTGCCGCAGCGCCACGCCATGGGCCTGCATCACCCCGTCCGGCAACTGCGCAGCCAGCCCATCTTCCAGCGAACCGATTTCCTCTGCCGCCACCTGAAGCGGCCGGCGCGGCTGCAGCGCAGGCTGGCGGGTTGCGGCGCGCACCCGGTTCAGCCATGCCTGCACGCCTGGGTCGGCTGGGCTCTTTTCCCCGTTCATGGCAGCAAGATGGTGGAGCCCGTGGTCCTGCGTGCCTCCAGGTCCAGATGGGCCTGGCGCACCTCGGCCAGCGGATAGCGCTGGTCGATGTGGATCTTCACGGCACCGCTTTCCACCACGGCGAACAAATCGTCGGCCATGGCCTGGGTGGCCTCGCGGCTGGTGATGTGGGAGAACAGGGTCTGGCGCGTCACATACAGCGACTTGGCCGCCAGCACGGCAGGAGCGAAAGGCGCCACGGGACCGGATGCGTTGCCGAAGCTGACCATCAGCCCAAAGCGCCGCAGGCAGGCCAGCGAGCCTTCCCAGGTGTCCTTGCCCACGCTGTCGTAGACCACCTTCACGCCCTGGCCGCCCGTGATTTCCTGCACGCGTTCGGCGAAGTTCTCGCTGCGGTAGTTGATGGCATGGGCCGCGCCGTTGGCCAGGGCCAGCGCGCACTTCTCGTCCGAGCCTGCCGTGGCGATGAGCTGCAGGCCCATGGCCCTGGCCCATTGGCAGGCAATCAGGCCCACGCCACCGGCCGCCGCATGGAACAGCACGGCATCACCCGGTGCCAGGCCCTCCACCGGAATGCATTTCTTGAGCAGGTACTGGGCCGTCAGGCCCTTGAGCATCATGGCGGCAGCCGTCTCGAACGCGATGGCGTCGGGCAGGCGGCACACGCACATGGCGGGCATGACACGCACTTCGCTGTAGCTGCCCGGCGGATTGCTGGCATAGGCCACGCGGTCGCCCACGCCCAGGTGCTGCACGCCCTCTCCCACGGCCTCGACCACGCCTGCGCCCTCCATGCCCAGGCTCAAGGGCATGGGCAGCGAGTACAGGCCCGAACGCTGGTAGACATCGATGAAGTTCAGGCCCACCGCATGGTGGCGTATGCGCACCTGGCCCGGCCCGGGCTCGCCCACGGCGACCTGCACCAGCTCCAGGACTTCGGGGCCGCCGTTGTGGCGGATCTGCACTGCAATACCCATGGGATGCACTCCTGCAAAAAACCAACAAGAGCGGCATCGTGCCATGTTTCGGGAGGCCACGCGCAAGACGCTGCACCGGGCCCGCACAGGACTGGCGCAAGGCCGGCAAAGAGCGTTCGCAGCACCTATAGTGGCGGGCCTATGAGCCACACGAGCCCGCCGCTGAAGCTGTCCACCGCCGCCATCCTGACGCTGCCGCCCCTGCTGTGGGCCGGCAACGCCATCGTGGGCCGCCTGGTCCATGACCTGATCTCGCCGTTTGCGCTGAACTTCCTGCGCTGGGCCATTGCCTTTGTCCTGCTTGTGCCGCTGGCAGGATGGGCACTGGGCCGCAGCAGCGGCACCTGGAGCCACTGGCGGCAGTTCGCCGTGCTGGGCCTGCTGGGCATCGGCTGCTACAACGCGCTGCTGTATCTGGCGCTCAAGACCTCGACGCCGCTGAACGTCACCCTGGTCAGCTCCAGCATGCCGGTGTGGATGCTGGCCCTGGGCCGCATCGTCTGGGGCATTCCCGTCAGCCGGCGCCAACTGCTGGGCGCACTGCTGTCGATGCTGGGCGTGGCCGTGGTGCTGTCGCGCGGAGATCCCGAGCTGCTGCTGCATCTGCAGCTCGTGCCCGGCGATCTGTTCATGGTGCTGGCCACCATGGTCTGGGCCCTCTACACCTGGCTGCTGTCCAAGGCGCAGGTCCCGCAGCGGCTGCGCTCGGACTGGGCAGGCTTTTTGCTGGCCCAGATGGTCTTCGGCCTGGGCTGGTCCGGCCTGTTCACAGGCGGCGAGATGGCCATGGGCCAGTTCCACATTCAGTGGGGCTGGCCGCTGGGCGGGGCACTGCTGTTCATCGCCCTGGGCCCGGCCATCCTGGCCTACCGTTTCTGGGGGCTGGGCGTGCAGCGCAGCAGCCCGGCCGTGGCGGGCTTTTTCGGCAATCTGATCCCGCTGTTCACCGCCCTGCTGTCGATCGCGCTGCTGGGCGAAGCGCCGCGCCTGTATCACGGCCTGGCGTTCGTACTCATCGTGGGCGGCATCATGGTGTCTTCGCGCCGGGGATAGCCTTGGGCAGGCCGTGTGCCGCGGTGCGCACGGGCACCTTGGCCAGCAGCTGTTCGAACGCGCGGATGGGAACGGGCGGGCTGAACAGATAGCCCTGGAAGTACTCGCAGCCGTAGTGCGCCAGCAGGGCGCGCTGCTCCAGCGTTTCCACACCTTCGGCGATCACATCCAGGTTGAGGTTGCGAGCCATGCCGATGATGGTCTGCACGATCACATCGTCGGTATGGCGCATACCCAGGTGGCGCACGAAGGACTGGTCGATCTTGAGCTGGTTCAGCGGCAGCTGGGTGAGGTAGGTCAGCGAGGAATGGCCGGTGCCGAAGTCGTCCATGGAAAAGCACACGCCATGGCTGCGCAGCTGCTTCATCTTGGCGATGGACTCCTGCACGTTCTCGATCACCAGCGACTCGGTCAGCTCCAGCTTGAGCAGATGGGGGGCGATGCCTGCGCTGCGCACCTGCTCGATGACCTGGGAGGCAAAGTCCTGGTGGCGGAACTGGCGGGCACTGACATTCACGGCCACCTGCAGATGGCGCAGCCGCGCATCCTTTTGCCAGGCAGCCAGCTGCTCGCAGGCCGTGCGCACCACCCACATGCCCAGCGGCACGATGATCTCGCTTTCCTCAGCCACGGCGATGAACATGCCGGGCGGCACCAGGCCGCGCTCGGGGTGGCGCCAGCGCAGCAGGGCTTCGGCACCGATGACCTCGCCTGCCAGCGTGAACTGGGGCTGATAGTGCAGCTCGAACTGGGACTGCGCCAGGGCCTGGCGCAGGTCGCCCTCCATGCGCACGCGCTGGTGGATCTCCACCTGCATCTGCGGATCGAAGAAGCACAGGCCGCTGCCGTTGCGCGCCTTGATCTGGTACATGGCGATGTCCGCCTGCTTGAGCAGCTCGGCCGCCGACTGCGGCTGGCGGCCGAACAGCGTGGCGCCAATGCTGCAGGCGCTGCGGTGCAGGTGGGCACCCAGCACATAGGACTGGTTGAGCCGCGCCAGGATCTTCTCGCCAATGCGCTGGGCCAGCGTGGCCGCCTCGGCAGGCTCGTGCGACAGCTCGCAGAGCATGACCACGAATTCATCGCCCCCCAGGCGCGCCACCGTGTCCGAAGAGCGCACGGCGCTGCGCAGCCGGTGCGCCACCTGCTGCAGCAGCTGGTCGCCCACTTCATGGCCCAGCGTGTCGTTGAGCATCTTGAACTGGTCCAGGTCCAGGAACAGCAGCGCCCCGGTCCAGCCTTCGCGCGCAGCCAGCACCGTGGCCTGGGCCAGGCGGTCCAGCAGCAGGCGGCGATTGGGCAGGCTGGTCAGCGGATCGTAGAAGGCCAGGCTTTCGATCTCGGCCGTGGCCAGCCGGATATCGGTGACATCGTTGTAGGTGATGACCACGCCGCCCTCGGCAGCCGGGCGCGCCGTCATCTGCACGAAACGGCCGCTGGCCAGTTGCTGCTCCATGGGGACGCCAGGACGCAGCACCAGTTGCCGGTGCAGGTCCTTCGCCTCATCGATCTGCTCCGGCGCCGCCACCAGGCCCACGGCGCTGGGGCTGGCATCCAGCAGGGATTGCAGGGGCCGGCCGGGCTCCAGCTGATCCGCATGCCATGGAAACATCTCCTCGTAGCAGCGATTCCAGCGCAGCACGCGCTGCTGTGAATCCAGCAGCAAAAAGCCGCTGACCATGCTGTCCAGCGCCTGGTCCAGCCATTGCTCGGAGCGCTGTGCCTGACGGCGCGCGGCATGCAGGCGATCCATGTAGCGGTGGACCGTCCAGCCCAGTATGGCCAGCAGCACGCCGAAGATCATCACGGCCAGCACCATCAGCCAAGCCGCCACACGCCAGCCCGCCAGCACGGAGGACATGGGCAGGCTGGCCGTGACCCACAGATTGCCCTTGGGCAGCGGATGCGCGGCCACCAGGGCGGGCACGCGGCTCAGGCGTGCGGCCATGGGCATGACGCCGCTGGACGCCAGCTGCGATGTCGCCGGCAGCAACCGCGCAGCCGAGGCCTCGCCGTAGGGGGGCATGGACAGCAGCAGCTCGCCGCTGCCCTGCTCCAGCGTGACTTCCAGTCCGTCCAGCACGCCGCCCTGGGCCAGCACCGCGCCCAGCGCCGCCACCGGCACCTGCATCAGCACATAGCCACCCTGCTGTGCACGACTCAGCGGGCGCACCAGATAGAGCATGCGCTCGCCGCCCGGCGGCTGCGGCGCCACGGAGGGCGGGCTGGCCAGCAATTCTGAGCGGCTTTGGGCCGCAAGGCGCTCCCAGGCCTGGGCCGGCAGATCAATGGCCGGGCCATCGCCAGAAGCCGCCAGTTCGCGGCCCTTGGAGTCGTGCACGGAGGCGCGGCGCGCCAGCGTGTTCTGCCGCTCCATGGCGTGCAGCATCTCCTGCAGTTGCGGCTGCGAGGCCGATGCGGGATCGCGCGAACCCAGCCATTCATCCACCCCCATGGCCAGTGCGTCCAGGGATTCAAGGCTGCGGCTGATAGCCGCCTCGGTACCGAGCACAAAGCGCACCAGGCGCAGCGATGCCTCTTCCTGCGCGGTGGTGCGCATGCCGCTGAGCAGCCAGACGACGGCGGCCGCCAGGGCCACCGTAAGCAGCACGAGCATCAGGCCCAGGGTATGGCGCATGCCTGGGGGACTGAGCGCAGCCGCCGGGCGCGCGGAGGGGCCTGCAATCGCCTGCGACCAGTCCGTCTGGTGGGACAGTTCGCTCATCTCCCGGCTCCCTGCATGGCATGCGACATGGGCAGGCTGCGGCGAGGCCGCTGGCCGCGATGCAGGGCCGGGGTTTTCAAGACCGCCCCTGTCCGCCGCCCGTTTGCAACTGCGCGGCCATGCCTGGCACTGCCCGGGGCTTGCGGGCTCCGGAGGCGGTCATGGTCGCAGTGCCCTGGCGCATCAGAAGGTTCCTGCGTACAGGCCGCCGTCGGGCAGGATGTTCTGGCCCGTCATGTAGCCTGCGTGGGCGCTGCACAGGAAGGCGCAGATGGCGCCGAATTCATCGGGCGTGCCGAAGCGGCGCGCCGGCACCTGGGATTGCTGCACCAGGCGCACATCGTCCAGGCTCTTGCCGCTCTTGTTGGCGGCGGCCGTGAAGGTGGTGCGCAGGCGGTCGGTGTCGAACTTGCCGGGCAGCAGGTTGTTGATGGTCACGCCCTTGGCCGCGATGCCGCTGCGCGCCAGGCCCGCCACAAAGCCCGTGAGGCCGCTGCGCGCGCCGTTGGACAGGCCCAGGATGTCGATGGGCGCCTTCACGGCGCTGGACGTGATGTTGACGATGCGGCCGAAGCCGCGTGCCGCCATGCCGTCCACCGTGGCCTTGATCAGCTCGATGGGCGTGAGCATGTTGGCGTCCACGGCCTTGAGCCAGGCCGCGCGGTCCCAGTCACGGAAATCGCCGGGAGGCGGGCCGCCCGCATTGGTGATGACGATATCGAAATCCACGCCCGGGCCGCCGGCGGCCGACAGCACGGCGGCACGGCCTTCCTCGGTGGTGATGTCGGCGGCAACGGCCAGCACCTTCACCTGCGGCGCGAGGGCCGCAAGGCTGGCCGCGGCCTCCTGCAGGGCCTCGGGATTGCGCGCATTGATCACCAGGTTCACACCCTCTTGCGCCAGCGCCTTGGCACAGCCACAGCCCAGGCCCTTGCTGGCGCCACATACCAGGGCCCACTTGCCCGCGATTCCCAGATCCATGTCTCACTCCTGAACAAACACAACCTTGCTCGATCCTTGCAGAACGGCAGCGCACATTGTGCGCGAGGCTTCGACGCTTTCACGCCAAACGTGAGAAAACGTGAACTCGCCGGCACACCGGCGAGCCCCTGGCGCTGCCTTCAATGCGCGCCGCCGCCGTGCTGGCCACGGAACAGCCTGTGGTGCAGCCTGCGCAAGGACCACCACACACCCAGCGCCACCACGGGAATGGCGACGGCGGCCGTGCTCTCCGGCGACCAGGGCCAGCCCAGGGCCTTGGCGCCCTTGGCCAGATAGCTGATCAGGCCCGTGAAGTAGTAGGTGATGGCGGCCACGGACAGGCCTTCCACCGTGGACTGCAGCTTGAGCTGCATGTCCTGGCGCTGGTTCATGGCGCCCAGCAGTTGCTGGCTGCTTTGCTGCTGCTCGATCTCCACGCGCGTGCGCAGCAGGCTGCTGACGCGCGAGACGCGCTCGGACAGCGCGTTCTGCCGCCGCGCCGCCCATTCGCAGGTGCTGCGCGCCGGCGTCAGGCGCCGGTCCATGAACTCGCGGATGGTCTGTATGCCGTCGATGCGTGATTCCTGGATGTCCTGAATGCGCTTGTCCACCAGCTCGAAATAGGCCGCACTGGCGGAAAAGCGCGAGTGCGTGGTGGCGTACTCGCTCTCCACCTGCCCGGCCAGGCGCGTGAGCCGGTCCAGCAGCGCCGGCTCGGCATCGCGGTCCGCCAGGCGGATGGAATGGGCCAGGGCCGCCAGGTCCCGCTCGGCCGTGGCCAGAACGGCAGCGGCCTGGCGGGCTGCCGGCAGGCCCAGCAAGGCCGCCATGCGGTAGGTCTCGATCTCCAGCAGGCGCTGCACCAACCGCCCCAGGCGGCGCGGCGACAGCGATTCGCCGGCCAGCAGCAGCATGCGCGAGAAGCCATCGGCATGGATGGCGAAGTCCGTGTAGACCTTGCCCGCATCGCCGGCCACACGTGCGCCCACCAGCGTGTCTTCCTGCAGCAGGTGGCGCACCAGGTGCGGCTCGTTGATCGCCTGTTCCTGCAAGGCCCACAGGTGCAGGCCGCTCAGGCACTGGCCAGGCAATGCAGCCAGCCAGTCGCGCGGCACGTAGTCGATGGCGGCCTCGGGCTCGCGCACATCGTCCATGCCGGCCTGCGACATGGGCTTGCTGAAGGTCCAGCAGACGAATTCCGTGTGCAGCTCCCAGCGCAGGTGAAAGGCGCCCAGATCGATGAGCACATGCGTGGTCGCCGCATCGGGCGGGGGCAGGTGGTGGTTGCGCAGCAGGGTGGCCACATGGGCGCGGCTGGCCTCGCGCTGGGCCGCGTCGGTGAGCATCACCACATGGGTGATGGCCAGCGGCGCCTGCATTTCCTCGGCGGGACGCGCATGGATCTCGTTGTGCAGCAGCACGCGCAGCGGGTGCTGGGATGACAGAAGTGGGGACATCGTGACCTCGAAAGACTGCGCGCTATTGTGCAGGCACGGGCGCTGCGTCCTCCCGCCATCCGGGATCAACAGCTTTCACGTGCATTTCTCGTCGACGCAAAAAAAAACGGCCCCGAAGGGCCGTCAAGCAACATGGTTGCAGCGCTGAGGCGATCAATCCTCGACGAATGCTTCTTCGCGCTTGTTCTTCACTGCGGGCATCAGCACCACCACCAGCAGCACCACGGCGGCGAGCAGCAGGCCGGCCGAGATCGGACGGGTCACGAACACGCTCCAGTCGCCACGCGACAGCAGCAGCGCACGGCGCAGGTTTTCTTCCATCATCGGGCCCAGGATGAAGCCCAGCAGCAAGGGAGCCGGTTCGGTGCCCAGCTTGTGGAACACATAGCCCACGAAGCCGAAGATACCCACCATCCACACGTCCCAGGTGTTGTTGTTGGTACCGTACACGCCGATCGCGCAGAACAGCACGATGGACGGGAACAGCCAGCGGTAGGGCACGGTCAGCAGCTTGATCCAGACGCCGATCAGCGGCAGGTTCAGGACGATCAGCATCAGGTTGCCGATCCACATTGAGGCGATCAGGCCCCAGAACAGCTCGGGGTTGCTGGTCATCACCTGCGGGCCCGGCTGGATGTTGTGGATGGTCATCGCGCCCACCATCAGTGCCATCACGGCGTTGGGCGGAATGCCCAGCGTCAGCAGCGGGATGAAGGAGGTCTGCGAACCTGCGTTGTTGGCCGACTCGGGCGCGCACACGCCACGGATGTTGCCTTGGCCGAAGGGGACTTCGCCCGGCTTGAGCTTGGTCTTCTTCTCGATGGTGTAGGCAGCAAAGGCCGACAGCATGGCACCGCCACCGGGCAGGATACCCAGGGCAGAACCCAGGGCCGTGCCGCGCAGCATGGCAGGCAGCATGCGCTTGAAGTCCTCGGCGGTGGGCATCAGGCCCGTCACCTTGGCTGCGAACACTTCGCGCTCGTCCTCGGGCTTGGACAGGTTGGCAATGATTTCGCCGTAGCCGAACACGCCCATGGCGATCACGACGAAGTCGATACCGTCGGTCAGTTCGGGAATGTCGAAGCTGTACCGGGCCACACCGGAGTTCACGTCGGTACCGACCATGCCCAGCAGCAGGCCCAGCACGATCATCGCAATGGCCTTGAGCAGCGAGCCCGAAGCCAGCACCACGGCGCCGATCAGGCCCAGGGTCATCAGCGAGAAGTACTCGGCAGGGCCGAACTTGAAGGCCACTTCCGTCAGCGGAGGTGCGAAGGCGGCCAGGATCACGGTGCCCACGCAGCCTGCGAAGAACGAGCCGAGTCCTGCGGCAGCGAGAGCAGGTCCCGCTCGCCCCTTTCTGGCCATCTGGTAGCCGTCGATCACGGTCACCACGGACGAGGATTCACCCGGCAGGTTCACCAAAATGGCGGTGGTCGAGCCACCGTACTGCGCACCGTAGTAGATACCGGCCAGCATGATCAGCGCCGCCACCGGAGGCAGGGCGTAGGTCGCTGGCAGCAGCATGGCGATCGTTGCCACGGGGCCGATGCCTGGAAGCACGCCGATGAGCGTACCGAGCAGACAGCCGACGAAGCAGTAGATCAGGTTCTGGAAAGTGAAGGCGACGCCGAAGCCGGTCGCCAGATTCTGAAAAAGTTCCACGGACGATGCTCCTGCTTAGCCGGTGATGAAGCTGGGCCAGACGGGGAACTGCAGATTCAGTGCCCACACGAAGGCCACATAGCTGCCTACGGCAAGAACGGTGGCCAGAATTGCCACTTCCTTGAAGTTGAAGCTATGGCCGCCCAGGCTGGCGATGAACACCAGCGCATAGATGGCGACGATCAGACCGAACTGGGGAATGCCCAGATTGGGAACGCCGACCAGCAGGATGCCGAAGGCAAAGTTCGCGGCCAGGATGAAGAACACCTGCTTCCACGCCCACTTGCCGATCTTGTCACCGCCGGAGGGTCCCTTGGTCAGGCCGGAGAAGCAGATGGCCGTGCCCAGAATGGACATCAGCACACCCAGGATCAGCGGGAAGTAGCCCGGGCCCATGCGGGCACCGGTGCCGACGGTGTAGTTGGTTGCGCCGATCGCAAAAGCGAGGCCGACAACCAAAAACATCACGCCGGAAAAAAAGTCTTTCTGACTCTTGATTTTCACGAGAATGTCTCCTTACGGAATCACGACCCGGCGATTTTGCGTTCAGAAAAACTGTGTCCGAATGTGGATTCCACCTACAAAGGGCATACCCTCATGTCCTACCCGCATGAGGAAAAAAGGGTGCCCATGCCAGGCACCCCATCCATCATTGGCAACGGCCTGCGCAAGAGCAGGCACTTACGTTTTTATCCGCCAGTCAGCCCAGCAGGGGCGTGCTGGCCATGACCTCTTGCAGCGTGGTCACGCCTTCGGCCACGCGCAGGGCTCCAGCCAGGCGCAGCGGACGCATGCCGTCCTGCACGGCCTGGCGGCGCAGCGCATCCATGGACGGTGAGGTGTGGATCTGCTGCTTGAGCGCCTCGCTCACGGTCAGCAGCTCGTACAGGCCCATGCGCCCGCGAAAGCCCGTCATGCGGCAATCCACGCAGCCCACGGGCTTGTAGGGCTGGTAGCTGCCTGACAGTTTCCAGGGCCGCACGGCCTCGGCCAGCGTGGCGGCCGAGGTCTCCTCGTCGCGCTGCTTGCATTGCGGGCACAGCGTGCGCACCAGGCGCTGGGCCAGCACGCCCAGCAGCGTGGCGTTGATCAGGTAGGGCGGCACGCCCAGCTCCATCAGCCGGCTCACGGCGCTGGGCGCATCGTTGGTGTGCAGCGTGGAGAACACCAGGTGGCCGGTCAGCGCGGCCTGCACGGCCATCTCGGCCGTGGCCAGGTCACGGATTTCGCCCACCATGATGATGTCCGGGTCCTGGCGCATCAGCGAACGCAGTCCCTCGGTGAAGCCGAAGTCCAGCTGCGTCTGCACCTGGGTCTGGTTGAAGCTGGGCTCGATCATTTCGATCGGGTCCTCCACGGTGCTGACGTTGACCTCCTCCGTGGCCACGCGCTTGAGCGTGGAGTACAGCGTGGTGGTCTTGCCCGAGCCCGTGGGACCGGTCACGAGGATGATGCCGTGCGGGCGGCGCACCAGCTCGTTCCAGCGCTGGGCGTCATGGCTGGTGAAGCCCAGGGCGTCCAGGTCCTTGACCGTGTTGTCGGGGTCGAAGATCCGCATCACCAGCTTTTCGCCAAAGGCCGTGGGCAGCGTGGACAGGCGCATTTCCACCTCGTCGCCGCGCGGGTTGCGGGTCTTGATGCGCCCATCCTGGGGACGGCGCTTTTCCACCACGTCCATGCGCCCGAGCAGCTTCACGCGCGAGACCATGGCATTGAGAACGCCCATGGGCACCTGGTAGACCGGATGCAGCACGCCGTCGATGCGAAAGCGGATCACGCCCTGGTCGCGCCGGGGCTCCATGTGGATGTCGCTGGCGCGCTGGTCGAAGGCGTATTGCCACAGCCAGTCCACCACGCGCACCACGCCCTGGTCGTTGGCATCGAGCTGCTTGCTGCTGTTGCCCAGCTCCACCAGCTGCTCGAAGCTGGCCGCGCTGGCCGCACCGCCGGCCTTCTCGGCAGCGCGCACCGACTTGGCCAAGGCGAAGAACTCGCCCGTGTAGCGCTTGAGGTCCACCGGACTGGCCAGCACGCGGCGCACCTTGCGGCGCGCCTGGCGCTCGACCTCGGCTACCCAGTCGTCGATGAACGGCTCGGCCGTGGCCACAACCACTTCCTGCGGCGACACCTGCACGGGCAGCACCTTGTGGCGCTCGGCATAGCTGGCGCTCATGATTTCGCCCACGCGGCCCGCATCCACGCGCAGCGGGTCGATGCGCAGGTAGGCCAGGCCGCTGCGGCTCGCCAGGTACTGGGTCAGCTCCTCGATGTCCAGCGCGCGCCCGTCACCGGCCCGGGCCACGCCCACGTTGGCCAGCCGGACCAGCGGGTGCTGGGTGCTCTCGGCCTGCGAGCAGCGCGCCACGGTGCGCTGGGCCTCTTCGGCCGTGATCACGCCGTCGGCCTGCAGCCACTGCACCAGCCTGCGCCAGTCCAGGGGCCCCGAAGGATTGCGCGGAGCGACGGCGGTTGTGGGCTGTGCGGTGGAGGTCGGGTCGGACATGGCGTTGGGCCGGAAGCTGAACTGCGCCCTATGGTAAGCCTGCCGGCCTCCCTGCCCGGCCAGCCCGCTCTACCAGGGCCGCACGAAGATCTTGGGCCAGCGCGTGGTGGGCAGGTCCCAGCGGGCCTGCACCTGGGCGCTGGCGGCCTGCAGCGCTGCGGGGTCGAGCGCGCGCGGGGTGCGCTGGGCCAGCACCACGGTGTTGCCTTCGCGCGTGGGGCGGAAGGCCCACATGGCCTCTTCGCCAAAGGCTTCGGCCATGCGTGCCAGGCTGCGCTCGTAGCTGGAGGTGCGGCCGAACAGGTTGACGGTCATGATGCCGTCCTCGGTCAGCAGATTGCGGCAGTCGGCATAGAACTCGGCGCTGTCCAGCACGGGCGCGGCCGCATCGTGGTCATAGAGATCAACGGCCAGCGCATCGACCGTGCCCAGCCACTGGCTCTTGCGGATTTCCTGGGCCGCATCGGCCAGCACCACGCGCAGCGTGTCGCTGTCGGGCGGCAGCTTGAACCAGCTGCGGCACACGGCCAGCACCTGCGGGTTCAGCTCGATGGCCGTGGTGCGCATGCGCAGCTTCTTGTGGCAGAACTTGGTGATGGCCGCGGCGCCCAGGCCCAGCTGCATGGCATGGCGGCCGGCCACGCTGGCGGGTTCCATGAACAGCAGCCAGCCCATCATGCGCTGCACGTACTCCAGCTCGATCTCGAAGGGCTCGCGTATGCGCATGGAGCCCTGTATCCAGGGCGTGCCCAGGTGCAGGTGGCGCACATCGCCATCGTCGGAGACGCTGACTTCGGGCAGCTCGGCATCTGCGGCGTTGGCGGGAGAGGAAGGGGCGGCCTTGGCGGCGCCACGGGTCTTGCGTATCACGTCGGGAAAAATGGAAAGATTCAGAGCAGTTGATGGAGAGCCAGCGCCTCGCGCCAGGCCTGGACCTTGCGTTCGAAACGCCAGCTCGCGTTGGCCGGGCTGGTCGATGGCAGCTTCACGGCAGCCAGGCCCAGGGCCTGCGTGCGGCCGGCGTGCTTGTAGCTTTCTCCACCGTTGTGCAAGGCCAGCGTCAACTGCGGGCAGTGCGTGCGCAGCCCAGCGAAGTCGTTCACCTCGGCAGCGCGGATGGCGCTGTCCAGGCTGCCTTCGCGCTCGCAGCTGGCGTACACATCCCACAGCCCCAGGCCCCGGGCCAGCAGCCATTCGCAGCGGCCCGCATAGTCATCGCGGCCGGGCTGCGGATACTCGGGCCACAAGGCCTGGAGCAGGGGCCAGAACTGGTTTTGCGGATGGGCATAGTACTGCTGCAATTGCAGCGATCGCAGGCCCGGAAAGCTACCCAGCACCAGGGCCCGGGTCCGCGCATCGGCCACCGGCGCCAGGCCCTGCCAGCGCGGGGTGCCGGGGGGCGGCAGGTCGGGAACGGTCAAGGACATGGCCGGCATTGTCGCCCAGCGGTCGCCGGGCTGCTGGCAGCGGGCGGCAAGACCGCTCAGGTTCAGGTTCCGCTCAAGCCTGGTTCAGGCCATGGCGGGCAGGCCTCGCAGCGCGGCACGCGCGTTGCGGCCCGTGGCCTCGGCCAGGGCCTGGGGCGTGATGCCGCGCAGTTGCGCAATCACATCCGCAATGCGTGCCAGCTCGGCCGGCGTGTTGCGGCCCTGGGCCTGGCCCTGGGCGCGCTGCCCGGCCGTGGTGTAGAGCCAGTGCGGCGGAATGTCGGGAGCGTCGGTTTCCAGCACCAGCGCGTCCAGCGGCAAGCTGGCTGCCAGCTCGCGCAGCCTGAGCGCGCGGTCATAGGTCACGGCGCCACCGAAGCCCAGCTTGAAACCCAGGTCGATGAAGGCCTGGGCCTGCTGCACGCTGCCGTTGAAGGCATGGGCAATGCCACCCGCCACGGGCCGCGCGCGCAGGGTCTTGAGCAGCCGGTCGCTGGACTTGCGCACATGCAGGATGACCGGGAGATCGAACTCGCGCGCCAGCGCGATCTGCTGCTCGTAGAACCAGACCTGCCGCTGTGCGTCCAGCCCTGGCACGAAGAAGTCCAGCCCGATCTCGCCCACGGCCACCAGTTGGGGATCGCCACGCAGCCGGTCCAGCGTCTCGCGCAATGCGGCAATGTCCTGCTCGCGGGCATTGGGCGTGTACAGCGGATGGATGCCCAGCGCATAGCTGTCGCCATGGCGCCGCGCCAGCGCCACCACCGTGTCCCAGTGCTCGCGCGCCACGGCCGGAATCACCAGATGCGCAACGCCTGTCTCGGCCGCCTGCGCGCGCACGGCATCGCGGTCGGCATCGAATTCAGGGGCATCGAGGTGGCAGTGGGTGTCTATCCAGGCGGGCATGGCCGCATCATGCCACCGGCCCGGGCAGCGCCCGTCCAAGGGGCAGACGAGGCCCGGAGCAAGGGCAAACCCTTGGCTTATTGCGAGTCGGCTCCGTTTGACAAAATCAATACACGAATGGCTTGCGCCTCCATAAAAATACATAAAGTAACACTTACACCCCGCATCGGGCTCCCGCATCACCGGCCGGCATGCTTTGGAGAGAGGAATTCCCATGAAGCGCTCAGCATGGAGTCGAATCCTGGACCTCGGTGGCGCACGCCGCAAGGCGGAGCTTGACGGGCAATTGGCCGCCATACACAAGTCCCAGGCGGTGATCGAGTTCGACCTGCAAGGCCATGTGCTGGCTGCCAACCAGAACTTCCTGGACACCATGGGCTACGAGGAGCACGAGGTCATCGGCCAGCACCACCGCATGTTCGTGGACAGCCAGGTCAGCGAATCCCCCGAATACGCCCAGTTCTGGCAGCGCCTGGGCAGCGGCATCCACGATGCGGGGCGCTACCGGCGCATCGCCAGGGATGGGCGCGATGTCTGGCTGCAGGCCAGCTACAACCCCATCTTCGACCGGCATGGCCGGCCCTTCAAGGTGGTGAAGTACGCCACCGACATCACCGAGCAGCAGCGCCGCAACGCCGATGCCGAAGGCCAGCTGGCCGCCATCTCCAAGGTGCAGGCCATCATCGAGTTCGACCTGGACGGCAACATCCTCCATGCCAACCGCCTGTTCCTGCAGGCCATGGGCTACACGCTGGACGAGGTCACGGGGCGGCACCACAGCATGTTCGTCCAGCCCCATGAGCGCCAAAGCGCCGAATACGCGCAGTTCTGGCGCAAGCTGGGCAGCGGCCAGCACGATGCAGGCCAGTACCTGCGCATCGGCAAGCACGGCCGCCAGGTCTGGATCGAGGCCAGCTACAACCCCATCCTCGATGCCGACGGCCGGCCCTTCAAGGTAGTCAAGTACGCCCGCGATATCACGCGCCGCTTCACGGCCGCGCAGACCCTGGGCGAGGCCATGCAGGGCCTGAGCGAAAGCGCCGAGCACGCAGGCCAGGCCAATGAACTGGCCCGCCAGGCCTGCCTGGTGGCCGAGCAGGGCGGGCGCACGGTGCACGAGGTGATGGGCACCATGGAGTCCATCAGCGCCAGCTCGCGCAAGATCAGCGACATCATCGGCGTGATGGACGGCATCGCCTTCCAGACCAATATCCTGGCGCTGAACGCCGCCGTGGAGGCGGCCCGCGCCGGCGAGCAGGGCCGGGGCTTTGCCGTGGTGGCCGGCGAGGTGCGGGCACTGGCGCAGAACAGTGCCGCCGCCGCCAAGGAGATCAAGCAGCTCATCCACACCTCGGTGGAGCAGGTGGCTCTGGGCGCCGAGCAGGTGCGACAGGCCGGCGGGACCATGCAGGAAATCGTGGATTCCTCCCACCAGGTCACGGCCATCATGGGCGACGTGGTGCAGGCCTCCATGGCGCAGTCTGCGCGGCTGCGCGAGGTCACGGCCGACCTGACGGCCCAGAGCGTGAACATCGGCGACACGCCCCGCGCGCAACCCGTGCGCAAGTCGCTGCCGGCGGCCATGGTTCCCGAGGCCCCGCAGATCAAGGCGGCGCCAGCGCCCTCCGTGGTGCCTGTGCGCACGCCGCACATGGGCGGCAAGCTGCTGCGCATGGCCTGACGCCGGAGCGCGCAGGACGGCGCACGCAGGACCCAGTACAGGGTCAGGCCAGCTGTCCCTGCACCAGGCGCACCATGCGGTCGCAGCGCGCCGCGAGCTGCTCGTCGTGCGTGACCATCACAAAGGCCGTGCCATGGCTGCGCGCCAGCTCCAGCATCAGGCGGAACACGGTGTCGGCCGTGCTGCGGTCCAGGTTGCCGGTGGGCTCGTCGGCCAGCACGCAGGCAGGCTGCGTGACCAGGGCGCGGGCAATGGCCACGCGCTGGCGCTCGCCCCCCGACAGCTCGGCCGGCCGGTGCAGCATGCGTTCGCCCAGGCCCACGGCCGCCAGCATGCGTGCGGCGCGCTCCATGCACTCGGCCCGGTCGTCGCGGCGTATGCGCAGCGGCATGGCCACGTTGTCCTGGGCGCTGAATTCGGGCAGCAGATGGTGGAACTGGTAGATGAATCCCAGGTGCCTGTTGCGCAGCGCACCCTGCTTCTGGGCGCTGAGTTCATGCAGGGGCTCGCCCTTGAGGGTGACGCTGCCGCTGGTGGGGGCATCCAGCCCGCCCAGCAGGTGCAGCAGCGTGCTCTTGCCCGAGCCCGAGGCGCCGACAATGGCCAGCGTCTCGCCCGCACGCACCTGCAGGTCGACCCCTGCCAGCACCTGCACGTTGAGCCGTCCTTCGGCGAAGCGCTTGGTCAGGCCGCGCGCATCGAGGACCACGGCGCCCTGCTGGGACACTTCGAAACCGGGCATCACATTCACTTCATTCATAGCGCAGCGCCTCGGCGGGGTTCACGCGGCTGGCGCGCCAGCTCGGGTAGATGGTGGCGACAAAGGCCAGGACCAGGGAGATCACGGCGATGGGCATGATGTCGCTGTACTGCGGATCGCTGGGCATCTTGCTGATCAGGTAGATGTCCTTGGGCAGGAAGTTGGCATGCAGCAGGCGCTCGATGGCCGGCACGATGACATCGATGTTGAAGGCAATGCCCAGGCCCAGCAGCAGGCCCGCGAAGGTGCCGATGACGCCCACCATGGCGCCCTGCACCATGAAGATTCCCATGATGCTGGACGGCGAGGCGCCCAGCGTGCGCAGGATGGCGATGTCGGCGCGCTTGTCGGTCACCGTCATCACCAGCGTGGACACGAGGTTGAACGCAGCCACGGCCACGATGAGCGTGAGGATGATGAACATCATGCGTTTTTCCAGCTGCACGGCCGCGAACCAGGTGCGGTTCTGCTGGGTCCAGTCGCGGATCAGCAGGCGGTCGGTGATGGTGTGGGCCAGTTCCATGGCCACGCGCGGTGCCTCATGCAGGTCCTTGAGCTTCAGGCGGATGCCAGTCGGCCCTTCCAGGCGGAACAGGCGCTGCGCGTCCTCGTAATGCATCATCACCAGGGCCGAGTCGTATTCGTAGTGGCCGGAGTCGAAGGTGCCGGCCACATGCATCTGCTTGAGGCGGGGCACCACGCCGGCCGGCGTGACCTGGCCGCCCGGGGCGATCAGCGTGACCATGTCGCCCTGGCGCACGCCCAGCGAGCGCGCCAGCTCCACGCCCAGCACCACGTTGAACTCGCCAGGCACCAGGCGCTGGAGCACCTCGGCATTGGTGGCGGCCACGTCGGTGACCTCCCCCTCGCGCGCCGGATCGATGCCGCGCACCAGCGTGCCCTTCATGTCCTCGCCGCGTGCCAGCAGCGCCTGGGCCGCGACGAAGGGTGCGGCGCCCAGCACGTCGGGGTTGGCGCGCGCCTCGCGCATGGTGCGCTCCAGATCGGGCAGCGCCGCGCCCTGGGGCGCGAAGATCTCGATGTGCGAGACCACGCTGAGCATGCGGTCGCGCACTTCCTTCTGGAAGCCGTTCATCACGCTGAGCACGATGATCAGCGCCGCCACACCGAGGGCGATGCCCAGCATGGAGACGCCGGAGATGAACGAGATGAAGCCGTTGCGGCGCGTGGCACGCCCCGCCCGGGTGTAGCGCCAGCCGACGGCCAGTTCGTAGGGAAATTGCATGGGCATGCATTGTGTCATCGCCCACAGGCCCTGCATGGCGGCAGGCTTTGCCGTCGGCGTGTCAGCGCCGGTGCCGTCCGCGGTCCACACGCGGCAGGGCGTCGTAGCGGCCCTCCGCCTCCAGCGTCAGCGCATGGCGCTGCAGCCTGGCCAGCAAGGTATCGAATTGTGCGAGCTCCTCGTCGCTGAGCACGGACACCAGGTCCAGGTGGATCTGGGCCATGCGCGGCAGGATCAGGCCGTACATGCGCCGCCCCTCGGCGGTCAGCGACACGGCCACGCGGCGGCGGTCGCCGGGCAGGGGGCTGCGCTGCACCCAGCCCTTTTCCTCCAGCCCGCTGAGGGCGCGCGAGGTGCGTGCGCGGTCCAGCTGCGCGCGTTCGGCCAGCTCCGACGACAGCAGGCCCTCGTTGGCAGCCACCGTGGCCATCACGCCCCACTCGCGGCGCGTGATGCCGAAATGCGCCTCGCACATGCGCATGGCCACGCCGCCGGCCGCACCAAAGTAGCGGTTGATGCGAAACAGCAGCATCTGCTGGATGGACGTGGGGGCTGGACGGGTATTCACGGGGAACAGTTGATTAGATCAATTGCTGCAGGGACTTCTACAGTGGCCCCGTCCGGAAAGGAGACAACGGGAGCCACCGTCCGGAGCCGGCCTGGGGATTCTCGCAAAGCCCGGCGCCCCCGCAGCGCAGAAAGTTCGCCACCATGTTTTCCCTGTTCCAAGCCACCCATGCCACCCATGCCTTGCGCGGCCCGCTGCTGCGGGCCGGCCTGGCCCTTCTGCTGGGCCTGGGCTCCGGCGCTGGCGCCCGGGCCGATGCGGCCGCCGATGCTGCCGCCTGGCCCGCCAAACCCGTGCGCATCGTCGTCGCCTTCGCGCCCGCTGGCGCCGCCGACATTCTTGCGCGCAGCCTGGGCGAGGTACTGCAGCGTGAACTCAAACAGCCCTTCGTCGTGGACAACCGGCCCGGCGCGGGCGGCAACATCGGCACCGACAACGCGGCCAAGGCGCCCGGCGACGGCTACACGCTGCTGGTCGGCATCGACACGACCTTCACCGTCAATCCCTTCATCTACAAGAGCATGCCGTTCAAGGGCACGGACCTGCGTCCCGTGATGATGATCGCCTCGCAGGGAATGATGGTGGCCGTGAATCCCCGCACCGGCCTCAGGACGCTGGACCAGTTCATCGCCCAGGGCAAGAAAAGCGGCCTGACGCTGGGCTCGGCCGGCTACGGCACGCCGGGCCACCTGGCCTCGGCCATCCTCACCCATGCCACGGGCGCCAAGGTCAGCCACGTGCCCTACAAGGGCAACGCCCCGGCCAGCACGGCCGTGCTGGCCGGCGAGGTGGACGGCGGCATCATCAGCTCCTCGGCCATGCTGGGCCAAGTGGCGGCCGGCAAGGTCGTGCCGCTGGCCGTGACCACGCGCCAGCGCAACCCGCTGGTGCCCGGCGTGCCCACCGTGGGCGAGCTGGGCCACAAGGACCTGGAGCAGGAAGTGCTGTTCGCCCTGTGGGTGCCGGCCGCCACGCCCGAGCCCCTGGTCGCCAGGATCCAGTCCGCGCTGGAAAAGGCCATGAAGGATGCGGCGCTGCGCGAGCGCATGCGCGCCAACGACCTGTTCTACGAAGGCCTGACCGGCCCGGCCGCCGCCGAACGCATACAGGCGCTGGCCGACCGCTACCGGACCGTGATCCAGTCCACCGGAATGAAGATGGAATGAGCGCCGCCGCTTCCCGCCCACGACCCTGCACAGAGCGCATTTCCATGTCCCGTCCCAATATCCTCTTCATCGTGGCCGACGACCTCGGCTATGCCGACCTCGGCTGCTACGGCGGCCGGGCGGCCGACTTCGGCCCGGTATCGCCCGTGCTCGACCGCCTGGCCGCCGGCGGCCTCAGGCTCACCCAGGGCTATGCCAACTCGCCCGTGTGCTCTCCCACGCGCTTTGCCCTGGCCACGGCGCGCTACCAGTACCGCCTGCGCGGCGCGGCCGAGGAGCCCATCAACAGCAGGACACGCGGCACGCCGCTGGGCGAGAAGCTGGGCCTGCCGCCGGACATGCCCACCGTCGCATCGATGCTCAGGAATGCGGGCTACCGCACGGCGCTGATCGGCAAGTGGCACCTGGGCTACCCGCCGAACTTCGGCCCGCTGCGCTCGGGCTACGAGGAATACTTCGGCCCCATGTCAGGCGGCGTGGACTACTTCACCCACCTGAGCAGCTCGGGCCAGCACGACCTGTGGGTGGGCGAGGAGGAGCACCACGACGAGGGCTACCTGACCGACCTGCTGTCGCAGCGCAGCGTGGACTTCGTCCACCGCATGGCCCAAGGCGATGCGCCCTTCTTCCTGAGCCTGCACTACACGGCGCCGCACTGGCCCTGGGAAACGCGCGATGACCGCAGCACGGCCGAGGCCCTGGGCGCAGGCATTGCCCACCTGGACGGCGGCAACATCCACCAGTACCGCCGCATGATCCACCACATGGACGAAGGCATAGGCTGGATCGTCGAGGCGCTGCGTGCCAGCGGACAGCTGGACAACACCCTCATCGTCTTCACCAGCGACAACGGCGGCGAACGCTTCTCCGACAACTGGCCCCTGGTCGGCGGCAAGATGGACCTGACCGAAGGCGGCATACGCGTGCCCTGGATTGCGCACTGGCCGGCCGTGATCGCACCGGGCCGCAGCAGCACCCAGCACTGCATGAGCATGGACTGGTCGGCCACGGTGCTGGATGCCGCCGGCGTGCAGGCGCCAGAGGGCCATGCGCTGGACGGCATCTCGCTGCTGCCCGTGCTGCGCGCCGAAGATGCCGAATTCCCACGCACCCTGCACTGGCGCATGAAGCACCGCGGCCAACGTGCCCTGCGCGATGGCGACTGGAAGTACCTGCGCGTGGACGGCATCGACTACCTGTTCGACCTTGCCGCCGACGAGCGCGAGCGCGCCAACCAGGCAGTGCGCGCGCCCGAGAGACTGGCCGCCATGCGCAGCGCCTGGGAAGACTGGAACCAGGGCATGCCACCCATCCCCGAGGACGCCACGGTCAGCCTGGTCTCTTCGGCCCGCGACATGCCCCAGCGCTGAACCGCGCTCCAAGGGGAAAAACGAAGGCGCCGGCATTGCGGCAACCCATGCCCGACAATAGCGGCCATGCTTTTGACTGCGCCCCTGGTGTCCTCCACCCAAGCCCCGCTGGAGGAAACGACCGAATGGATCATTCCCTATGCCGGCGGTCCGTCCTCGGATGCAGCGGATGACGCTGCCGTCGCGGCCGTCTGGGGCGGCCTGGAGCTGCCCCATCTCCAATCGCTGCTGGCGCTGATGCAGCCCGCGCCCGCACAGACCGGCACGGAGATGGATTTTTCTCCCCCCCACGAACGCGCCCTGGCGCACTCGCTGGGCCTGCCCGATACACCGGGCCTGATTGCCTGGGCCGCCTGGCAGGCCGGTGAGACGGCACAGGCCTGCGCCTATGTCACGCCCTGCCACTGGCACATAGGCGCAGACCAGGTCCACCAGAGCGATCCCGCCACCACGCCCCTCAGCGATGAGGAATCCCGCCAGCTGCTGGCCCTGCTGGCGCCCTGGTTCGCCGACGACGGCATTGTGCTGGAGTACCAGCAGCCGCAGCGCTGGCTGGCGCGCGGTGCGCTGTTCGATGACCTGGCCACGGCCTCCATGGACCGCGTCATCGGCCGCGACGTGCGGCCCTGGCTGCCCGACGCGCAGCAGGCACGCGCCCTGCACCGCCTGCAAAGCGAGGTGCAGATGCTGCTCTACACCCATGTCTTCAACGACGCCCGCGCCGCCCGCGGCCAGGTGCCCATCAACGCCTTCTGGGTCCACGGCGCCGGGCGCCTGCAGCCCGGCACGGCCACCGGCGCCAAGGCCGCCGTGCAATGCCTGGACGACCTTCACGCCGCAGCCCTGCAGGGCAACCCCGCTGCGTGGCGCGAGGCCTGGAAGGCGCTGGACGCCGGGCTCATCGCCCGCCTGCTGGAGCGCGTGCGCGCAGGCCACCCGCTCACGCTGACGCTGTGCGGCGAACGCCATGCCATCGCATGGAGCAGCCGCCCGCCGCGCTGGCTGGACAGGCTGGCGGGCCTTTTCGGCCCCCGCGCCCTGCCCGATCTGGGCCGCATGCTCTGACACACTGCCCATGAAAATCATTCCCCGCGAGATCCCTGCGCAGCAGGCCTGGGCACTGCGCCAGGCCGGTGTCCACCCGCTGCTGGCCCAGCTCTACGCCGCACGCGGCGTGTGCTCCGCCGACGAACTGGACAACACGCCCGCGCGCCTGCTGGCCCCCTCGGGCCTGCTGGGCATGGAGGCCGCCGTGCGGCTGCTGGCCGATGCCATAGAACGCGGCCTGCGCCTGTGCATCGTGGCCGACTACGACTGCGACGGCGCCACCGCCTGCGCCGTGGGCTGGCGCGGCCTGCGCATGCTGGGCGCGACCGAGGTCAGCTACCTGGTGCCCGACCGCGTGGTGGACGGCTACGGCCTGACGCCCCCCATCGCGCGCCGTGTCAAGGAAACCGGCGCCGACGTGATGGTCACCGTGGACAACGGCATTGCCAGCGTCGAAGGCGTGGCCGAGGCCAAGTCCCTGGGCCTGCAGGTGGTCGTCACCGACCACCACCTGCCCGGCAACCACCTGCCGCTGGCCGACGCCATCGTCAACCCCAACCAGCCCGGCTGCAGCTTCGAGAGCAAGTCCATGGCCGGTGTCGGCGTGATGTTCTACGTGCTGCTGGCCCTGCGAGCCGAACTGCGCGCGCGCGGCCGCTTCGACAAGGCCAGCCAACCCCGGCTGGAGGCCCTGCTGCCCCTGGTCGCCCTGGGCACGGTGGCCGACGTGGTCCGGCTGGACGCCAACAACCGCCGCCTGGTCGCCCTGGGCCTCAAGCAGATACGCCGGGGCCAGATGCAGCCGGGCCTGCAGGCCTTGTTCGACGCGGCCGGCCGCAAGGCCTTTGCGGCCACCACCTTCGACTTCGGCTTCGCGCTGGGTCCGCGCATCAATGCGGCCGGCCGGCTGTCCGACATGACCATCGGCATCGAGTGCCTGACCACGGACGACGCAGGCCGCGCCGCCAACCTGGCCCAGATGCTGGACGCCATCAACCGCGAGCGCCGCGAGCTGGAAGGCGGCATGCGCGAGCAGGCCCTGCTCATGGCCGAGGGCCTGTGCACGGACGGCATGACGCCCCCGGCCGCCATCAGCGTGTTCGACCCCGATTTCCACGAAGGCGTGGTCGGCATCGTGGCCTCGCGCATCAAGGACCGCATGCACCGGCCCAGCTTCGTCTTCGCAGCCAGCGGCGCGCCGGGGCACGAGCATGAACTCAAGGGCTCGGGCCGCTCCATTCCCGGCTTTCACCTGCGCGACGCGCTGGACCTGGTATCCAAGCGCCACCCTGGCCTGCTGCTGCGCTTCGGCGGCCACGCCATGGCGGCCGGCTGCACCATTGCCGAAGCCGGATTCGCCGTGTTCGAGAAGGCCCTGGCCCAGGTGGCCCAGGAATGGCTGGACGCGGCCACGCTGACGCGGCGCATAGAAACCGACGGGCCTCTGGACCCGGATTTCCGCAAGCCGGAAATGGTCGAGCAGCTCAATCTCGCGGTCTGGGGCCAGGGCTTTGCGCCTCCCACCTTCAGTGAACAGCTGGAAGTGCTGTCACAGCGCCTGGTCGGGGAAAAGCACCTGAAACTGCAATTGCGCCATCAGGGCGAAACCGTGGACGGCATCTGGTTCGGCCATACCGACCCGCTGCCGTCATCGGCCTGCATTGCATTTCGCATGGACATCAATGAATGGCGCGGAGAGCGCAAGGTGCAATTCCTGATCGAGGGCGTTCATTCGGACGTTTCCTAGAGATTCCACCGGCCCTTCACGGCGCCGCTCGGTTAATATCCCCGGTTTTTTGCAACAATTTATTGCAAATTCATTCCAAGAAAACCGGGGAAAAACTCATGACTTCTCGCCTGTGGCCTTGCACGGCCATTGCCATCACCCTGGCCGCCGGCCTTTCCGGCTGCGCCACCACCGAGCAATCGCGCACGCTTGAAACGGCCAAACCCGCTTCTGCATACAGCGCCTATCAAGGCCCGCGCAGCCCCATTTCCGTGGGCAAGTTCGACAACCGCTCCAGCTTCCAGCGCGGCATTTTCTCGGACGGAGTCGACCGCCTCGGTGGCCAGGCCAGAACCATCTTGGTAACCCACCTGCAGCAAAGCGGCCGATTCAGCGTGCTGGACCGCGACAACATGTCCGAGACCCGCCAGGAAGCGGGCTTCAACCGGCAGGAGCAGGCGATCAAGGGCGCCACCTACGTCGTGACCGGCGACGTGAGCGAGTTCGGCCGCAAGGTGGTCGGGGACCGCCAGTTCTTCGGCGTGCTCGGCCGTGGCAAGGAGCAGGTGGCCTATGCCAAGGTCAGCCTGAACATCGTCCGGGTGCAGACCTCCGAAGTCGTCTATTCGGTGCAGGGCGCAGGCGAATACAGCCTGTCGAACCGCGAAATCGTGGGATTCGGCAGCACGGCCGGCTATGACTCCACACTCAATGGCAAGGTGCTGGATCTGGCCATCCGCGAAGCCGTGGACAAGCTGGCGGCCGGCATGGACAGCGGTGCATGGAAGCCCGCGCAATGAAGCAGATTCCCCATTCGGCCGCAACCCTGGCTGCACTGGCCATTTGCGCCTCGTTGGCCGGCTGCGCCGCACCGCGCCAGCCGCTGTATGCCTGGAACGATTACCAGCCCCAGGTCTATCAATACCTCAAGGATGACGGAAGCACAGGCGCCGAGGACCAATTGCTCAAGCTGGAAGAAACCCGCCTGAAGGTGCAGGCCGAGGGAAAGGCTTTGCCCCCCGGCTATCGCGCCCATATGGCCATGCTGTATTCCCGGACCGGCAACAACGAAAAGACGGTGCAGCAATTGGCAGAGGAAAAGCAGCATTTCCCCGAATCCGCCAAGTTCATGGACACGCTGCTGCAAACCTTCACGGCCCGCAAGGATTGAGATGCGCCTGAGCACACACATCAAGACCCTGGCCCTGGCCATGACCGTCGCACTGACCGGGTGCGCCACCACTGCGCCCTATGACTATTCGGCACTGCGGGCATCCAAGCCTGCATCCATCCTGGTCATGCCCGCGCTGAACCAGTCGCCGGAAGTGAATGCGCCGGCGGGCGTGCTGTCGCAGATCACGCTGCCGCTGGCCGAGGCTGGCTACTACGTCCTGCCCGTGGCGGTCACCGAGGAAATGTTCCGCCAGAACGGCATCGTCAGCGCCGACGATGCGCAGGAACTGCCCGTGGCCAAGCTCCGTGAAATCTTTGGCGCCGATGCGGCCCTGTACCTGAACATCCGCAACTACGGCACCAGCTATGCGGTGATCAGCAGCGCCTCGGTGGTCACGCTGGACGCCAAACTGGTGGACCTGCGTACCGGCACACAGCTGTGGGACGGCAGCGCCACGGCCTCCAGTGCCGAAGGCCAAAGCTCGGGCGGCGGACTGGTCGGCATTCTGGTGACGGCACTGCTCAACCAGATCCTGGACACCATGAACGACCGCAGCGTGCAGATCGCCTCCATCGCCAACCAGCGCCTGCTGTCGCCCATGGCGCAGCGCGGACTGCTGCCGGGCCCGCGCTCGCCCGACTACGGCAAACAGCGCAACTGACGAAGGCCTGCAGGCCGGCGCACATGCACGCGCCGGCCTGCATCCCCGCTCCTCCCGCTAGAAGGTCTCCCAGTCGTCGTCCGCGCCGGCCTTGGCAGGTGCCCGGGCGGGCGCCTTGGCCACAGGCGGCTGGATCTGGCGCGCCGGTGCATTGCGCACGGCGGCAGCCGGGCGTGCCGCGGGCGCGGGACGCGCCGCCGCTGCAGGGGCTGCTGCCGGTCGGCGCGCCACGGCGGCTGAACTGGCTGGCGCCTGCGCCCGGGCCGGTGCCAGCGCACTGCCTTCCTGCCCCAGCTTGAACACCGCCACCACCTCGGACAGGCGCCGCGCCTGGTCCTGCATGGCCAGCGCAGCCGCGCTGGATTCCTCGACCAGGGCCGCATTCTGCTGCGTCATCTGGTCGAGCTGGCTCACGGCCTGGTTGACCTGGCCAATGCCGTCGCGCTGCTCGGTGGACGAGGCGGTGATCTCGCCGATGAGGTCGCTGACGCGGCGCACGCTGGAGACGATTTCCTCCATGGAGCGCCCCGCCTGCTCCACCTGCTGCGAGCCCGACTGCACGTTGTCCACGCTGGTGGTGATCAGCAGCTTGATCTCCTTGGCGGCCTCGGCACTGCGCTGCGCCAGCGAACGTACCTCGCCGGCCACCACGGCAAAGCCCCGGCCCTGCTCGCCTGCGCGGGCCGCTTCCACGGCGGCGTTGAGCGCCAGGATGTTGGTCTGGAAGGCAATGCCGTCGATCACGCCGATGATGTCGGCGATCTTGCGGCTGCTGTCCGTGATCTGCTGCATGCTGGTGACCACCTGGGCCACCACGGCGCCACCCTGCTCGGCCGCCTGCGCGGCCGTGGCGGCCAGCTGGTTGGCCTGGCGCGCCGTATCGGCCGACTGGGTGACGGTGGCCGTCAGCTCCTCCATGCTGGCCGCCGTCTCCTCCAGATTCGCCGCCGTCTGCTCGGTACGCGAGGACAGGTCCTGGTTGCCGCTGGCGATCTGGTTGGAAGCCGTGGACACGGACTCCACGCCCGAACGCACCTCGCCCACCACGCCGCGCAGCCGCTGGGCCATGCCGTTGAGCGCCTGCAGCAGATGGCCCAGCTCATCGCCCCGGTTGCTTTGCACCGACCCCGTGAGATCGCCTGCGGCAATGCCGTCGGCCAGCGCCACGGCCTGGTCCAGCGGCCGTGTGATGGAACGCATGATGGCCATGCCCATGAACAGGCCCAGGGCCACGATGAGCGCGCTGGCCAGGGCGCCGATCCAGTAGGCCCGGGTGCGGTGGGCGACGCCCTCCTCGCGCGCCAGCTCGCTTTGGCGCTCCTGCTGCTGCACAAAGGCTTCCTGCGCCGTGTTGTAGCGCTCGGCCGCCGGGCGCAGCTGCTTTTCCACGATGTCGAAGGTGGAGGCGAAGTCGCTGGCCTTGCGCGCATCCTGGGCCGCCGAGTTGGCCTTGAGCGTTTCCCGGCGCTCGGCCGCCACGGCCTCCAGCGCCTGTTTGCCCTTGGCATCGAGCTGCAGCTCGCCCACCTGCTTTTGCAGCACGTTGATGCGTTCTATGCCCTTGCTCATCAGCGCGCGCTGCTGCGCGGCCAGCGTCTCGTCGGGTGACATGGCCGCGACGATGGAGCGCTCCACGCTCATCTGGGTCAGATGCCGCCACTCGCGCGCCAGCGTGGCGCCGCGCTGCGCGGTCATCACGTCGGTGTTGATCTTCTCGTTGACTCCGTGCAGATAGAACAGGATGCCGCCGTTGACCGCCAGCATGCTCACCAGCAGTCCCAGCACCAGGGCCCAGAGTTTCTGGGCGACGGTGATTTGATTCAGATTCATGGAAAAACCGATCTTTTTTCTAACAATGCCGGAGCCTGGCCATGGCGCCCCGCCGACCTTCGCTCCGGGCAATCATTCTTGTCCACCCTTGACGGCGCCTGGCTGATCATCGTCATGCCGCTGTCACTATTGAGGGCGGTAAACCCGCACTCAGGGAAGTCCCCAGCCGCAGCGCCAGGCTCGGAAAAGGACCGACACCTACAATGGGCCGGTGCCCAAGTCCTATCTGAATGCCGATCTGCACAGCCACTCCGTGGTCTCGGATGGAACGCTGACGCCTGAACAACTGGCCGAACGTGCCGCGGCCCGCGGCGTGCAGCTGTGGGCGCTGACCGACCACGACGAGGTCGGCGGCCAGCACCGCGCAGCCGCCGCAGCGCGCGCCTGCGGCCTGGACTACCTGACGGGCGCAGAGATCTCGGTGAGCTTTGCAGGCACCACGGTGCACATCGTGGGCCTGGGCTTTGACGCAGACGACCCGGCCCTGGTCGAAGGCCTGCATGCCACGCGCGACGGACGCGGTCCCCGCGCCCGCGAGATGGCCCGCCAGCTGGAGCTGGCCGGCATTGAAGGCAGCTACGAAGGCGCGCTGCGCTTTGCCGGCAATCCCGCGCTGATCTCGCGCACGCATTTCGCGCGCTTTCTCGTGGAATCCGGCCGCTGCCGCGACACCGGCGAGGTGTTCCGCCACTACCTGACCGAAGGCCATCCCGGCTACGTGCCCCATACCTGGGCGCGCCTGGCCGACGCCGTGCGCTGGATCACGCAGGCCGGCGGCGTGGCGGTGATCGCCCACCCGGCCCGCTATGCGCTGACGGCCAACGAGGAGTACGCGCTGTTTTCCGAATTCAAGGCCCATGGGGGCCAGGGCGTGGAGGTCGTCACCGGCAGCCACCGCCCCAGCGAGTACGCCGTCTATGCCGACATGGCCCGCGAGTTCGGCCTGGCCGCCTCGCGCGGCAGCGACTTCCACAGCCCCGAGGAGTCGCATACCGACCTGGGCGACCTGCCCTACCTGCCGGGCCAGCTGACGCCGGTATGGGAACTGCTGGGCGAGCGCATTCAGCCGGCCTGAGCCCTTCCCGCAAACAACGCACACCATGGTCCTACGCTTCGAAGCCCACCCCGACAATCCCCAGCCCCGTCTCATCAAGCAGGCCGCCGACATGCTGCGCCAGGGCGCCATCCTGGCCATTCCCACGGACTCCAGCTATGCACTGGTCTGCCATCTGGACGACCGCCCTGCGGTGGAGCGGCTGCGCCGCATCCGCCAGATCAACGACAAGCACCACCTCACGCTGCTGTGCCGCGACCTGTCGGAGCTGTCCAGCCATGCGCGCGTGGACAACCGCCAGTACCGGCTGTTGAAGCTGGCCACGCCGGGCCCCTACACCTTCATCCTGGAAGCCTCCAAGGAAGTGCCCAAGCGCCTGAGCCATCCGTCGCGCAAGACCATCGGCCTGCGCGTGCCGGACCGCAAGGGCACGCAGCTGCTGCTGGAGCAGCTGGGCGAGCCGCTGATCGCCACCACGCTGATCCCGCCCGGAGAGACCGAGGCCCTGCATGACGCGGATGCCATCCTGGAGCGCTTTCCCCACGAGCTCGATGCCATCGTCGATGCAGGTGCCTGCCCCTCGGAGCCGACCACGGTGATCGACCTGGTGCCCATGGCCCTGGGCAATCCGCCCACCGTGGTGCGGCAAGGCCGGGGCAGCCTGGAGGCCCTGGGCCTGGAAATGACCTGAATCACCCCACCCCCCGCACAAGCATCAACGCCGGGCATGCCCGGCGTCTGTTTTTGCAGCTTGATCCTGAAAGGCGTTCAGTGCTGCGCCCACTCCAGGGGCCGGGGTGCAGCAGCCGGCACGCGCTGCAACGGCCTCGTCACAGCGGCGGACAAGGCTGCGGCGGGAGCCATCGACGGCATCTGCCGCTGCACCCGCACGCCAGCGTCCTGCGGCTCGTCATCGAGCTTGAAGGCGCCCACGGCCTGCTCCAGCTCCTGGGCGCGCTCGCTCAGCGCCGAGGCCGCACGCGAGGCCTGATGCACCAGGGCAGCGTTCTCCTGGGTGGCGCTGTCCATGTGGCCCACGGCGGCGTTGACCTGGGCAATGCCTTCGCTTTGCTCGCGCAGGGCCTGCGACATTTCGCCGAGCAGGCCCGAGACCTGGCCCACGGCGCCGACAATCTCCTGCATGGTGGCGCCCGCCTGGTTGACCAGGCCCGCGCCGCTTTCCACCTGGCGCACGCTGGTGGTGATCAGTTCCTTGATCTGCTTGGCAGCCTCGGCCGAACGGCCGGCCAGGCTGCGCACCTCGCTGGCCACCACGGCGAAGCCCCGGCCCTGTTCGCCCGCGCGTGCCGCCTCCACGGCCGCGTTCAGCGCAAGGATATTGGTCTGGAAGGCAATGCCTTCGATGACCTGGATGATGTCCACGATCTTGCGCGAGCTGCCGCTGATGGCCTCCATGGTCTGCACCACCTCGCCCACCACGGCCCCCCCGCGCCTGGCCGTGGACGATGCATCGACGGCCAGGCCGCTGGCCGAATGCGCGCGCTCCGCGTTCTGGCGCACGGTGGCCGTGAGTTGCTCCATGCTGGCCGCCGTCTGGGCCAGCGCCGAGACCTGGGCCTCGGTGCGGCGCGACAGGTCGGTGTTGCCGGCGTCGATCTCACCGGCCGACAGGCCGATGGAATCCGTGGACTGCTTGATGCGGCCGACCAGCTCGGTCAGCGTGTCTTCCATGGTGCCCAGCGCGCCCAGCAGGCGGCCGAAGTCGCCCTGCAGCTCGGTCGAAAACTCCTGACTCAGGTCGCCGGCGGCCACCGTTTCGGCAATCAGGATGGCCTGGCCCAGCGGCTGCACGATGCCGCGCCGCAGGCTGAACCAGGCCACCAGGGCCAGTGTGCAGACGGCCGCCCCCAGGCCCAGCACCCACCAGCGCGTGTGCACCAGCGCCTGCTCGGCCACCGTGGTCGCCCCGCCGGCCGCCAGCGCCTGCTCGGCCTGCCCCAGCGAGAGCACCGTGACCGCCATCATCGTGAACACCAGCAGATTGATACCGCCGAACGCAATCACCAGCCGCCAGCCTATCGGCAGCCTGCCCAAGCCCAGTACGCCCACGTGCCACCTCTTGTCCATATGGCCCGAGGGCCTTGGTGAAAAACCTGTTGATTCGCCCATCGCATTGCTGTTTCATTTTGCAACACAGAGGCGGCTGTTGCCAATCCGCGGGAAACCACCATATCCGGTCGGCCGCAGCGCTGCGCACGGGCTCTGGCGGTGCCCAGCGGCAAGGGTGGCCGCCGTCTGAGACAATGCCCGCCGTGGACATCTCCAACCTCATCCAGACCGTACTCATCTATGCCCTGCCCGTGCTCTTCGCGATCACGGTGCACGAGGCTGCCCACGGCTATGCCGCACGCCACTTCGGCGACAACACGGCCGCCATGATGGGACGCATCACGCTCAACCCCATCAAGCACATCGACCCCATCGGCACCATCCTGATGCCGCTGCTGCTGTATTTCGCCACCTCGGGCGCCTTCCTGTTCGGCTATGCCAAGCCCGTGCCCGTGCGCTTCGACCAGTTGCGCAACCCCAAGCGCGACATGATCTGGGTGGCCCTGGCGGGCCCGGCCTCCAATTTCGTGCAGGCGCTGATGTGGGGCGTGCTGCTCGTGGTTCTGGTCGGATCGGGAGTGGGCGAGCGCTTCTTCATTGAAATGTGCCGCGCCGGCATCCTGGTCAATCTGGTGATGTGGGCCTTCAACCTCTTCCCGCTGCCGCCGCTGGACGGCGGGCGCATCCTCGTCGGCCTGCTGCCCTGGCGCCAGGCGCAATGGGTGGCGCGGATCGAACCCTGGGGATTCTTCATCGTCATGGGACTGGTCATCGCCGGCGTGGTCGGCAGCCTGTGGCTGCGGCCGCTGATGGATCTCGGCTATGCCGTGATCGATCTCGCGTTGACGCCGCTGATCGCGCTGCTGCGCTGAACGCGCGGCAGACCCGCCCAGCCTGCCCGTCAGATTCCCTTCTTTTCTCTCTATTGCCTGTCGCAGTCTCCCGTCATGAGCACCATCCGTTTCCTCACCGGCATCACTCCCAGCGGAACCCCGCACCTCGGCAACTATGCCGGCATGCTGCGCCCGGCCATCGCGGCCAGCCGCTCGCGCGAGGTGGAGAACTTCTACTTCCTGGCCGACTACCACGCACTGATCAAGTGCCAGGACCCGGCGCGCGTGCAGCGCTCCACCATCGAGATCGCGGCCAGCTGGCTGGCGGCGGGGCTGGACCCCGAGCATGTGACCTTCTACCGCCAGTCCGACATCCCCGAGATCCCCGAGCTGTGCTGGCTGCTGACCTGCGTGACCGGCAAGGGCCTGCTCAACCGCGCCCACGCCTACAAGGCGGCCGTGGACAAGAACCACGCGGACGGCGCCGAGACCGATGACGGCGTGACTGCCGGCCTGTTCATGTACCCCGTGCTGATGGCTGCCGACATCCTGGCCTTCAACGCCCACAAGGTGCCCGTGGGCCGCGACCAGGTCCAGCACATCGAGATGGCGCGCGACATGGCCTCCAGCTTCAACCACATCTATGGCGGCGAGTTCTTCACGCTGCCCGAGGCACAGGTCGAGGACAACGTGGCCACGCTGCCCGGCCTGGACGGCCGCAAGATGAGCAAGAGCTACAACAACACCATCCCGCTGTTCTCCACGCGCGAGCAGCTGCGCAAGCTCATCGGCAGCATCACCACCGATTCGCGCACGCCCGGCGAGCCCAAGGAAGTCGAGGGCTCGGCCCTGTTCCAGATCTACCAGGGCTTTGCCAGCGAGGAAGAAACCGAGGCGCTGCGCCGCCAGTACGCCGAAGGCATTGCCTGGGGCGACGCCAAGCAGCAGCTGTTCGAGCGCATCGACCGCGAGCTGGCCCCCATGCGCGAACGCTACGAGCACCTGGTGGCCCATCCAGGCGAACTGGAGGACATCCTGCAGGCCGGCGCCACCAAGGCCCGCCGCGAGACCCTGCCCCTGATCCGCGAACTGCGCTCGGCCGTCGGCCTGCGCAGCCTGGCCCAGGCCCCCGTGGCCGCCAAGGCCAAGGCCGCGAAGCAGGCCCTGCCCCAGTTCAAGCAATACCGCGAAGCCGACGGCAAGTTCTACTTCAAGCTCGTGGCTGCCGACGGCCAGCTGCTGCTGCAAAGCCTGGGCTTCGACGCCCCCAAGGAAGCCGGCCAGGCCATCGGCCAACTGCAAAGGGAAGGCGAGGCGGCCCTGTCCGCACTGCAGTCCCGGCTGCAGCCCGCCGACGCGCAGTTGGTGCTGGCCGCCCTGCAGCAACTGCGCGATGCTTCGGAGTAAGGGTAAGCTTCGCTTGAGAAACCGCATATTTGCGGGCAGTCTTGCCCGCAAGCCCTGCGCCCGGGATTCTGGCGCTTGCGTGAAAGGACATTGGGATGCGTATCGCTGCTCTGGACGATGATCCGCTGCAACTGGAGATGCTGCGTCAGGTTGCGCTGGAGACGGGCCACAGCTGCCACACCTACCAGACGGGCTCGGCCCTGCAGTTGGAACTGCGCCGCGAGAGCTTCGACCTTCTGATCGTGGACTGGCACCTTCCGGACATGGAAGGAACGGACCTGGTGCGGTGGACGCGCGGACATGTGAGCCGCGAGCTGCCCATCCTCATCATCACCCACCGCAGCGAAGAGGCCGACATCGTCGAAGGCCTGTCCTGCGGCGCAGACGATTTCATGGTCAAGCCCGTGCGCCACGGCGAGCTGCGCGCGCGCATGGCCGCCCTGCTGCGCCGCGCCTATCCGGTGAACACGCAAAGCGTGCTGGAGTTCGGCCCCTTCCGGTTCCTCACCACCACCAACAGCCTGGAAATGAATGGCCAGCCCATCGAGGTGACGCACCGCGAATACACGCTGGCCCTGACGCTGTTCCAGAACCAGGGCCGCCTGCTGTCGCGCGAACACCTGCGCGAAGCCGTGTGGGGCCACAACGCCGAAGTGCAGTCACGCTCGCTGGACACACATATCTCGCGCCTTCGCGCGCTGCTGAACCTGCGCGCCGGTCAGCCCTACGCCATCAGCGCCGTGTACGGCTACGGCTACCGCCTGGACGTGCCTGACGAGGCATTGCAGGCGGCACCTCAAACACCATGAACAGACTCTTGCTCGCCGCCAGCCTGCGCGGGCCCGTCGCGCGGGCCTGCCTGCTGGCAAGCCTGGCCCTGCTGGGCGCTGCCGCCACACAGGCCCAGATCAAACCCGCCGCCAGCGGCGGCGACATGCTCGCCCACCGCGTGGCCACAGGCGACACCCTGGAACAGCTGGCCAGCCGCTACCTGGGCGATGCACGCCAGTGGACCCAGCTGCAGCAGCACAACGGCGTGGCCAACCCGTACCGTCTGCGGCCCGGCTCCGTGCTGGAGATTCCCGTGCGCCTGCTGCGCGCCGCCGTGGCCTCCGTGGAATTCGTGCAGGGCGATGCGCGCAGCACACGCGCGCTCGACCATCTGGCCGACACGCAAAGCGGCTCGGCCGAAGACGCAGGCCAGGTCCTGCGCAAGGGACAGACGCTGCAGGAAGGCGATCGACTGCAGCTTGCGCCGGACGCCTTTGTGGCCGTGCGCCTGGCCGATGGCTCTTTGGTGCGCGTGCAGTCGCAGTCCGATGTCCTGCTGCGCCAGATGCGCCGCAAGGGCCGGGCCGGCAGCCTGCAGTCCGTGATCGACCTGCGAGAAGGCAGCGTGGAGGCCTCGGTCCCCCCCGAGCAGGGCAATGCCCAGCGCCGCTTCGAAGTGCGCACGCCTGCGGCATCGACCAGCGTGCGGGGCACGCGTTTCCTGGTGCAGACCGATGCAGCAGGCAGGACAGCGGCCGCCGTCGATGAAGGCACGGTCGCCGTGGGCTCGGACGCCTCTGGCGCACCTTCCGGCGATGCGCTGCTGCACCCCGGCCAGGGCGTGGCCGTGGCGGCAGACGGCCGCGTCGGCCAACCCCGCCCCATGCTGGGTGCGCCCGACATCACCGCCTGGCCCGCCTTGGCGGAAGACGCCAACTGGATCAGCCTGCCCCTGCCGGCCTTGCCCGGCGCCGTGCGTTACCAGCTGCAGCTGTCGCGCGACGCGGACATGACCCAGGTGCTGCGCAGCGCCAGCTTCCAGGCCACGGCCTCACCGCTGCGCCTGGCAGGCGTGGACGATGGCGACTATGTACTGTCCCTGCGCGGCATCGACGCCCAGGGCATTCCGGGTGCAGCCAGCCGGCGCGCCCTGCGCGTCAAGGCCCATCCCGTGCCGCCGCTGTACGAATCACCGCAGGCCGACGCCACCGTGGGCCTGGGCCGCGCCGGCCTGCAGTGCACCAAGGTGGTGGGCGCCGTGCGCTACCGCATCCAGGTCGTTTCTGCCGATGCCCAGGCCGGCTTTGCCGAACCTGCCATCGACGCGCGCGACCTGAACGACTGCACATTGCCCGCAGCCGCGCTGGCCCGGCTGCCGGCCGGCCGCTATCTTTGGCGCGCCGCCAGCATCCGCACGCTGGCCGACGGCAAGCCCGACCAGGGCCCGTTCGCCGCAGCCCAGGCCATGCAGCTGGCGGCCGTGCCGCCCCAGCCCTCGGCCAGCGCGCTGCAGATGGGCGACGGCCCCGCCGAGGGCAGCCGCCAGATCCGCTGGAGTGGCGAGCCCGGCCAGCGCTACCACGTGATGGTGGCGCGCGACCAGGAGTTCACCGCGCCGCTGGTTGACCTCTGGACCGACCAGCCGCAATGGAGCACCGAGGACCTGCCCGCAGGCAGCTACTACCTGCGGCTGCAGATCGAGGACGCCAACGGCCTGCGCAGCGATTTCTCGGCCGCACGCCAGTTCCGCACCGGCAGCTGGATCGTCGATGCCAGCGGCGAGATGATGCAATCGGGCAGCGGAGAGCGCCTGCAGCGCCAGTAACCGCACCCGTTCAATCCTTGACCGCGCTTGTCCACCCTGCCGCCTTCGCCTGACAGTCCCGCCACGCCGGCGCAGCAGGTGCAGCCGGCGCCCGCGCGTGGCCGGGGGCTGCGGCGGGACTGGCTGCTGCTGGCGGCGGGACTGCTGTCCCTGGTGTTCTGGCTCAGCGGTGACGGGCAGTTGGAGCGCATCAACGGACTGGTGCAGGACACGGCCAGCTGGCTGCACCGCCCCAAGGCATCTCAGGACATCGTCATCGTGGCCATCGACGATGCCAGCATCGACGCCATAGGCCGCTGGCCCTGGCGGCGTGCCCTGCACGCGGGCCTGCTGGAGCGCATCAGCCAGGCCCCGCCGCGCGCCATCGGCCTGGACGTGATGCTCAGCGAAGAAGATCTGGACTATCCAGGCGATGACCTGCTGCTGGCGCGCGTCCTGCAGCGCAGCGGCCGCACCGCCTTGCCCGTGGCGCCGGGCACGGATCCGCTGCCGGCCTTTGCACAGGCTGCGGCAGCGCTGGGCCACACCCAGCTGCCCGTGGATTCCGACGGCGCCGTGCGCAGCTTCCATGCCATTGAAGGCAGCGCGCAGCAGCCCTGGTGGCACATGGCGCTGGCCCTGCACTGCGTGGGCCAGCACGGCCGCGCATGCGCCCGCCCCGAACCCGTGCCGCCGCTGGACCCCGGCACACCCGCATGGCAGCGCCGCCAGCGGGAGATCATTGCCTTCGCACAGGCCAGGCCCGAGCAGGGCGCGCGTGACCGCTCGCCCTTCACCACCTATTCGTACATCGACGTGCTGCGCGGCCGCATTCCTGCTGCGGCATTTCGCGGCAAATACGTGCTCATAGGAACGACGGCCGCCGGACTGGGAGCGCAGTTCACCGCACCGCTGGGTGCCAGCGCGCGCCCCATCTCCAGCGTGGAAATGCTGGCCCATGTGCTCAACGGCAGCCTGCAGGGCTCGCACGTACACCGCGCTTCGGCGGGGCTGGACCGTGCGCTCAACACCGCAGCCGTGCTGCTGGCCCTGCTGGCCCTGGCCTGGCTGGGCCCTTCGGGCGGCATGCTGGCCTGCGCGCTGCTGGCCCTGGCCTGCCTGTCGCTGGCCGGGCTGGCACCACGCATCTGGCAGGTGCAGACGGCCCCTGCCGCAGCCCTGCTGGGCCTGGCCCTGGCCTATCCGCTGTGGAGCTGGCTGCGCCTGCGCGCCGCCGCCCGCTTTCTGGCGCTGGAACTGCGAGACCTGCAGGGCCAGGGCCTGCCCACCGCGCTGCGCCTGGGCGGCGACCTGCTGGACCAGCGCATTGCCGCCGTCGAGCAGGCTTCGCGGCAACTGCGCGCCCTGCACCATTTCGTCAGCGAAAGCCTGCGCCAGCTGCCCTCGCCCACCTTTGTCTGCGACCGCCAGGGCCATGTGCTGCTGGCCAATGCCGCGGCCCATGCCTATGCGCGCAGCCTGGATCACGACCTGCGCGCTGGCGACTCCCTTCCCAGGCTGCTCGATGGCCTGCAGGCGTTGGACACGGCGCCCGGCCCGCAAGCCGGCAGCCCGCTGCTCACGGCCAGGGCGCTTGCCGCCGGCGGCCTGCCGCTCAGCAGCGAGGGGCGCGACGGTCGCGGCCGCAGCCTGATGCTGCTGGTCCAGGCCTTCGAGGCTCCGCCCACCGCAGGCTGGCTGATCACCCTGGTCGATATCAGCGATCTGCGCAGCGCCCAGGCCCAGCGCGACCAGGCCATGCAGTTCATCTCGCACGACATCCGGGCGCCCGTGGCATCCATCATCACCTTGCTGGAGATGCAGCGTGGTTCCGTACAAGCGCCCGACCTGGGCATGCTGCTCCCGCGCATCGAAGGCTATGCCCAGGCCTCCCTGCAGCTGGCCGACGATTTCGTGCACCTGGCTCGTGCCCAGCAGCAGGCGCTGCGCCAGCAGCAGCTGGACCTGGGCCTGGTGCTGGACCAGGCCGTGGAAAGCTGCTGGGCCCAGGCCAGCGCCGCCCATGTGCAGCTGGAATTCAGCCTGCCCGAGCAGGAATGCCCCGTGCTGGGCGACCCGGGCATGCTCCACCGCGCAGCCGTCAACCTGATCGGCAACGCCATCAAGTACGGAGCGCACGGGCAACCGGCAAGCGGCGCCACGGTGCAATGCCTGCTGCTGCAGGACGCCGGCCATTGCCGCATCGCCATCCGGGACCACGGACCCGGCATGGATGCGCAGGCCGTCGCCCGCCTGAGCCAGCCCTTCGAGCGCCTGGACCACCATCAGCACCTGGACGGCGCAGGCCTTGGGCTGGCCTTTGTCCGCACCGTGGCTGCACGCCATGGCGGGCAGCTGCAGATAGAAAGCGCGCCAGGCCAGGGAAGCACCTTCAGCATCGTGCTGCCGAAGGCGCAGCAAGCCTGACCGGGGGTGTCATCCCAGCGGATCCCAGCGGATGGCCCGTGAAAACGAAAAAGCCCTGAAGTCTTTCAACTTCAGGGCTTTGCGTTTTTTGGTGCGGCTGGCAGGAATCGAACCCACGACCCCTTGGTTCGTAGCCAAGTACTCTATCCAGCTGAGCTACAGCCGCAACGCTTCGCATTGTAGCAGCGGGTTTTGGAGCTTCCAGGCAAAAGCGCCATATTTCTGCAAAAAACCTGGAAGTCGCATTCAACGGCAGCCGGGCGCAGCCATGCCAGCCGGCAGCGTCGCTCCCAGCAAAAAAGCCTGCCGCCCGGAAAGGCGGCAGGCTTTTTCATACCAATGGATGGTAGGGCCTCCCAGAGTCGAACTGGGCACCAACGGATTATGAGTCCGCTGCTCTAACCAAGCATGAGCTAAGGCCCCTGATTCACCAAGGCAGCGCGGATGCACGCCATGGCAAACGGCTATTGTAGATCCTAACCTGCGCGGCTCAGCGCTTGTGGCTCAGCGCGTTGCTGACCAGCTTGGAGGTGATGTCCACGATCTGGATCATGCGGTCGTAGTGCATGCGGGTGGGGCCGATCACGCCCAGCGTGCCCACCACCTTGCCGTCGAGCTCGTAGGGCGCGCTGACCACGGACAGCTCCTCGAAGGGCACGACCTGGCTTTCGCCCCCGATGTAGATGCGCACACCTTCAGCCTGGCTGGAGAAATCCAGCAGCCTGAGGATCTGGGTCTTTTGCTCGAACAGGTCGAAGGCGCGGCGCAGATTGCCCATGTCGCTGGAGAAATCGCTGACCGACAGCAGGTTGCGCTCGCCCGCGATGACCACGTCCTCCTGGGCACTGGTCATGGCCTCCGTGCCCACGTTGACGGCTGCCTGCATGAGGGTGGCCACCTCGCCGCGCAAAAGCTCGACCTCGCCCTTGAGGCGCTCGCGCACCTCTTCCATGGCCAGGCCTGCGTAGTGGCTGTTGAGAAAGTTCGATGCCTCGATCAGCTGAGAGGCCGAGTAATCCACGTCGGTGAAGATGACGCGGTTTTGCACGTCACCGTCGGGCGAGACGATGATGACCAGAAAGCGCCGCTCCGACAGTCGCACGAATTCGATGTGCTTGAACACCGAGGTGCGGCGCGGCACCAGCACCACGCCCACGAACTGGGAAAGGCTGGACAGCAGGTTGGCGGCGTTGGCGATGACTTTCTGCGGCTGCTCGGGCACGAGCTCGGGCGTCACGATATCTGCACGGTCCGCCGTGAGCATGGTGTCCACGAACAGCCGGTAGCCCCGGGCGGTCGGAATGCGGCCGGCCGAGGTGTGCGGACTGATGATCAACCCCAGGTCTTCGAGGTCAGCCATCACATTGCGTATCGTGGCAGGCGACAATTCAAGCCCCGACGCACGCGACAGGGTCCGCGAGCCCACAGGCTGGCCGTCAGCGATGTAACGCTCGATCAGCGCTTTGAGCAACAACTTGGCACGTTCGTCGAGCATGTGATGATTTTAATGATGTAATTTCCAGAAATGACGTCCACGTTTCGCCACGTTGCCTTGATCGGGAAGTACCACGCTCCCAGCGCAAGCGCCCCGTCCGAGAATGCCAGCAACGCGCTCGAGCGCATTGCGGACTTCCTCAGGCGCCAGGGCTGCGAAGTCGTGCTTGATACCCAATCGGCCCTGCACGCAGGGCTCACAGACTACCCCACCCTCGATGTCGATGGCCTGGGCAGGCATTGCGACCTGGGCCTGGTCGTCGGCGGCGACGGCACCATGCTCGGCGTGAGCCGGCACCTGGCGCAATACGGAACGCCCCTGATCGGGGTGAACCAGGGCCGCCTGGGCTTTGTCACCGACATCGCGCTGGAGGACTTCGAGGCCACGCTCACCCCCATGCTGCAGGGCGAGTACGAAGAGGACCTGCGTCCCCTGATGTGCGCCCGCGTGATCCGCGAGGGCGAATGCGTGTTCGAGGCCCTGGCCATGAACGACGTGGTGGTCAACCGCGGCGGCACCTCCGGCATGGTGGAGTTGCGCATCGAGGTCGGCGGCCGCTTTGTCTCCAACCAGCGCGCCGACGGCCTGATCGTGGCCACGCCCACGGGCTCCACGGCCTATGCGCTGTCCGCCGGCGGGCCGATGATGCATCCGTCCATCCCCGCCTGGGTGATGGCACCCATTGCGCCGCACAACCTGTCCAATCGCCCCATCGTGCTGTCCGATGCCAACGAGGTCACGATCGAAGTCGTGGCCGGGCGCGATGTCAGCGCCAATTTCGACATGCAGTCGCTGGCCTCGCTGCAGCACGGCGACCGCATCCTCGTGAGCCGCGCCCACCACAGCGTGCGCTTTCTGCACCCCAAGGGCTGGAACTACTTCGCCACGCTGCGCAAGAAACTGGGCTGGAACGAGGGAGGCGCCTGACCATGGCGCTCAAGCGCATCGTGCTGCGCGACTTCGTGATCGTGCAGGCCCTGGATCTGGACTGGCATGCGGGCTTCACCGTGCTGACGGGCGAGACCGGCGCCGGCAAATCCATCCTGATCGATGCATTGCAGCTGGCCCTGGGCGCCCGCGCCGACGCCGACGTGGTGCGCGAAGGCTGCCCCCAGGCCGATATCTGCGTGGAGTTCGACGGCTGCGCGCGGCTGCGCCCCTGGCTGGAGGCGGCAGGCCTGGCCTGCGAGGACAACAGCCTGCTGCTGCGGCGCACAGTGGACACCCAGGGCCGCAGCCGCGCCTGGATCAACGGCACACCGGCCACGGCCACGCAGCTGCGCGCACTGGGCGAGCAGCTGATCGACATCCACGGCCAGCATGCCTGGCAAAGCCTCACGCGGCCCGACGCAGCACGCGCGCTGCTGGACGCCTATGCGGGCATAGACAGCCGCGAGGTCCAGGCCTGCTGGAGCCGCTGGAGCCAGGCACGACAAGCCCTGCAGCATGCGCAATCCGCCCAGGACAGCCTGCAGCGCGAACGCGAACGGCTGCAGTGGCAGATCACCGAACTCGACAAGCTGGCCCCGCAGGCCGACGAGTGGGACGAGCTCAATGCCCAGCACACGCGCCTGTCGCATGCCCAGACCCTGATAGACACCGCCCAGACCACGCTGCAGATGCTGGAGGACGACGAGGCCGGCGTGATCACTCCGCTGGGCCGCGCCAGCCATCTGATACAGAACCAGGAACACCTGGAGCCCGAGTTCCAGAACATCGCCGACGTGCTGGCCTCGTGCACGGCCCAGGTGCAGGATGCGCGCCATTCGCTGCAGGCCTATCTGCGCCGCGCCGACCTGGACCCCGAACGCCTGGCCGAGCTGGATGCACGCCTGTCGCTGTGGATGCAGCTGGCGCGCCGCTACCGCCGCACGCCCGATGAGCTGCCGGCACTGCTGGCCGGCTGGCGCCAGGAGCTGCAGCAGCTGGATGCCGCCGTGGACATAGAGGCCCTGCACGCTGCAGAGCAATCCGCGCAGCAGCACTACCAGGCCAGCGCCCGGGTGCTGTCGCAGCAACGCGCCCTGGCTGCGCCGCGCCTGTCGCGCGCCATCACCCAGGCCATGCAGGGCCTGGGCATGGAAGGCGGCCTGTTCGAGGCCGCCCTGTCCACAGCCGATTCTCCCGGTGCCTTTGGCGTGGACAGCGTGGCCTTCCTGGTCGCCGGCCATCCTGGAGCCAGCCCCAAGCCGATTGCCAAGGTGGCGTCGGGCGGCGAGCTGTCGCGCATTTCGCTGGCCATTGCCGTGACCACCAGCGAGCTGGGCGAGGCCGGCACGCTGATCTTCGACGAGGTGGACTCGGGCGTGGGCGGCGCCGTCGCCGAGACCGTGGGCCGCCTCATGCATGCGCTGGGCCGATCGCGCCAGGTGCTGTCCGTCACCCATCTGCCGCAGGTCGCGGCCTGTGCCGACCACCACTATCTGGTGGCCAAGCAGCGCGCAAGGCAGGGCACGCTCAGCACCGTGCAGCCGCTGGACAGCACCGCGCGCGAGGCAGAGCTGGCCCGCATGCTGGGCGGCGAGCGCCAGTCCGAAACCACGATGGCCCATGCCCGCGAAATGCTGGCCATGGCGCGCCAGGCACCCCCGCCCCGCCCGGCGCCGCGCAGGCCCGGCCGGCAGCGGCCGCAGGCCGACGCGCAGCGTACCCGGCCCAAGCCGGGCCGTGCGGCCAACGGCGCGCGCAACACCAATGGAGGCTGATGCCATGTCGCTTGAGATCGTGCTGATCACCGGGATGTCCGGATCGGGCAAATCCGTCGCCCTGCATGCGCTGGAGGATGCCGGCTACTACTGCGTGGACAACCTGCCTCCCGAGCTACTGTCCGCCTTCGTCGAACTGGAGCACGGCCGCCACAGCAACAAGGTGGCCATCGCCATGGATGCGCGCAGCGCCGGGGGATTGCCCCACCTGCCCGGGCAGCTGGAGCGGCTGCAGCGCCAGGGTGTCGTGCCCCACCTGGTCTTTCTGGACGCCACCACGGGCACCCTGGTGCGGCGCTTCTCCGAAACGCGGCGCCGCCATCCTCTGTCGCAAGGGCCTGTCGCCGAGGGCCGCCGCGCCCTGGTGCAGGACATAGAAACCGAGCGCGAACTGCTGGGCGAATTGCGCGAGAAATCGCATGTCATCGACACCAGCCACCTGCGCTCGTCCCAGCTGCAAAGCTATATCAAGGAGCTGATTGCGGCCCCGGTGGGCCAGATGACGCTGGTCTTCCAGTCCTTCGGCTTCAAGCACGGCCTGCCCTCGGATTCCGACTATGTGTTCGATGTGCGCATGCTGCCCAACCCGCACTACGAACCCCAGCTGCGCCCGCTGACCGGCATGGACGCGCCCGTGGCCGAGTTCCTGCGCCAGCAGCCCGGCGTGGACCAGATGCGCCGAGACATCCAGCAGTTCCTGGAGTCCTGGCTGGACATGATGGCCAGCAACCACCGCAGCTATGTCACCGTGGCCATCGGCTGCACGGGGGGCCAGCACCGCTCGGTCTTCCTGGTCGAGGAACTGGCGCGGCACTTCGCCCCGCGCTGGCCCACGCTGTGCCGGCACCGCTCGCTGGACAGCCGGCCCACCCCCAAGCCTGCCGACCTGCTTGCGCACGACATCTGAAGCGCCAGGGTCCGCTCCCGGAGTACTGCGATGCAAGGCATGCCGATGACGAACGCCCCGCGCGTGTTGCTGGTGGAGGACGATCCCGCCATCGCGCGCACCGTCTGCTATGCGCTGGAGCGTGACGGCATCGCCGTGCGCCACTGCCTGCAGCTGGCCGATGCACGCGCGCAATGGCAGGCGCAGCCGCCCGATGCCCTGCTGCTGGACGTGGGCCTGCCCGATGGCAACGGCCTGGACTGGTGCCGCGAACTGCGCCAGGCCGGCGCCGCCGTGCCGCTGCTGGTGCTCAGCGCACGCGGCGAGGAAATGGACCGCGTGCTGGGCCTGGAGCTGGGCGCCGACGACTACCTGACCAAGCCCTTCAGCCCGCGCGAGCTGGTGGCCCGCACCCGCGCCCTGCTGCGCCGTGCGCAGCGCCTGCAGCCCGCGCCCACATCCAGCACAGCGCCGCCGGCAGATGCCCTGTTCAGCATCGATACGCAAGGCCAGCGCGTGCGCATGCAGGGCGTGCCCCTGGAGCTGACGCGGCGCGAGTACCAGCTGCTGCGCTGCCTGCTGGAGCGCCCCGGACGCATCCTGAGCCGCGAGTTCCTGCTCGACAGCATCTGGGGCCAGGACAGCGACAGCACGGACCGCACCGTGGACACCCACGTCAAGACCCTGCGCGCCAAGCTGCGTGCCCAGGTGCCGCAGCAGGACTTCATCACCACCCACCGCGGCATGGGCTACAGCCTGACGCTGCCGGGCTGACGCGCCGCCGCACGCCATGCGCCTCGGACTGCGGCTGTTCTTCGCCTTTTTCGTCATCAACGGCCTGGCCGCATTCTTCGTGCTGCGCGTCTTCATGGTCGAGGTCAAGCCCAGCGTGCGCAAGGTGACCGAGGACACGCTGGTCGAAACCGCCTACGCCCTGGCCGCGCTGGCCAGCGACGACATGGCCAGCGGCGTGCTGCAGCAAAGCCCCGCGGACAGCCGCTTCGCGCACCACATGCAGGCCTATGCCAACCAGACCGTCAAGGTCTGGATCTGGGACACGCGCAAGACCAGCCTGGACATGCGCGTCACCATCACCGACCAGCAAGGCCTGGTGCTGCTCGACTCGGCCGGCCTGGACCAGGGCGCCGACTACTCGCGCTGGCGCGACGTGTACCGCACGCTGCGCGGCGAATACGGCGCACGCACCACGCGCGAGGTGCAGAACGACGAGGCCAGCAGCGTCATGTATGTGTCGGCACCCATCATGGTGGAAGGCCGCATTGCGGGCGTGCTCACGGCCTCCAAGCCCGCGCACTCGGTGCAGAAGATCGTTGACAGCGCGGAAAGCAAGATGCTGCGCGGCGGCCTGCTGTTCCTGCTGCTGTCGGCCGGCGTGGGCTTTGCCGTGACCTGGTGGCTGGTCATCCATGTGCGGCGCCTGCGCAGCTATGCCCAGCAGGTACAGGCGCCCACGCTCAACGAGGCCGCCTCCCCCACCACCGCCCCGCCCATGCCCGAGGCGCCACGCATGCCCGGCGAGCTGGGCGAACTGGCCCGTGCCATGGAGAACATGCGCAGCCGCCTGGAGGGGCGCGACTACATCGAGGGCTATGTGCGCGCCCTCACGCACGAACTCAAGAGCCCCGTGGCCGCCATCCGTGGCGCAGGCGAGCTGCTGCAGGAAGACCTGCCCGCCGCCGACCGCGAGCTGTTCGCGCGCCAGGTGGTGGACCAGTGCCAGCGCCTGCAGAACCTCGTGGACCAGTTGCTGCGCCTGAGCCAGCTGGAGCAGCGCCGCGCCCTGCACGCGCACACGGCCTGCAGCCTGCAGGCCTGTGCCGAACAGGCCATGGCGCAAGTGCACAGCGCAGCGCACCAGCGCCGCATCCGGCTAGTGCTGCACGGCCAGGACAGCAGCGGCCCCTGGGAGCAGGACCTGGTGGTGCTGGCCCTCAGCAACCTGCTGAGCAACGCCATCGACTTCGCCCCCGAAGGCAGCAGCATCCACGTGGACCTGGAGCCCGGCCGCGTCAGCGTGCGCGACCACGGCCCCGGTGTGCCCGAGGCGCTACTCGGCCGGCTGGGCGAACGCTTTTTCACCACCCCCCGCCCCAACGGGGAGCGCAGCGGCACGGGACTGGGCCTGTCCATCGTGCTGCGCATCATGCTGCTGCACGGCGGCAGCATGCAGGCCACCAACGCCCAGCCCGGGCTGCGTGTCACGCTGAACTGGCCACTGCGGGCACCCTGACCGCCAGGGCCTGTTCACTCGGATTTGGAGGCGCGAACCCGACTTCACCTTCACTTCACAGACTTCATTCCGGCCACACAGCCCCCGCCCAGACTGCGTCCACGATCAACGAACGGGATGTGGAATGAAGAACCGACTGCTTGCCAAAGGCGTGGCCCTGCTGGTCATGCTGGGCCTTTTGATGCTGGGCCTGGGCCTGGTACATGACGTGGTGCGCGACCGCATACGCAACCGCGACAACGCCGTGCAGGGCGTGGTCGCCAGCCTGGCCGGACGCCAGACGCTGATGGGACCGGTGCTGGTGCAAAACTGCACCGAGACCACCGGCATAGAAAAGGGCAGCAAGACGGAATGGACCACGCGCCAGTTCCAGCGCATGCTGCTGCCCGACCAACTGCGCCATGAGGCAACGGCACGCATGGAAGAGCGCTCGCGCGGCCTGCACCAGGTCAGCACCTACGCCATGCAGGACAGCATCAGCGCCAGCTTCACCCATGCCGCGCAGTACCTGGAAAAGCCGTCCCTCGAAGCGGCAGCCAACCAGGCCGTGCGCTGCGGCGCACTGCGCGTGGCGCTGTCGCTGACCGATCCGCGCGGTATACGCTCGGCCACCATCGAGGCCGGCGGCAAGAGCCTGGACGTGGGACCCGGCACCTCGCTGGAACGCTACTCGCAAGGCCTGCAGGCGGAGCTGGCGCCTGCCCTGCTCAAGAAGGACGAGCCCCTTGAGCTGAAGATTGCCCTGGAACTGGTGGGCACCGAAAAGCTGGCCTTCGTGCCGCTGGGCAGCCACAGCAAGGTCCAGCTGTCGGCCGATTGGCCCCACCCCTCGTTCGGCGGCAGCTTCCTGCCCAACCGGCGTGAAGTCAGCGACAAGGGATTCAACGCCAGCTGGAATCTCTCGGCACTGGCCTCTTCGGCGCGCCAGGCCTTCACCGACCAGCAGCCGCTGTGCCAGCCAGGCCGCCGCGACATGGAGGAATACGCCGCCACGGCGCACGCGCCCAGCAGCGGCCCCTGCCTGGAGTCGCTGGACACCGACTTCGTGGATCCCATCAACGCCTACTCGCTGAGCGACCGGGCCACCAAGTACGGCCTGCTCTTCGTGGTGCTGACCTTTGTGGCCGTCGGCCTGTTCGAGGTGCTCAAGCAATTGCGCGTGCACCCCATCCAGTACCTGCTGGTGGGATCGGCGCTGTGCAGCTTCTTCCTGCTGCTGATCAGCCTGTCGGAGCACATGGGATTTGCCAGCGCCTACGGCATTGCTGCCTCGGCCTGCGTGCTGCTGCTGGCCTACTACGCCAGCCACATCCTGGGCAGCCTGCAGCGCGGCCTGCCGTTTGCTGCGGGAATCGCCTCGCTCTACGGCCTGCTGTATGTGCTGCTGCAGCTGGAGCAAAGCGCGCTCATCGTGGGCTCCATCGCGCTGTTCGCCGTGCTGGCCCTGATCATGGTCTGCACACGGCATGTGGACTGGTATGCCTTTGGCCGGCAGGATGGCGACCGCGGCGATGCAGACGCAGGCACCCGCCCAACCGTGGGAGCGCTGCAGCCATGAACGTCCTCACCGACACCCCTGGCACGGCCGATGTGCCCGGCATGCGCAGCCCGCTCGATCAGGCGCTGGAACGCCAGCGCTGCGAGCAGGCCTGGCACCAGGCGGTGCAAAGGGGCGACCGCCAGGCCCTGTTCAGCCTGCGTCTGCACATTGCCGAGGCCGCCGCACGCGCACGGCGCAAGCCGGGCGCACGTGAACAATGGCTGGCGTGGATGCTGCTGCGCTGCGCCCTGCTCCTGCCGCGCCGCACGTTCTAGGAAGACGCGGCGGCCTTGGGCTTCAGCCCGCAAACTGCGCATCCAGCAGCTTGCGCACCGGGGCCGGCAGGCCCATGTCGGCCCAGGCCCTGGCATCGGCCCAGCAGCCCCGGCCGTCTGCCATGGCAGCATCCGGGCCGCTGCCATGGACAGACACGCGCACCGGATGCAGATGCAAATCACGGTGGGTGAGCACATGCAGGAAAGCCGGCAGCTCGGTCCAGTCGGCGGATCGTGCGGCGGGCCAGTGCCGTGCGGCGGCCTGCTCCAGCGCCTCGCGTTCATTGAACACGGGAGGCGCATAAAGGCCCGCCCAGATGCCCTGCTGCGGGCGGCGCTCCAGCCAGACGCGGCCTTGCCCGTCCACGGCGATCAGCAGCCACCAGGCCTCGGAACTGCGCTTGAGCTTGCGCGTGCGCACGGGGTAGTTTTCGGGATTGCCGAAGCGGGCCGCCCGGCACTGCGGCTGCAGCGGACAGACCAGGCAGCTGGGCTTGCGCGGCGTGCAGATGGTGGCACCCAGATCCATCAGGCCCTGGGTATAGCGGGGCATGGCCTGCTGCAGGTCCTCGGTGGGGCACAGCTGCTGGGCCAGGTCCCACAGTTCGCGCTCGTTCCTGGCCAGGGCCAGATCGGCATCGAAGGCCAGCACGCGCGTGAGCACGCGCCGCACATTGGCATCGAGGATGGGCACGCGCTCGGAAAAGCAAAAGGACGCGATGGCGCCCGCCGTGGACCGGCCTATGCCGGGCAGCGTGGCCAGATCCTCGGCCCTGCGTGGAAAGGCCCCCCCCCACTCCTGGACCACGGCCTGGGCGCAGCGGTGCAGGTTGCGCGCACGGCTGTAGTAGCCCAGGCCGCTCCACAGCGCCAGCACGGCATCCTGCGGTGCGGCCGCGAGGCTGGCGACATCGGGAAAGGCATCAAGGAAGCGCTGGTAGTAGCCCAGCACGGTGCTCACCTGGGTCTGCTGCAGCATGATTTCAGAGAGCCAGACGCGGTAGGGATCGCGCGTCTGCTGCCAGGGCAGGTGATTGCGTCCATGCGACGCCTGCCACTGCACGACGGGCGTGGCAATCGAGGGAAAGGTCAAGATATCAAGCAGTCAGTGAAGTTTCCTGTGCAGCCTTTGCCAGGCCGGGGAAGGCGGGAGTGGGCGACAGGGGTTGCAGCAGTTCCATGGTGGCCTGTCCCAGCTGCAGCTGCAAGGCCGTGAGCTGTTCGTCGGCGGCCTCGATTTCGGCAATGCGCTCGACCAGGCCCGAAGCCGCATTCTGGATGCGGTCCACCGCTTCGATGCGGCGGGCAAAGCTGCGCTTGCGCTCTTTCAATTGGGCATCCAGCTGGGCCGTGGCGGACTTGCTCCACATATCCACGTCGTTGGCCGCAGACTCGAAGACCGTGCGCAGACGCATGGCAAGGGCCTTGATCAGCCGCTGGGCAAACGCGGGATTGCTGCGCCTGAGCGCGTGGCCCAGGCCCAGGTACTGGGTGTAGCTGGCCTCGATGCGCTGCAGGTCGCCACCGAACTCGGTCAGCTCCAGCTGCGCAGGAGCCTGCAGCGAGAAGCCGAACTCGGCATTGAGTTCCTTGAAGGTCGCGCCCAGCATGGACTGGATCTCGCCGGCCTGCGCCTGGGCCCGCGTCGCCACGGTGCGCAGGCGTTCGAAGGTTTCCGCGTAGACCTTGCGCGCGCCCAGCTTCAGGCCGCGCTGCTCCAGCGCCTCCTTGAGATCGACCAGTTCCTGCTTGAGCGCGCTGGAACCGAGCTGGCGGAAGATGTCGCGCAGCATGCGCATGTGCACCAGGCGCACGGCCTGGATCCTGGCGGCGCTGGCATCGAAATCGCGCTGCTCGCTCTCGATGCGGTTGCGCATGGAGGCAATCACGCTGGCGTTCTTGCCGCGCAGGCTGCGCAGCTCGGCCATCTGGTCGTCCAGGTCGCGGCGGCGGATATTGAGCACGCGCTCCACCTCGACCTGCAACTGCTGCACATTGGCCCTGACAGCCGTCTGCAGCACCTTCTGGCGCTGGCCCATGATGCCCTCGGCCAGCATGTTCTCGAACATGGGCAGCCCGCTGGCCTGCAGCAGCGCCTCGTTGCCGGAGACCTTGGCCACCAGGCCCTTTTGTGCCGACACGGGCAACACCCGCTCCACAGGCAGGCCCAGCATCTGGGCCGATTCCTGGCGCTGGCGCTGCAGTTGGGCCTGCACCTGCGTCGCGGAGCTGAGGCTATCCCACAGCGTATCTATCTTGTTGAGCACCACCAGCCGCGAATCGGCCAGGGCCTGCTGGCCCGACGCCGCATCGGGCGGCAGCACATGGTCGCGCCAGATGGCCAGGTCGGACTTGGTCACGCCGGTATCGGCCGCCAGCACGAAGACCACGGCATGGGCCTGGGGGATGAGGTTGACGGTCAGCTCGGGCTCGGCACCCACGGCATTCAGGCCGGGCGTATCCAGAATGACCAGCCCCTGCTTGAGCAGGGGATGGGGCATGTTGATCAGCGCGTGGCGCCACATGGGCACCTCCACCAGGCCCTGCTCATCCACGAAGGGATTGCCGCCCTGGTCATCGTCATGCCAGAAGCCCCAGGTTCGCGCCAGATCCACCGACACCTTGCGCACCTCGGCCACCTTGGCCAGCGTGTCGGCAATCTGCTGGGCATTGTTCACATCCAGCGGCAGCTGCAGCCAGGCCTCGGGCCGGGCGCGCCACTGGCCCAGGCTTTCCAGCGATTCGCGCGTATCGATGGGCAGCAGGCGCAGACTGGGCTGCAGTTCGGCTTCCCAGCCCAGCTCGGCCGGGCACATGGTGGTGCGACCTGCGCTGGCCGGCATGAGGCGGCGGCCGTAGTGGGCGAAGAAGACTGCGTTGATCAGCTCGGACTTGCCGCGGGAGAACTCGGCCACGAAGGCCACCATGACCTTGTCGCCGCGCACCTGTGCTTCCAGCCGCTGCAGCCGCTCCTGCACAGCGACATCCAGCAGCTCCTGGGACTGCAACCATTCGCGCAGCGCATGCAATTGCTGCGCAAAGCCACGGCGCCATGCGCCGTGCTGGTCGAATTGCTCGTTGAATGATGGTCCCACGTGTTTCCCCCGCCATTGCATCGCCAATGCCTGCCGATGCTTAGTGATCGCCTCGACATTGCGCCGCAAGCGTGATGCCTTTTCTCATCAAAATATAGCACCGTCGCCCCGTTTTGCCCGCAGCTGCGCCCCAAGGCCGGCCCCTGGAACGGGGGGATTCAGGGCAAAACATCGTTTATTTACAAATGAAACAATATTTCACCATCAATCCAGCGCGGCTGAGGGGTGATTTTTCAGAAATGTGAGCCTCCCGCACAGACCCGATATGAATCTCGCGCAGATTGGCCTCCACAAGCGTTACGAGACGTTGAGAATCCGCTCCTCTTTTTGAGGCCATCTCACGCTTTCTGACACCGCGCGCAAAAGTAGGTGCTGCGCTGGCCCTGGCGCAGCAGCTGTATGGGCGAGCCGCAATGCGTGCAGGGCTGGCCCTCGCGGCCATACACCTTGGCCTGCAGCTGGAAGTGGCCTGCCATACCGTCGGGCGCCGAGAAATCACGCAGCGTCGTGCCCCCTTGCTCCACCGCCAGTTCCAGCACGCGGCGAATCTCCTCGAACAGCCGACGCACCTTGCGCGGCCCCACCTCGCAGGCCGGCTGCGTGGGCGCAATGCGTGCCATGAACAGCACTTCGGACGCATAGATATTGCCCACGCCCACCACCACGCTGCCGCTCAACAGCAATTGCTTGATGGGCGTACGGCTGGCCTTCAGACCGGCCTTGAAGGTCTCGAACAGGAAGCTGTCATCCAGCGGCTCCATTCCCAGATGGTCCAGCAGCCTGCGCGCCCAGGGATCGTTCTCGGCCGGCACATACATCACCGCACCGAACCGGCGCGGATCGTGCAGGCGCAGCTGGCCCTTGCTGGTGTGCAGATCGAAATGGTCATGTGCGCCCGCCGGACCCAGCGGCAACTCGTGCGGCGCCACGAAACGCAGGCTGCCCGACATGCCCAGATGCAGCATGAGCAGGCCTTCGCTCAGTTGCATCAGCAGGTACTTGCCGCGCCGGCGCACGCTGTGCACCTCGCGCCCGGTCAGAAGCTCGGGGGCAATGCCCAGAGGCCAGCGCAATGGCTTGCCCAGCGCCACGGATTCAATGCGCGCTCCGGCGATCTGCGAGGCGAACGCACGCCGCGTGACTTCTACTTCTGGCAATTCGGGCATGCGATCCGGGTTGTACTGAGGTTGTGCGAAATGCGGGCCGAGGCTTCGATTATTATGATTCGATGGATCATCGCCTTCGCCTTCAGGGACTCGCCGTGGCAGCAGCCCTGGCCATGGGTTCCGCCACTGCCTGGGCTCTGCCTGGCAAGACCGCAGCCACCATCGAGACGGAATCCCCGGAACCTCCATCGTCCGCCGCCGCGTCTGCCGAAGAGGAGCGCGCAGCGCTCAACGCCGAACTGTTCTACGAGATCCTGGTCGGCGAAATCGCTGCCAGCGAAGGCGCGCTGGGCGATGCCCAGGCCATGATGATGGAGGCTGCGCGCACCAGCGGCAGCGAGCAGCTGTACCGCCGTGGCACGGAACTGGCGCTGCAGTCGCGCTCCGGTGAGCGCGCACTGGCCAATGCCCGCGCCTGGCTGGACGCCTTTCCCCAGTCACGCGATGCCAACCGCTTCGTGCTCCAGATCCTCGTTGCGCTGAACCGCATCGCCGATACCGGCAGCTATCTCAAGCGCGAGATCGAGGCCACGCCCGCTCCGTCCAAGCCTGCCACCTATCTGGGCATCACCCAGCTCTACAACAACGCCAGCGACAAGGCCCTTGCTGCCGATGTGGTCGAGCAGGCTATGGCCGGCGAAACCGACAATCCGGCCAGCGGCCCGCTGGCCTGGGCCACCATCGGCCACATGCGCCTGGGCGCCGGGCAAAAGGCCGCAGCCATGCAGGCCGTGCAAAAGGCCCAGGCGCTGACGCCCGACACAGGCCCCGTGGCCCTGCTGTCCATGGAGCTGCTGGAAGCCGGCATGCCGGAGGCGGAACCCATCGTCAAGCGCTACCTGGCCAAGAACCCTTCGGCACAGATGCGCATGGCCTATGCCCGCGTGCTGCTGGGTCAGCAGCGCCTGGACGAGGCCCGGCAGCAACTGGTCTCCATCACCATGGATTCGCCCGACTACGCCGAAGCCTGGGCCACGCTGGCCGCCCTGCAGCTGCAAACGAACGATGTGGGTGCGGCGCAGGCGTCCACCGAGCGCTTCGGCAAGCTCGTGCCGCAGATTCCTGCCGGCGTGGCGCGCAGCGCCGGCCAGTCCCAGTACTACCTGCTGCAATCACAGATCGCTGAAAAGCAAGGCAGGTTCGACGAGGCCGACGCCCTGCTGCGCCGCATCGACGATGCCCCCAACCTGCTGAGCGTGCAGGCGCGCCGAGCGAGCCTGCTTGCACGCCAGGGCAAGCTCAAGGAAGCGCGCGCCCTGATCGAAGCCGTGCCTGCCAGCGGCCCCAGTCAGCAACGGCTCAAGCGTCTGGCCGAAGTGCAGCTGTTGCGCGACGCCAATCAGAATGCCCAGGCCTATGCGCTGCAGGCCGAGCTGCAAAAACAGGACCCCGAAGACGCCGAACTGGCCTACGACACGGCCCTGCTCGCGGAGCGCATCGGCAAGCATGACGAAATGGAGCGGCTGCTGCGCGGTATCATCGCGCGTCGGCCCGACTTCCAGCATGCCTACAACGCGCTGGGCTACTCCTTCGCCGAGCGCGGCATCCATCTGGACGAAGCAGAAAAGCTCGTGGGCAAGGCGCTGGAGATGTCGCCAGGCGACCCCTTCATCACCGACAGCCTGGCCTGGGTGAAATTCCGCCAAGGCAACCTGGACGAAGCGCTCAAGCTGCTTGAAAGCGCCTACGCCTCCCGCCCCGACGTGGAGATCGCGGCGCACCTGGGCGAGGTGCTCTGGGTCAAGGGCGATCGCGAACGCGCGCAGAAGATCTGGCGCCAGGGCCTGGCCTCCAGCCCCGACAACACCACGCTGCGCGACACCCTGCGCCGCCTGGGCGTCTCGCTTTGAGCCGCCGCGCCGTGCCCCACCCCGTGCCCCATCGTTTGCGCCCCATGCTCATCCGCCGGCAGCTGTGCGCCACGGCTGCTGCCACGGCGCTGCTGACTCTGGCCGGCTGCGCCCTGCCACCCCGCCAGCTCCAGGCCGATGCAGCAGCACCGGCCGCCGCCGGGCACTGGTCGGGCCGACTGGCGCTGCAGGTGGAAGATGCGCAGAACCAATCCTTCAGCGCAGGCTTCGAGCTGCTGGGCACACCCCAGCGCGGCGAGTTGCTGCTGTTCACCCCCCTGGGATCGACGCTGGCACGCCTGCTCTGGGCGCCAGGACAGGCCAGCCTGCAGCAAGGCGAGGACCGCAAGACCTCGGACTCGCTGCCCACGCTGGTGCAAGAGCTGACGGGCAGCGACCTACCCATCGCCGCCCTGTTCGACTGGCTGCAGGGCCGGGCCACCGCAGCCGCAGGCTGGCAGGTCGACCTCTCCCGCATGGAGCAGGGCCGCCTGTCCGCCCGGCGCCATGACCCGCAGCCGCCGGCAGCGCTGCGCATCGTGCTCGACACACCCTGATTTGCGCCGGGCGCGCCCTCTGCCCCGCATCCCGCCGCACCCGCCTCCACCCCTCTCATCCTCTCCAGCCCATGCGCTCGCTCCACGACGTGCCGGCTCCGGCCAAGCTCAACCTGTTCCTCCATATCACCGGCCGCCGAGACGATGGCTACCACCTGCTGCAATCGGTCTTCATGCTGCTGGACTGGCACGACACGCTGCACTTCGACAAGCGCGGCGACGGCAACGTCAGCCGCGAGGACCTCTCGGGCATGCCCCTTCCTGCCGACGACCTCATCATGCGGGCCGCACGCGCGCTGCAACAGGCCACCGGCTGCAGCCAGGGCGTGCACATAGGCGTGGAAAAGCGCCTGCCGGCACAGGCCGGGATGGGCGGAGGATCGTCGGATGCGGCATCCACCCTCATGGCGCTGAACCGCCTGTGGCAACTGAACCTGACCCGGCGCGAACTGCAACGCATTGGACTGGGTCTGGGCGCAGATGTGCCCTTCTTTCTGTGCGGCAGCTCCGCCTGGGTGGAGGGCATAGGCGAGCACATCACGCCGCTGGAGCACAGCCATGCCCTGCCGCCCCAGCGGTTCGTGGTGGTCAAGCCCGAGGCGGGACTGGAAACCCTGTCCATCTTCCGCGCCCCCGACCTCAAGCGCGATCATGCCCATGCTACAATCGCCGACTTTGCTGCAGATCACTATGGCTTTGGCCAGAACGACTTGCAGCCCGTCGCCGAAAGGCTGCAGCCTGAAGTGAAAAAAGCCATTGATTGGCTCAAGTCCTTCAAACTGCGTGCTAGAATGACGGGCTCGGGAAGTGCAGTATTTGCACCACTGACGCAAACAATCGACTTCCAGAATGCCCCAGGCGCCTGGAATGTCAGAGTTTGCAGGAATCTGCAGGCCCATCCCCTCAAGGATTGGCTCAAAGATGAGAGTTTATAGGCTGTCTGCCTGCGGCAGAGGGCCTGTGTAGGGGAGTCGCCAAGTTGGTAAAGGCACCGGATTTTGATTCCGGCATGCGAGGGTTCGAGTCCTTCCTCCCCTGCCAAACGTCTTTCGCGTCAAGGCAAACCCATCGTACTGGGGCGCTCAATGCATTCACATCATCCTGACATCATGGTCTTCACCGGCAATGCCAATCCTGGCATGGCCGCTGAAATCGTTCAGCACCTCGGCACCACGCTGGGTGCAGCCGACGTGGGTCGCTTCTCCGATGGAGAAGTCGCCGTCGAGATCAAGCAGAACGTGCGTACGCGCGACGTCTTCGTCGTGCAATCGACCTGCGCACCGACCAACGACAACCTGATGGAACTGCTGGTCATGGTGGACGCCCTCAAGCGTGCATCGGCCGAGCGCATCTGCGCGGTGATTCCCTACTTCGGCTATGCCCGCCAGGACCGCCGCCCGCGCTCCACCCGCGTGCCGATCACGGCCAAGGTCGTGGCCAACATGCTGCAGGCCGTGGGTGTCGAGCGCGTGCTGACCATGGACTTGCACGCAGACCAGATCCAGGGTTTCTTCGACATCCCCGTGGACAACATCTATGCCACGCCGGTGCTGCTGGGCGATCTGCGCCAGAAGAACTACGAAGACCTGATCGTTGTCTCGCCCGACGTGGGTGGCGTGGTCCGTGCCCGTGCGCTGGCCAAGCAGCTGGGCTGCGACCTGGCCATCATCGACAAGCGCCGCCCCAAGGCCAACGTCTCCGAAGTCATGCACGTGATCGGCGACATCGACGGCCGCAACTGCGTGATCATGGATGACATGATCGACACCGCCGGCACCCTGGTGAAGGCAGCCGAAGTGCTCAAGCAGCGTGGTGCCAAGAGCGTCTACGCCTATTGCACGCACCCGATCTTCTCGGGTCCGGCCATCGAGCGCATCGGCAACGGCAGTGCACTGGACGAGGTCGTGGTGACCAACACCATTCCTCTGAGCGCCGAAGCCCAGGCTTGCGGCAAGATCCGCCAACTGTCCGTGGCCCCCCTGATTGCCCAGACAATCCAGCGGATTTCCACCGGCGATTCGGTGCTGAGCCTGTTCTCCGAATAAAATATCGGCCCCTGTGGTCTGAACCAGCAAACCTCCTTCGGGAGGTTTGCGCGTTCCGGGATGGTTTCAGGACCATCCCGGGACACCGCAAGAGCAGCCTGTTCCGCACGGGGCAGGCGTTCTTTTATCAACGGATGAGGCTGGTCGCGGTCCATCCATCTAGGAGTTAGTTATGCAATTCGTCGCTTTTGAGCGCGCCAAGCAAGGTACGGGTGCGAGCCGCCGTCTGCGCAATTCGGGCAAGGCCCCTGGCATCGTCTACGGCGGTGCTGCCGAAGCCCAACTGATCGAGATCGATCACAACGCCCTGTGGCACGCCCTGAAGAAGGAAGTGTTCCATTCCAGCGTTCTGGATATGGAAGTCAACGGCCAGACCTCCAAGGTCGTGCTGCGCGACGTGCAATTCCACCCCTACAAGCAGCTGATCCTGCACGTGGACTTCCAGCGCGTTGACGACAAGACCAAGGTTCACCTGAAGGTGCCGCTGCACTTCGAAGGCATGGAACAGTCCCAGGCCGTCAAGGTCGAGAACTGCACCATCACTCCCCTGATCCATGAACTGGACGTGGTGTGCATGCCCTCCCAACTGCCCGAGTTCATCAAGGTGGACCTGAGCGGCCTGACCTCCAAGTCGACCCTGGGCCTGCAGAACGTCAAGCTGCCCAACGGCGTGAAGGCTGTGGTGCGCGGCTCCAACAAGAACCCGGCCCTGATCTCCATCAAGCTGCCCGAAGTGGCTCCTGATGCATCCGCAGCTCCCGCAGCGGCTCCGGCCGCTCCGGCAAAGAAGGGCAAGAAGTAATTCTTGGCTTTCCCTTGCGGCGGCTGCGGCTGCCGCAACCTGCAAAAGGCCCACCTCGCGTGGGCCTTTTGCATGGTGAACACCATCGCCTGCCTGCTGCGGCCGCCATGGAGATAATCGCCCGATGATCAAATTGTTTGTCGGCCTGGGCAATCCCGGGCCGGAGTATGAGGACACCCGCCACAACGCGGGTTTTTGGTGGATAGATGCGCTGGCGCGCGAACTCAAGGTCCACCTGGTGCCCGAGCGCAGCTACTTCGGCCTCATGGCCCGCGCCAGCGTGCGTGGCGAGAGTGTCTGGCTGCTCGAGCCGCAGACCTTCATGAACCTGTCCGGCAAATCGGTGGGCGCGCTGGCGCGCTTTTTCAAGATCCAGCCCGAGGAGGTCCTCGTGGTCCATGACGAACTGGACTTCGCCCCAGGCCAGGTCAAGCTCAAGCGCGGCGGCAGCCACGGCGGCCACAACGGCCTGCGCGATATCCATGCCCAGCTGGGCTCGGCCGACTACTGGCGGCTGCGCATCGGCATAGGCCACCCGGGGCACAAGGCCGAAGTCGCCAACTGGGTGCTCAAGAAGCCCGCGCCCGACCAGCGCCAGCTGATCGAGGACAGCATTGCCCATTCGCTCAAGGCCTGGCCCGAGCTGCAGGCGGGCGACATGGACAAGGCGACCTTGCTGATCCACACCACCAAGCCTCCACGCCCCAAGCCCGTGCGCCCGGCCACAGCCGAGAGCGACAAGGGCTGAGCGATCAGGAAGCGGCGGGAGCCTGGGATTGCAGACGCAGGTATTTCTGCATCAGCGTCTCGCGGTCTTCCACGTGGGCGGGATTCACGGGAATGCAGGCCACGGGGCAGATCTGCACGCACTGGGGTTCATCGAAATGCCCCACGCATTCCGTGCACTTGCTGTGCTCGATCTCGTAGTACTCCTCGCCCATGGAGATTGCATCGTTGGGGCACTCGGGTTCGCAGACATCGCAGTTGATGCATTCGTCGGTGATCATCAAAGCCATGGCAGGTCCCTCGCAAGCGCACGCCACGCTCCGGGCCGGGCAGGCCCTTGCATCCCGAACGGGCCTTGCAGCAAGGTGGCATCAGTCATTGCGCCATTATCCTGCCCCCTTCATACGCATGAAGGCTGCACGGGCAAGCATACGCGCCGGATCGGCACGGAGCGATGCACCTTCAAAGGCCGCTATGCTGCGCGCATGGGCCGTGCGCATTACCATTCGGGCCCGCCAAGAACCACCCACACACATTCCGCCGACGTGACAGCCCAACACCGTGCCAAGGCCGACTGCCCATGAGCGTCTTCCTGCTCAAGCGCCTGCTGATGCTGGCAGCCACGCTGCTGGGCGCCTCGGCCGTGGTGTTCGGCGTGCTGGAAGTGCTGCCCGGCAATGCGGCCCAGACGCTGATGGGGCCCGATGCCGCCCCCGAGGCCGTGCAGGCGCTGGCCGAGCAGCTGGGACTGGACCAGCCAGCCTGGCAGCGCTACCTGCAGTGGCTGCAGGGGCTGCTGCATGGCGACATGGGACTGAGCTACGCCTACAGCACACCGGTCAGCGATCTGGTGCTGGAGCGCCTGGCAGTGACCGCCCCGCTGGCCGTGATGGCCATGCTCATCACCACCGTGCTGGCCCTGGCAGCGGGCATCTATGCCGCCTCGCGCCACAACCGATGGGGCGACCTGGGCGTCATGGGCCTGGCGCAGATCGGCATTGCCATCCCCAATTTCTGGTTCGCCATCCTGCTGATCCTGGTGTTCTCGGTGAAGCTGCAATGGTTTTCCGCAGGCGGCTTTCCAGGCTGGAGCGAGGCCGATGGCGGCGGCGTCCTGCCCGCACTGCAGGCCCTGCTGCTGCCGGCGATCTCGCTGGCCGTGGTGCAGGCGGCCATCCTGGCGCGCATCACGCGCTCGGCCGTGCTGGAAGTGCTGCGCGAGGACTTCGTGCGCACGGCCCGCGCCAAGGGCCTGCCGCGCCGCGCCGTGCTCTGGGGCCACGTGCTGCGCAATGCCATGATTCCCGTGCTCACGGTCATGGGGCTGCAGTTTGCCCAGTTGCTGGCCGGCACCATCGTGGTGGAGAACGTGTTCTACCTGCCGGGCCTGGGCCGGCTGATCTTCCAGTCCATCGCCAACCGCGACCTCATCGTCGTGCGCAACTGCGTGCTGCTGCTGGCGGCCATGGTGGTGGTCATCAACTTCATCGTGGATGTGCTGTACGCAGCCATTGATCCACGCATCGAGGCCAGCGACATATGAGCCAGCCAGGCAACCCTGTTTCGCCGACCGCTGCGCCACCGGGCCATCGGCCCACGCGGGCGGTCACCCTCAGCAGGCCGGCCAGCCTGGGCCGGCGCATGCTGGGCCACCGCAGCTTCATGCTGGGTGCCATGCTGACCGCGCTGCTGCTGCTCACCGCGCTGCTGTCCTTGTGGTGGACGCCGGGCTCGGCCTACGACATGGACCTGGATGCCAAGCTGGCCGCACCCGGCAGCCTGCACTGGCTGGGCACCGATGCCTATGGGCGCGATGTGGCCTCGCTGCTGTTCCTGGGCGCGCGCAGTTCCATCCTGGTCGGCGTGATCGCCGTGGGCATCGGGCTGTCGATGGGCGTGGTGCTGGGACTGGTCGCCGCGGCCTGCCGGGGCTGGGTGGAAGAGGCCATCATGCGGCTGGTCGATTTCAGTTTCGCCTTTCCTGCGCTGCTGTCGGCCATCATGCTCACGGCCGTGTTCGGCGCGGGCATCGTCAACGCCATCATTGCCATCGGCATCTTCAACATTCCCACCTTTGCGCGCATCACGCGGGCATCGGCCAAGGCGGTCTGGGCACGTGAATACGTGCTGGCTGCACGCGCCTGCGGCCATGGCCGCGCCAGCATCACCTGGCGCCATGTGCTGCCCAACATCCTGCCCGTGCTGGTGGTGCAGGCCACCATACAGTTCGCGCTGGCCATTCTGGCGGAGGCCGCCCTGTCCTATCTGGGCCTGGGCACGCAGCCGCCCCAGGCGTCCTGGGGCCGCATGCTCAGCGAGGCCCAGACCCTCATGTTCCAGGCGCCGCTGCTGGCCGTGTGGCCGGGCCTGGCCATTGCACTGTCCGTGCTCGGGCTCAACCTGCTGGGCGACGGGCTGCGCGATCTGCTCGACCCGCGCCTGTCGCGCCAGCGCTGAGGAAGACACGCGCCATGCCCCTGCTCGAAGTCTCCGGCCTCACCATCACCTTGCAGACCCCGCGCGGCCGCGCGCGTGCCGTGCAGAACCTGGAATTCATCCTGGAGCGCGGCGCCACGCTGGGCCTGATCGGCGAGTCGGGCTGCGGCAAGTCGCTGACCGCCCTGGCGCTGATGGGCCTGCTGCCGGAGCATGCGCAGGTGGACGGCAGCATCCGGCTCAACGGCCAGGAGCTGCTGGACATGGACGAGCGCGCGCTGTGCCGCCTGCGCGGCAACCGCATGGCCATGGTGTTTCAGGAGCCCATGACGGCCCTCAACCCCGTGTACGGCATCGGCCGCCAGGTGGCCGAGCCGCTGCGCCACCACCAGCGCCTGGGCCGCCAGGCCGCGCGCGAGCGCGCAGTGGCCCTGTTGGAGCGCGTGGGCATTGCCCGCGCAGCCCAGCGCTTTGACGACTATCCGCACCAGTTCTCGGGCGGCCAGCGCCAGCGCATCACCATCGCCATGGCCCTGGCCTGCGGGCCCGACCTGCTGATCGCCGACGAACCTACCACGGCGCTGGACGTGACCGTGCAGCAGCAAATTCTCAATCTGCTGCAGGAACTGGTGGCAGAGCACTCCATGGCCTTGCTGCTGATCTCGCACGATCTGGGAGTGATCGCGCAAAACGTGGAGCAGCTGCAGGTGATGTACGGCGGCACCGTGGTCGAAAGCGGCATGACCGAGGCCATCTTCGCGCGCCGCGCCCATCCCTACACGCGCGGCCTGTTCGCCGCCAGGCCGCAGCTGGAGCCTTCGGGACCAGGCCACCAGCCGCCGGCGCGGTTGCCCACCATTGCCGGCACCGTGCCCGAGCTGGTGGACCTGCCAGCCGGATGCGCCTTCGCGGGCCGCTGCAGCTATACCGAGCCCACCTGCCACAGCGAGCGCCCGCGCGCCCTGGTCCTGGAGCGCCCGCAGCGGCCCACGCCCACTGCCCTGCAGGCCTGGGCACAGCCGCATGTGGTGCGCTGCCTGCGCTCCGAGGCCATTGCGCCGGGCATGCATACGCAGGGCCGCAGCACATGACGGAGCACGACCGCCAGGCACCGGCCGCTGCCGATCCGCCCCTGCTGCAGGTGACGGACCTGGCCCGCAGCTACCGTCTGCCACGCCGCTCGTTGTGGCGCGCGCCGGAGCAGGTGCATGCGCTGCGCGGCGTGGATTTCACGCTGACGGCGGGGCGCAGCCTGGGCGTGGTGGGCGAGTCGGGTTCCGGCAAGTCCACGCTGGCACGCCTGATCATGGCGCTGGACACGCCCAGCGCCGGCAGCGTGCAGCTGCTGGGCCAGGATCTGCACCGGCTCGGCAACCAGGCACTGCGCATGGCGCGCCGCGATTTCCAGATGGTGTTCCAGGATCCTTACGGTTCGCTGGACCCGCGCATGACGGTGGAACACATCGTCTGCGAGCCCCTGACCGCCCAGCCTGCACCGCCCGAGCGCACAGCCCGGCGCGACCTGGCCCGCGCCACGCTGGAGCAGGTCGGGCTGCGCGTGCAGGACCTGGACAAGTACCCGCATGAATTCTCGGGCGGCCAGCGCCAGCGCATCGCCATTGCACGCGCCCTGGTCACGCGACCCCGCCTCATCGTGGCCGATGAGCCCGTGAGCGCCCTCGACGTCTCGGTGCAGGCCCAGGTACTGAACCTGCTGCGCGATCTGCAGCAGCAGCTGGGCCTGTCCTACCTGTTCATCAGCCACGACCTGGCCGTGGTCCAGCACCTGTGCGACGACGCCATCGTGCTGAGCGAAGGCCGCATCGTCGAGCGCGGGGCTCCGCAGCAACTGTTCCACGCCCCGCAGCATCCCTACACCCAGGCCCTGGTACGGGCCGTGCCACGCATCGCCCTGCAGCACCGAGCCTGAAAGCCGAAAGCTGACAACCACCGGCGCGGACCGGGCCCTCATGGCCACGCGCACGCGCGCGCTGGTGTAAAAACACTGCTGCAGGCCGCAGCCAGCGGCCCATGACCCATCTGCAAGAATTTCCGGAGACCTGTTCATGTTCAATCGCCGTTCCCTGCTGGCCAGCTCCGCTGCTGCCGGCCTGCCCCTGCTGATGCCCTGGCCTGCGCTGGCCCAGGGCCGCAAGGACAGTGTCACGCTGGCGATGACGCTGGAGCCGCCGGGGCTGGACCCCACGGCCGGCGCCGCATCGTCCATTGGCGAGATCGTGCTCTACAACCTGTTCGAGACGCTGACCAAGATCAATCCGGACGGCAGCGTCTCCCCGCTGCTGGCCGAAAGCTGGGAGGTCTCGCCCGACCTCAAGACCTACACCTTCCGCCTGCGCAAGGGTGTGAGTTTCCAGAACGGCGAGCCCTGCAACGCCCACAGCGTGAAGTACTCCTTCGACCGCGCGGGCGACGACAAGAGCACCAACAAGGACAAGCGCACCTTCGCCGCCCTGTCCACGCGCGTGGTGGATGACCACACGGTGGTCGTCACCAACAAGGACATCGACCCCGACTTCCTCTTCGTGCTGGGGCAGGCGACCTCCATCATCGTGGAGCCCAAGAGCGCTGCCACCAACGCCACGCGCCCCGTGGGCACGGGCCCCTACCAGCTGGGCAACTGGAACAAGGGCGCCTCGGTCACGCTCACGGCCTGGCCCCGGTACCGCACGGCCCCCGGCCTGCGCATTCGCCGTGCCACCTTCCGCTTCATCTCCGACCCTGCAGCCCAGGTGGCCGCACTGCTGGCCGGCGATGTCGACGCCTTCCCGCGCGTCACGCCGCGCAGCGTGGCCCAGTTCAAGGCCAACGGGCGCTTCCAGGTCGTGGTCAGCGGCTCGCGGGCCAAGACCATCCTGGCCATGAACAACGCGCGCAAGCCCTTGAACGATGCGCGGGTGCGCCGCGCCATCGCCGCCGCCATCGACCGCAAGGCCGTCATCGACGGCGCGGGCGACGGCTACGGCCTGCCCATTGGCAGCTACTACGTGCCCACGGCCTTCGGCTACGTGGACACCACGGGCATCAACCCCTTCGACGTGGAAAAGGCCAAGGCGCTGCTGGCCGAGGCCGGCGTCAAGACGCCGCTGGAGCTGACCATGACCCTGCCGCCCACGCCCTACGCGCGCCAGGGCGGCGAGGTGATTGCCGCGCAGCTGGCCAAGATCGGCATCCGAGCCAAGCTGCAGAACGTCGAATGGGCGCAGTGGCTGTCGGGCACCTACACGCTCAAGAACTACGACCTGACGCTGATCTCCCATGTCGAGCCCTTCGACCTGGGCAACTTCGCCAAGCCCGACTACTACTGGGGCTACCAGTCGTCCCAGTTCAACGAGCTGTACGACAAGATCAAGAACGCCTCGCGCCCCGCCGACCGCTCGCGCCTGCTGGGCGATGCGCAGCGCCTGCTGGCCCAGGATTGCGTGCACGCCTTCCTCTACACGCCCCAATGGGTCACCGTGGCCAACAAGAACCTGCGCGGACTGTGGAAGGACATGCCCGTCTTCGTCAACGATCTCTCAGCACTGTCCTGGGCCACCTGAACCGCGCACAGGCTGAGCCACAGGCGACAGGCGCGCCGGTGGCACCGGGCCACACTGCGCCAGATCTGCCGCAAGAACCGCCATCTTCGAGGAAGCCGCGATGACTGGAACGACACAGGCCCTGCACGACCTGCCCGCCCATGCGCTGCTGCGCGCCTACCGGGACCGCAGCCTCTCGCCCGTCGAGGTCATGCACGACCTGCTGGCCCATGTGCAGCGCTGGGAGCCGGCCCTGCACGCCACCTACCTGCTGCGCCCCGAGGCCGCCCTGGCCCGGGCCCGCGAGAGCGAGGCCCGCTGGCTGCGCGGCGAGCCGGCCGGCCTGCTCGACGGCGTTCCCGCCACGGTCAAGGACAACATCGCCACGCGCGGCGATCCCACGCCCGTGGGCACGGCCGCCATGCCGCAGGTCGCGGCCCCGCTGGATGCCCCACCCGCAGCGCGCCTGCGCGAGGCAGGCGCCATCCTTTTCGCCAAGACCACCATGCCCGACTACGGCATGCTGTCGTCCGGCCTGTCCTCGCTGCACGGCAACACCTTCAATCCCTGGGATCCGGACAAGACGCCGGGCGGCTCCAGCGCCGGTGCGGGCGCCGCTGCGGCGGCCGGCTACGGGCCGCTGCACGTGGGCACGGACATCGGCGGCTCCATCCGCCTGCCGGCGGGCTGGTGCGGCATCTTCGGCCTCAAGCCCAGCCTGGGCCGCGTGCCCATCGACCCGCCATACACCGGCCGCTGCGCAGGTCCCATGACCCGCAGCGTGGCCGACGCCGCGCTGATGATGCAGGTGCTGTCCCTGCCCGATGCACGCGACAGCATGGGCCTGCCGCACCAGGAGATTGCATGGCACAGCTTCGACATGGACCCTGCCCAGGTGCGCGGCCTGCGCATAGGCCTGCTGCTGGATGCCGGCTGCGGCCTGCCCCTGCAGCCCCGCGTGCGCGCCGTGGTGGAGCAGGCTGCGGCTTGGCTGGAATCGGCCGGCGCGCACATCGAGCGCATCGAGCCCTGGCTCACCCGCGACATGCTCGACGGCCTCGACCATTTCTGGCGCATGCGATCGCATGTGGAAATCCAGTCGCTGACGGATGCGCAGCGCCGCGTGATCCTGCCCTTCATCCGCGAATGGGCCGACAGTGCCGCGCCACTGACAGCCACGCAGCTGTTCGTGGCCAGCCAGCAGTCGCACCTTCTGCGCACGGCCACGGTGCGGGCCACGGCGGCCTACGACTATGTGCTGTCGCCCGTGGCGCCGATCACGGCTTTCCCGGCCCACCTGCCCAGCCCCACCAACGACCCGCTGCGGCCGCTGGAGCACATTGCCTTTACCGTGCCCTACAACATGTCCGAACAGCCCGCCGCATCCGTGCCCTGCGGGCATGACGGGCAGCTGCCCATAGGCGTGCAGATCGCAGGCCGCCGGTTCGACGACCTGGGCGTGCTCCGGCTCAGCCGGGTGCTGGAGCAGTTGCGCCCACCCCAGCCTGCCTGGCCACAGCCCGTTCAGTCGGGCCAGGACCGGGCGCAGACTGCATCGGCTACTCCAGCCTGATTCCCGCCTCCTTCACGATGCGCGCCCAGCGCGGCATGTCGCGCGCCATGACGGAGGCCAATTCCTCGGGCGTGCCGCCCACCGGGCGCAGGCCCATGGAGGCCAGGCGGCCGCTGAGTTCGGGCGTGGCCACGATGCGCCGCACCTCCGCCGAGAGCCGGTCCACGATGGGCCGGGGCGTTCCCGCCGCCACGAAGGTGGCGAACCAGCCATTGGCCTCGAAGCCGGCCAGACCCAGCTCGGCAAACGTGGGCACCTCGGGCAGCGCCGGGTGGCGCTGCATGCCGGTGATGGCCAGGATGCGGATCTTGTCCGACTTCAGGTGCGCATTGGCCGAGGACACATCGATGAAGCCCGACGACAGCTGCCCGCCCAGCACGTCGTTGACCAGCGGCGCCGCGCCCTTGTAGGGAATCAGCGCCAGGTCCAGCCCGGCCCTGGCGCGCAGCAGCTCGCCATGCATGTGCGAGGAGGTGCCGTTGCCGTAGTTGCCGTTGCTGTACTTGCCCGGATGGGCCTTGACCAGGGCGATGAACGCCTGCAGCGTCGTGGCCGGCACGTCGCGCGGCACCACGAACAGGTCCGAGGACAGGGCCACCTGCGATACGGGGGCAAAGTCCTTGAGCACGTCATAGGGCATCCTGGCGTACAGCGCAGGCGACTGGATCATGGCCGTGATCCCCAGCAGCAGCGTGTAGCCGTCTGGCGGCGACTTGGCCACCACGTCGCCGCCGATGATGCCGCTGGAGCCCGGCCGGTTCTCCACCACCACGGGCTGGCCCCAGGCCTGGCTCAGTTGCTGGGCAATGATGCGCCCGATGATGTCGGTGCCACCGCCTGCCGGGTAGGGAATCACCATGCGCAGCGGCTTGGACGGGTAGGCACCGCCTGCCGGCTGTGCAAAGGCGATCGGCGATGCCGTTCCCAGGGCGGCACCCAGTGAGGCGCTGGCAGCGCATGCCAGCGCCGCCCGCAGGCAGCCGCGTCGGCTCGATTCCATGGCTTGTCTCCTTGTCCTTCGGTGCTCCGCCCTCGTTGGCGGGGCGGTGTGCCCTGCCGCAGTGGCAGGGTCCATGGACAGTGTGGCCACCAGGCCTTCAGCCACCAATCGCCGATCGTCTCAAAATGATTGGCAAAAAAGATCAGCGGCCGCGATGCTGGGCCTGCCGGTAGGCGCCCGGCGGCAGGCCGGTCCAGCCCTTGAAGGCGCGGTGGAAGGTGCTGGCCTCGGCAAACCCCACGCGCGCGGCGATATCGGCCAGCGTCAGCTCCGGCCGGTTCAGCAGCTCGATGGCCGCGTCGCGGCGCAGGTCGTCCTTGAGAGATTGGAAACCCAGGCCTTCGTCGCGCAAGCGGCGGCGCAGCGTCTGCGGCGTCATGGACAGCGCGGCGCCGACCTGCTCCAGCGAAGGCAGCTCGCCCGCCAGATCGCGGCGCAGCAGGCGGCGGATGCGCTCGCCCAGGCGCGTGCGGTCGCGGTAGCGGATGACCAGGCCCATGGCCGCCTGGTCCAGGAATTCGGCCAGGCTCTCAGGGGTCTGCACCACGGGCAGCTCCAGCCAGCGCGCATCGAACTCCAGCCCCGTGAAGTCGCGGTCGCGCTGCAGCGGCGCCAGGAACAGGCGCTGCGCCTCCGTGCCATACGGCATGCTGGCGCCGGCCGGCGCGCACACGCCCGTCAGCTCTATCCTGCGCGACACCAGCCACGACATGACGCCATAGCCCAGAAAGCAGAAGGACCGCTCGGCATAGGCCAGCGGCGCATCGCGCTCGCGCAGCGACACCATGGCGATGCGGGCCACGCCGTCCACGACCTGCAGCCGGGGCGCGAAGTCGCGCAGCACCAGGCGGTAGAAACGCAGCCCGGCCTGCAATGCCTCGCCCAGCGTGCGGCAGGGCAGCATGGTGCGGCAGGCCTGGGCAAAACTGCCCACGGGCAGCGGATGGCGGCACAGGCCCCACAGCTCGTCGCGGCAGACGCGGCGCAGCACGCGGATCAGCGCCGCGTACTGCGCCTGGGTCACGCGCGACAGCGGCGCATCCAGCAGGGCAGGCGCAATGCCGGCGCGGCGCAGGATGGCTGGCACATCCATGCCATTGCGCTGCACGCCCTGCACGATCTGCAGGACCTGGACGATGGCAATGGTGTGGGCCGTGGTCTGTGGCATGGGTTGGATGAGGACGCCGCTGCTCATGGCGCCAAGGGGCGTGAGCGAAAAAGCATGGAGGGACTGTGCCACGGCCCCGCATTAGTGTGAACAGGCCCTAGCGCTGCACCAGCGCCAGCCGCACCGCCATGCCCAGGAACACCAGCCCGGCCACGCGGTTGAGCCAGTTCTGCGCACGCACGGATCGCTGCAGCAGCACGCCGAACCAGCCCGAGCAGCATGCGATGGCACCGAACACCAGCAGCGCCGCCAGCATGAACACGCAGCCCAGCACCATCACCTGCGTGGCCACGCCGCCGCTCGCGGGGTCCGCGAACTGCGGCAGAAAGGCCAGGAAGAAGATCAGCACCTTGGGGTTGGTGAGGTTCATCACCACGCCACGCCCCACCCAGCGCAGCGCCCGTGCGGGGGTCAGCGGGTCGGCTGCGCCGGCCTGCGGCATCTCGCCCGGCCGGGCCACGGCGCGCAGCGCACCCCAGGCCAGCCAGGCCAGGTAGGCGGCGCCGCACAGCTTGATGGCGGTGAACAGCAGGGGCGACGCAGCCACCAGTGCCGCCAAACCCAGCGCAACCGCCGCCGTATGCACCACCAGCCCCAGGCACAGGCCCAGTACCACGCACAGGCCCACGCGCCAGCCGCGCTGGGCCGATTGCATGAGCACGAACAGGTTGTCAGGCCCCGGGCTCAGGCCCAGCAGCACGGCCACGCCGAAAAAGGCCAGCAAGGTTTCAAAGGTGGGCATCGCTTGTCTCTTCCCGATTCGAGTATTTCAGTGCGGCGCAGATCAGGCCTGGGCCGTGACGATCCAGCCTTCCAGCGGGTCCAGGTCGTGCGGCAACCCGTAGAGCGCATCGCCCTGCGCATGGCGGGCCGCGGCCCAGGCGGCCTGCAGCATGCAGATTGCGGCGTCCAGCCGGTCTCCGCTGCCGTCCGCCAGCAACTGGTTGCGGGTTTCTTCGGCGTCGATACGCAGGCGCAACGCCAGCGGGTTGTCGCCGCGCTCCAGCGCCGCCAGCAATTGCACGCGCGCCTGATGGCGTTCGGGCGTTTGCCGTGCGGGTTCGTCGCTTTTGTAGCTGAGGCGGCCGATCACGGCGCGCGCCAGCATGCCCGGGTAGGCTTCCAGCGCCACGCGGCGCGCATCGCCTTTGCCGGGAGGCTGCAGGCCTGGCAGGTGCACGCCGGCCGCGCGCAGCAAGGGCAGCCCGGCATGCAGCATGTAGGCCACGGGCGGGTTCACCCATTTCATGGAAGGGCTGGCACCGGCAGGCCCTTCCGTGGCCCGGTGCGCGAACTTTCCGCCTGCGGGCCGCGCCGCGCAAAAGGCCTTGAACTGCTCGCGTATGGCCTGGCGCGTGAGGCCGGCGTAGTGGTCCATGCAGGCCGCCCATTCCGTGGGCCAGCCCAGCTGCTCCACCAGTTCGCGCGGCAGGGCAAAAGGCAGGTCGAAACCGCCCACCCAGGCCGACTGCGCCGAATCGGCAGGCCGGGCCAGCCAGGCGGCCCATGCGTCCAGCGAGGCGAACTCCAGCAAATCCTGCAGGACCACCGTGTCCCCAGCCAGCAGGCGGCCCAGGGCCATGGTGATGGGCTTGCGCGCCGTAGGTCGGCTGCTGAAATCGCAGCCCAGTACCCGCATTGCCGCCATGGTGCTCAGCCCAGGCCCAGCGCCGTCACACCGACGGCAATGCACACGGCGCCCGCAATGCGTGCCAGGCGATCGCCTTCACGCAGCATGTGCCCGCCGATCAGCGCCGCGAACAGCATGGAGACTTCGCGCGCAGGCGCCACGTGCGACATGGGCGCATCCTGCATGGCGTAGAGCACGAGCACGTAGGCGATGGGGCTGATCAGCGCCACCAGGGCCGCGAAGCGCCACTGCGCGCGCCACAGATGCCGGGCCGTGGGCAGGTCGCGCAGCACCACGGGCGCCAGCAGGAACACGCGCACGAAGTTGCCCATGTAGTCGATGAGGATGGGCGACATCAGCAGCAGCTTCACGCCATAGCCGTCCACCACGGTGTAGCTGGCGATGAAGGCGCCCGTCAGCAGGCCGTACCACAGGCCCATCCTGAGCCGTTCGCGGGCTTCGGGATCATGGCGCGCGCGCAGCAGGCCGGGGCCTCCCGCGATCAGGAAGACGCCGACCACCACGCCGGCAATGCCCAGCACGCCCAACGAGGAAATCCGCTCACCCAGAAAGAGGATGGCCACCATGGACGACAGCAGCGGCCCCGAGCCGCGCGCCAGCGGATAGACCACGGTGAGGTCCGCGCTGCGGTAGCCACGCAGCAAGGTCACGTAGTAGGCCACGTGCAGCAGGCCGCTGGCCAGCACCACCAGCCATTCGTTGCGGCCCCATGTGGGCACCACATCGCGCCCCACCCACCAGCCCAGCGGCGCCCAGATCACCATCATGATGACCGAGGTGAAGAAGGCAAAGCGCGAATCACCGCCCGCCTTCTTGGCCACGATGTTCCAGCCGGCATGGATGAGGCCGGCAATGATGATCAGGGCAAAGGCTTGCAGCGACATGGGCAGGTCCGGGGAAAGCGGGGCGGGGCGCGGGAAAGAAAAAAGGCCGCGCACTGCGCAGCCTGGGGTGTTGTGTGAGGCGTCCGGGGACGCCACCCCGGGGATTTACTTGCGGCTGGACACCAGCGAGAGGAACTCGCGGCGCAGTTCCGGGTTGGTGAGGAAGGCGCCGCGCATGACGGAGTTCAGCATCTTGCTGTCCATCTCGCGCACACCGCGCCAGGACATGCAAAAGTGCGAAGCCTCCATGACCACGGCCAGGCCGTCGGGGCGGGTCTTGTCGAGGATCAGGTCGGCCAGCTGGATGATGGCCTCTTCCTGGATCTGGGGACGGCCCATGATCCAGTCCACCAGCCGCGCGTACTTCGACAGGCCGATGACATTGGTGTTCTTGTTGGGCAGCACGCCGATCCAGATCTTGCCGATCACCGGGCACAGATGGTGGCTGCAGGCGCTGCGCACCGTGATCGGGCCGACGATCATCAGCTCGTTGAGGTGCTCGGCGTTGGGGAACTCGGTGATGGCGGGCTGCGCCACGTAGCGGCCCCGGAACACCTCGTTGACATACATCTTGGCCACGCGGCGCGCCGTGGCGCGCGTGTTGTGGTCGTGCGTGGTGTCGATGACCATGCTGTCGAGCACGCCCTGCATCTTTTCCTGGACTTCGTCGAGCAGCTGCTCGAGTTCACCGGGCTCGATGAATTCGGAGATGTTGTCGTTCGCATGAAAGCGCTTTTGCGCCTGCTTCAGTCGTTCGCGGATCTTGACCGAGACGGGGGTGCCCTCGGCCTGGCTGTCTTGTTTCATGTCGACGAGTTCTCTGAACATGGCTGGCATGGTAACAGCGAAACCCGCAGCATGGCACGCAAGGGATTTTCCACCCAAACGCAGGTTCTGCCCGCCCCGAAAGCTATCAATTCGATAGCAAAAGAGTGGCGTGTGTCAGAGCGGCCAGGGCTAGAGGCGGAATTCCGCAATCAGCGGCAGATGGTCCGACATGCGCCACCAGATGCGCCCCTTGGGCACATGCAGGCCCAGCGGCGTGAGGCCGCGCACATAGACGTGGTCCAGCTGGGCCAGCGGCAGGCGCGAGGGATAGGTGGGCACGCTGGGCAATTCGTCGTATTCGTACAGGCCGAAACCGCCCAGCATGCGCTTGATCTGGCCACCCCAGTCGTTGAAGTCGCCAGCCACCACCACGGGCGCGCCCGGCGGCACCTCTCGCTCGATGAAGCGCTTGAGCTGTGAGACCTGGCGCACGCGGCTGCCGGGGATCAGCCCCAGGTGCACCACGATGGTGTGCACGCGCCGGTTCTGCACCTCCACCTCCACATGCAGCAGGCCCCGCTGCTCGAAGCGGTGGTCGGAGATGTCCTCGTGCTGATGGCCCACCACGGGCCAGCGGGTGAGCAGCGCGTTGCCATGCTCGCCATGGCGCGTGTAGGCATTGGTGCGGTAGACGGCCTCGTAGCCCAGGGGAGCCAGGTACTCCGCCTGCGACACCTGGGGCCAGCGCTCGAAGTACGCGGCCTCCTTGTGGTTCATCTTGCGCACTTCCTGCAGGCAGACGATGTCGGCATCGAGCTGCTCCACGGCGTGGCCCAGGTTGTGGATTTCAAGGCGGCGCGCGGGACCCATGCCCTGCACGCCCTTGTGGATGTTGTAGGTCGCGACGCGCAGTATCGACGGGCCGGGGTCCACCTGATGGGAATTCGCGTTTTCAGTCATGGCGGTTCGGGAACGCAGGTGAGGGGTTCAGTCCGGCTTCGTTGGGGAAAAACGTGGAAGCAGCAAGATGGCCTCCGCATTGGACGGTGAATAGCAGCGCTGGGCAGCCTCACGCCAATGATGCCAAGCAGATGCGGTATGTTCCCTCGGATTCAAGAACACAGGGGTGTAGGACGGAATCCGCAGCCCGAAAACCCTCTCGCGGTTGTGCCATACACCGGGCGCATAGCGGTGCTGCCAGGCAGGGTAGATGGTGTAGATGTTCTCCAGCGCCCAGTCCTGCAGCAGGCAGCCGGGCGCCTCGGCATCGATGCCGGTCTCTTCCCGCACCTCGCGCACCGCGGTCTCGCGCCAGGACTCGCCCTCATGGTCCTTGCTGCCCGTCACCGACTGCCAGAACTCCCCGCCCTCAGGCGCCGGTGCCGTGCGGCGCATCAGCAGCACCTGGCCGTCATCACGGTGGATGACGACCAGCACCGACTCGGGGATCTTGTGGCCGGCCATGGCTGGCCTCAGTTCCTGCCCTGCCCGGCCTTGGTGGCCACCGGCGGTGGCAGCTCCTTGGCCTGCAGCGCGCGCACCTGGAAGACCAGCTGGTTGTGCGCATCCAGAAAGGCAGCGGCGATGACCTTGCCCTCGTTGGTATTGCTCCAGCCCGCGCCCGCAGCGCCCAGGCGGCCCAGCACCATGCCGCCCACGCCCAGATCGGTGGTGCGGGCTGCACCCGTGGCAGCGGCCACCTGCTCGGTGGTTTCGTTGTCCGACAGCAGCAGCGCGGTCTGCGCCTCCTTGAACTTGACCTGCTCGACCAGGCCGGCCAGCCCTGCAATGTCTCGCAGCACCGGGATCATGGCGACCACGCCGGCCAGCCCGCGGCCCGCGTCCTGCTCGCTGAAGGTCAGGCTGGGCGTCAGCGTGTACTGGGCCTCGTAGCCCCGGCCCTTGCGCACCGTGGAGTTCTCGCGCAGCACGCCGGAATTCTTCAGGTCCTGCTCCTGCACCGTGCCGCGCAGGCCCGCTCCCCGGTCCACCACGCGAAAGCAGCCGCTTTGCTGGGCCAGCAGCTTGACCAGCGGAACGGGCGAGGCCGGCAGCTGATAGCCCGAGCCCATGACGTAGCCGTTGGGATTCTCGGCCAGGGCCAGCGTGGCCACGGGCGCATCGCAGCGCACGAGTTCGCGCGACCCGTTGTTCGCCCCCAGCGGCCCGGCAGAGCCCGTGATCTCCGAACCGCCCTGCCCCAGCTCGGTCTTCTTCTCGCCGCAACCGGACAGGCCCAGCCCTGCCGACACCGCCAACGCCAGCGCCACCGATGCAATGCCTTGAAAACGCATGAAAGCTCTCCGCAAAAAGAAAAACGGCAGAAGCTGCGCCAGCTCCTGCCGTTCCTGTCAAGCCGTGAAGCCTGCTCCTCAGCCCTGCGTGGCCGCCAGCGGATTGCGCAGGCGGATGTGCAGCTCGCGCAGCTGCTTTTCGTCCACGGGCGAAGGTGCCTGCGTCAGCAGGTCCTGGGCGCGCTGGGTCTTGGGGAAGGCGATCACGTCGCGGATGGAGTCGGCGCCCGTCATCAGCGTGATCAGGCGGTCCAGGCCGAAGGCCAGGCCGCCGTGCGGGGGGGCGCCGTACTGCAGCGCGTCCAGCAGGTAGCCGAACTTGGCGCGAGCGTCTTCGGGCGAGATCTTGAGCGCGTCAAACACCTTGCTCTGCACGTCGGCGCGGTGGATACGCACCGAGCCGCCGCCCAGCTCCCAGCCGTTCAGGACCATGTCGTAGGCCTTGGCCAGGCAGTTGCCCGGATCGGTGACCATGAGTTCCTCGTGGCCGTCCTTGGGCGAGGTGAACGGGTGGTGCACGGCCGCCCAGCGGTCGTTTTCCTCGTCGTGCTCGAACATGGGGAAGTCCACCACCCACAGCGGCGCCCAGCGGTCCTCGAACAGGCCGTTGGCCTTGCCGAAGTCGCTGTGGCCCACCTTCAGGCGCAGCGCGCCAATGGAGTCGTTGACGATCTTTTCCTTGTCGGCGCCGAAGAAGATGAGGTCGCCGTCCTGTGCACCCGTGCGCTTGAGGATTTCGGCAAGGGCTGCGTCATGCAGGTTCTTGACGATGGGCGACTGCAGGCCATCGCGGCCCTTGGCCACTTCGTTGACCTTGATCCAGGCCAGGCCCTTGGCGCCGTAGATCTTGACGAATTCGGTGTACTGGTCGATCTCGCCGCGCGAGATCTGCGAGCCGCCGGGCACGCGCAGTGCCACCACGCGGCCGCCCTTGGTCGTGGCGGGCGTGGAGAACACCTTGAAGTCCACGTCCTTCATGACCTCGGTCAGTTCGGTGAACTCGAGCTTGACGCGCAGGTCGGGCTTGTCCGAGCCGAAGCGGAAGGCCGCTTCCTGGTACGTCATCATCGGGAACTCGCCCAGATCCACGTTCAGCTGGGTCTTGAAGACCTCGGTGATCATGCGCTGGAAGATGGCGCGGATTTCCTCTTCGCCCAGGAACGAGGTCTCGCAGTCGATCTGCGTGAACTCGGGCTGGCGGTCGGCGCGCAGGTCTTCGTCGCGGAAGCACTTGGTGATCTGGTAGTAGCGGTCGTAGCCGGCCACCATCAGCATCTGCTTGTACAGCTGGGGCGACTGCGGAAGGGCGAAGAACTCGCCGTCGTGCACGCGGCTGGGCACCAGGTAGTCGCGCGCGCCTTCGGGCGTGCTCTTGCCCAGCATGGGCGTTTCGATATCGATGAAGCCTTCCTTGTCCAGGAAGTTGCGCACCTGGATAGCCGTGCGGTAGCGCAGCATCATGTTGCGCTGCATGTAGGGGCGGCGCAGGTCCAGCACGCGGTTGGTCAGGCGCACGGTCTCGGACAGGTTCTCGTCGTCCAGCTGGAACGGCGGGGTGACCGAGGCGTTGAGCACGTTCAGCTCATGGCACAGCACTTCGATCTGGCCGCTCTTGAGCTTGTCGTTGGTCGTGCCTTCGGGACGTGCGCGCACCAGGCCCTTGACCTGCACGCAGAACTCGTTGCGCAGGCCTTCGGCGGTCTTGAACATCTCGGCGCGATCGGGATCGCAGACCACCTGCACATAGCCTTCGCGGTCGCGCAGGTCGATGAAGATCACACCGCCATGGTCGCGGCGACGGTTCACCCAGCCGCACAGGGTAACGGTTTCGCCCATCAGGGCTTCGGTCACGAGACCGCAGTAGTGGGAGCGCATGGCCATGATGAAAAGCTTCCTGCGCCCGGCAAGGGCGCGACAGTTTGTTATTTGGGTTCCGCGGGCACTGCGAGATCCGGTGGAGTCACCACGCCCATGGAAACAATGTACTTGAGCGCGGCATCCACGCTCATTTCCAGTTCGATGCAATCGCTCTTGCGAACGATGACGAAATAGCCGCCCGTCGGGTTGGGCGTGGTCGGCACGAAGACGCTCAGGTATTCGTCGCGCAGGTATGCGGCAACCTCCCCGCTGGGCGAGCCGGTGACGAAGGCCACGGTCCAGACGCCTTCACGAGGCCACTGCACCAGCACGGCGGTGCGAAACGCATTGCCGCTGTCCGAGAACACGGTATCGGACACCTGCTTGACGCTGGAATAGATGGAGCGCACCACAGGAATGCGGCTGACCACCGCATCGCCCCAGGACACGAGCTTGCGGCCGATGAAGTTGCTGGCCGCCGCACCGACCACGAGCAGGATCAGCAGCGTCAGCACGACACCGAAGCCGGGGATATGGAAGCCCAGCAACCGATCCGGATGCCAGGCCTCGGGCAGGATGGTCAGCGTCTGGTCGAGCGTGCCGATGATCCAGTTGAGCACGCCCAGCGTGATCACCAGCGGAACGATCACCAGCAGGCCGGCGAACAGCCATTTGCGCAGAGCGGACATGAAATGCAAGCCTTGATCAATGGGCCGTTGCGGGCGCGGAGGCAGATGCAGGGGCCGCAGCGGGCGCGGACGCAGTTGCCGCTGGTGCGGCAGAAGTATCCGAGGCAGGAGCATCGGCTGCGGGAGCCGGTGCGGCGGCGCTCTTGCCACCGCTGTTCTTGAAGTCGGTCGCATACCAGCCCGAGCCCTTGAGCTGGAAGCCGGCAGCTGTCAGCTGCTTGGAGAAGGTCTCGGCCCCGCAGGCCGGACAGGTCGTCAGCGGGGCATCCGAGATTTTCCGCAGCACGTCCTTGGCATGACCGCAGGAGCCACACTTGTATGCATAAATAGGCATGGCGCTAATGCTAATACGAGGGAAGATGCAAAACTTTCGATTATAGGCATCCGTCCGATACTGCGGCTGTCTCAAGCCCAATGGCCCAGGCGGGGCAGGCCACAAGGCGCGCGTACAGGGCCGGCAACTGGTGGCCTCCAATGAGAAATGCCAGTCGCGGAGACTGGCATTCCATCAGGCCCGACCGCCCCCGCTGCCGGGGGCTTGCCGCATCCGTGCTCAGCGCCGTACCCGGCCTCGCTGCGTTCCCAGGCCCGCCAGCATGACGGCCAGGCCCATCAGCACCAGGGCAGGCACCCCGGTGGCGGGGACCGGCTCCGGCGCCAACGCGGCAGCAACCACCAACTCCTGGTCACGCGAATTGTTGGCCGGCTCCGGGTCCGTGGTTCCACTGACCGCCGTCACGGTGGCTGTGAGGCTGCCCTGCGTGGTGGGCGTGAAGCTCACCGTGCAGGCAATGCTTGCGCCAGAGGCCAGCGGCGTGCCTGTCGGCACCGCAGGCGTGCATGAGGTGCTGGCATCTGCCGGCAGCCCTGCGATGGAACAATTGGCAAAGGCCGCCGCATTGGGGCCGGCATTCGTGCAGACGAAAGAACCCTTCACGGGAACACCCACGTTGGCGGTGGCCGGCAGCGTGACGCTGGTGGCCTGCATGTCGGCCCGCTCCACGGGATTGAAGGGGTGTGCCTTGGTGTTGTTGGCCGGCACCGGATCCACGGTGCTGCTGCTCGCCGTCACCAAGGCCGCGATGGTGCCCGTTGTGGTGGGCGTGAACTGCACCGTGCAGGCAATGCTGCCGCCCGATGCCAATGGCGAGGCCGTGGGAACGCTGGGTGTGCAGGACGTGGTCGCCCCGGCGGGCAGGCCGGAGATCACGCACGAGGCCGCCGTGGCCTCACTGGGGCCGGCATTGGTGCAGCTGAAGCTGCCGGATACTGGTGCGCCCACCGTCATGGTCGTGGGAAGCGTGATGGTGCTGGCCTGCATGTCGGCCGTTGGCTCAACCGCCAGCACAACCAGTGTGGCCGGCTGGTTCAGGCCGATCAGGGAGAGGTTGGAAGGACCGTTGGTGAAGCTGCCTGTCGCGGTCGGACGCACGTCGAGGCTCACCTCGCAAAAGGCGGCACCCTGGGCCAGGTCTCCGTTGGACACGGTCACGGTACTGCCACCTGCTGCTGCCTGCACGTTCGTGCCGGGGCAGGTGGTGCTGGCATTGCCCTCGACAACCAGTCCTGCAGGCAGGTTGTCGGTAAACGACCAGCCTTGCTTGCGCAGCAGATCGGTCGTATTGGTGATGGTCATGGTCAACCGGGAGACCTGCCCGAGTTGGATGCTGGCAGGCGAGAAGGCCTTGTCCAGCTGCGGCGTCACGTCGATGATCTGCGCGTTGTCGATCGACGAATCGTTGCCCATGAAACTGGTCTGGTCGTTGTGCAGGACAAACCCGACAGAAGCTCCGCTGAAGAGCAGGGCTCCGGGAGAGGTCACTGTCTGGGCCACAGCGGTCTGGGGGCCGGAAACACCGATAGAGGTTGTATTGAATGACTGTCCACCCACGCATGGATTGATCGCGGTCGTGGAGATGGGCAGTTCCGTACCAGCGTCATTGATCAGAGAAAAACGCAGCAGCGGGGCTGTAAATCCCGACGAGCAGAAGGTCGCCACCACATCGGTACGGGCCGTGAGAAATCTGCTGCTGGCACTTTGTGCAATATTGGTGGCGGTGCGAAAGGCAATTGCGCCAGCAGGAAAGGTCCCATTCGCTGTAAGCATTGCCATGACGTGATTGTTGCGTGCAGCCGCCGCACTCTGGCCCTGATAGCGCCCGACGACCTCGGCCATCTGCTGCAGGCTGTTCCAATTGCCCTGGACAGCGCACGCCGCAATCATGGCCGCCGAATTCGGATCCTGGCTGAAGGACGTGACTATGCCATTGCACTGGTTGGCGCTCATCCGGTACAGGGGGTCGGCGGTGTACGTCTGCCCCGCAGGGTCCGCGCCCTTGTAGGCCAGCAGATCCCGCCCCTCCGTGGCGATGGGGGGTGTCTGCGGGTTTTCGAAATCCTCGCTCCAGACGATGACCGGCGCGACCGGGATCCTCGGTGCAGCCATTGCCACCTGGCCGCACAGGGCTGGCACAAGCAAGGCGCCTCCAAGCCCTCCCCATCGCAATCGGACGCCGGCAGCAGTCCGCAGCCTCAGCCGGCAAGTCTTCGCAATCAGTTCCAGTGTTCTCATGACAGTGCTTCCTCCCAAGCGTTTGATTTCGGAGGTCCGCCGTACTGTCAGGATCTGTGCTTCATACCGCACATGTCAGCATCTTGGGACCTCCATGATCCCAAGCGCCAACTTTATAGAAAATAACTATCGATAATTGTGATCAATTGTTTTCCAGGTCACATTCAGGCATGCGTTTACCTTTCGGGCCTGAACTCAAGAATGTCTGCGCTGCGATTGGCCAGCCACTGGGGTGCCAGTGACCCGGCCAACATCCCCGTCACAGCCGCCAGCAGTCCGGCCAATTGCTGCGGAAATGCCTCGTGCAAAGCCGGCGTGGCCATGAAGACCACCCACACGCCAATGCCCAGTGCCACGGCGCAAATGGCGCCCTGCGTGGTGGCGCGCTTCCAGTACAGCCCGAAGACCAGGGGTACGAAGGCACCGACCAGCGGCACCTGGTAGGCGCTGGAGACCAACTCATAGATGGGCGTTCCTTCCATCTTGATCGAGTAGGCCAGCACGCAGATGCTGAAGACGAGCACGCTGATGCGCATGGCCAGCAGCATTTCCCGGTCGCTGGCCTGGGTGCGGAACTGGCGCCAGATGTTCTCGGTGAAAGTCACGCTGGGTGCCAGCAACGTGGCCGAGGCACAGGACTTGATGGCCGACAGCAGCGCGCCAAAGAACAGCACCTGCATGACGAAGGGCATCTTGTCCATGACCAGGGTGGGCAACACCTTCTGCGGGTCCTGCCCGAGCAGTTCCGCCGCCTCCCGCGGCATGATGATCAGCGCGCTGGTCACCAGGAACATGGGCACGAAGGCAAAGAAGATATAGGCCGTGCCGCCGATGACGGTACCGCGCGTGGCGGCCTTTTCGCTGTTGGCCGACATCACGCGCTGGAACACGTCCTGCTGGGGAATGGAGCCCAGCATCATGGTGATGGCCGCGCCAAAGAAGAAGAGGATTTCATGCCAGCTGGGCTCGGGCCAGAACTGGAACAGATCACGGCTCACGGCCAGGTCGATGACCTTGCCGGCACCGCCAGCCATGTCGCTGGCAAACCAGGCCAGCACCACCAGGCCGACGACCAGGATGATCATCTGCAGGAAGTCCGTCACCGCCACCGACCACATGCCGCCGAACAGCGTATAGGCCAGGATGGACACCACGCCGATGGCCATGCCCACGGGAATGCTGACCGTGCCGCCCGACAGCAGGTTGAACACCAAGCCCAGGGCCGTGACCTGGGCCGAGACCCAGCCCAGGTAGCTGAGCATGATGATCAGCGAGCAGACGATCTCGATGGAGCGCCCATAGCGGTGGCGGTAGTAGTCGCTGATGGTCAGCAGCGTCATGCGGTACAGCTTGCCCGCGAAGAACAGGCCCACCAGGATCAGGCACATGCCCGCGCCGAACGGGTCCTCGACCACGCCGCGCAGGCCGCCCTCGATGAACTTGGCGGGCACGCCCAGCACGATCTCCGAGCCGAACCACGTGGCAAACGTGGTGGTGATGATCATGTACATGGGCAGATGGCGCCCGGCAATTGCAAAGTCGGCCGTGTTCTTGACCCGCCTGGCCGCCCACAGGCCAATGGCTATGGTCACGAACAGGTAGGCGATCACCATTGAGAGCAGCACGCTGGCACTCCTGATTCAAAGTGGGAAAAGTCAGAGGGCTTGAAACCCGTCGGTGTTCTCAGTACCAGCGCAGGCGCACCACCAGTTGCAGCAGGATCAGCGCGATCACAAAGCCTATGCCCGCGCTGACGATGGCCTGAAGCAGGCGGTTGGTGAGCTTTTGCTGCTGCAGCAGTTCCTTGAGCAGTTCGTCGTGCTCGCCGGAGTTGCGCGTGAGCCGGCGATGGATCAGGCGCGGCAGCTCGGGAATGAGCTTGGCGTAGCGCGGCGCCTCGGCCTGCAGCTCGCGCCACAGCCGCTGCGGGCCCATCTGGTCCAGCATCCATTTTTCGAGGAAGGGCTTGGCGGTGCTCCACAGGTCCAGATTGGGGTCCAGCTGGCGGCCCAGGCCTTCGATGTTGAGCAGCGTCTTTTGCAGCAGCACCAGCTGCGGCTGGATCTCGACATGGAAGCGGCGCGAGGTCTGGAACAGGCGCATCAGCACCATGCCCAGCGAGATCTCTGCCAACGGACGGTCGAAATACGGCTCGCACACCGCGCGGATGGCGGCTTCCAGCTCGTCCACGCGCGTGCTCGGCGGCACCCAGCCGCTTTCGATGTGCAGCTCGGCAACGCGCTTGTAGTCGCGGCGGAAGAACGCCGTGAAGTTCTGCGCCAGGTATTCCTTGTCGTACTCGGTCAGCGTGCCGACGATGCCGAAGTCCAGCGAGATATAGCGCCCGAAGGTCTCGGGCTCCAGGCTGACCATGATGTTGCCCGGGTGCATGTCGGCGTGAAAGAAACCGTCGCGGAACACCTGGGTGAAGAAGATGGTCACGCCGTCGCGTGCGAGCTTGGGGATGTCGACCCCGGCCTCGCGCAGGCGCTCGACCTGGCTGATGGGCACGCCCTTCATGCGCTGCATGACCATCACGTCGTTGCGGCAGAAATCCCAGTACACCTCGGGGATCAGTACCAGGTCCAGGCCTTCCATGTTGCGGCGCAGCTGCGCGGCGTTGGAGGCTTCGCGGATCAGGTCCAGCTCGTCGTGCAGGTAGTTGTCGAATTCGGCCACGACCTGGCGGGGCTTGAGGCGCTTGCCGTCGGCCGACAGGCGCTCGACCCAGCGCGCCATCATGTGCATGAGCGCCAGGTCCTTGTCGATCACGGCCTTCATGCCCGGGCGCAGCACCTTGACGGCCACATCGCGCTGCACGCCGTTGCGGTCGCTGATCACGGCAAAGTGCACCTGCGCGATGGAGGCACTGGCCACCGGCTCGCGCTCGAAGCTCACGAAGATCTGGTCCAGCTTCTTGCGGAAGGCACGCTCTATGGTGTCCACCGCAATCTGCGAATCGAAGGGCGGCACGCGGTCCTGCAACCGGGCCAACTCCTCGGCCACGTCGGGCGGCATCAGGTCGCTGCGCGTGGACAGCACCTGACCGAACTTCACGAAGATGGGGCCCAGTTCCTCCAGCGCCTCGCGCAGGCGCTGGCCGCGCGGCTTGTCCAGCCGGCGGCCCAGGGTGAGCACCGCGCGTGCGCGGCGCATCCAGGGATGCTCGAAGCTCGACAGCACCAGCTCGTCGAGTCCGTAGCGGAACACCACCCAGAGGATGGTCAGCCCGCGAAGAAACCGGCTCATGGCTTGTCGTTCTCGAAACCGGGCAGGGACACCACGGGTGAACCAACGGGCGCGCTGGCGGGCGCTGCCGAACGTGCGGCTTCAGGGGCGGGGGCATCGGCATCGGGCTTGCCGGCCATGCGGGCGCCCACGAACTGGCGCAGTGCCTGGGCAGCGCTGCGGGCCACCTTGGCCACGGTGTGCGCGGGCGCATCGCCGATGATGCGGGCGAGGTCTTCCTCCACATCCCATTCGACGTGGTCCACCAGCCAGTTGATGTCGGCGGCCAGTTGCACGTCGCCTTCGATGCGGATGGAGGGCTTGTCGCCGCGCAGGGCCACCTGGGCCAGGGCCAGTGCGGAGGTCTCGGTCACTTCGAGCAGCAGATCGGGTTGCGCGTCTTCAGGCGCCACGTTGAACAGGCCGGCCGGCGTGATCTGCAGGGCCATGGAGTAGCCGCGCCACTGAACGCGCGCCACGCGGCCCTTTTGCCGCACCAGGCGCTCGGTGGCCTCCTTTTCCTGCATCAGCACATGGTTGAGGAACAGCACGATGCGCTGATGCACCTCGCTGACCAGCCATTGCGGCGGTTGCGGGCCGGCCATCACGCGTTCCATGAGGCCGTTCAGGAAAGAAAAAGGGGACTGTGTTGCCATAGTCCCCGATTATTCCCGAAGTGAGAGGAATTACTGCAATGCCTGGACTCCGGCGACCAGCCATCCGCTGCTGCCGCTCTTGGGCTTGGTCATGTTCCAGACTTCGCGGAAGGGTGTGGGACCTGCCGAGGCGTCCTCGCGGATCATGCCCGAGAATTCCACGCTGGCCATGTAGTCATTGCCCAGGTCCTCGATGCCCAGCAGTTGGGCGTCGATCATGACCACGTCGGTCTGGTTGGGCTGGCCGGGACGCTGGGCCTCGCGTTCGCTGAGCTGGCCACGGATCTCGGTCAGCATCTCGTCGGTCATCATGGCGCGCAGCGACGCGATGTCGGAGCGGTCCCAGGCCGATTGCAGCGTGACGAAGTTGCGCTTGGCAGCGGTGAGGAAGCCCTCGGTATCGAAGCCTTCAGGCACACCCCAGTTCTGCGAGCCTGCCAGGGCCGAGCCGATCTGCACGCCGGAGCCCGAGCCTGCAGCCAGGGCGGCCGGCTGATGGTTCTGCTCCCAGGGACGGGCCGATGCGTCGTTGCCGACCTTCTCGGGGTTGTACTGGCGTGCCAGCGGTGCGCTGTCCACGTTGCCACCGATATTGCCGGCACCGGCAGGCGCTGCGTTCTGGAAGGCAAAGGGGCTGGACGATGCCTGCTGCGCGCCAGCCGCTGCACGGCGCGAACGCATGACCATACCCACCACCACCATGATGACCAGGGCCAGCAGGCCGATCAGCAGGAACTGGCCGAAGGCGGCGCCCAGGCCCAACGAGCTCGCCAGCCAGGCCAGGCCCAGGCCAGCGGCCAGGCCGCCAAGCATGGCGCCCCAGGGCTTCTTGGCGGGAGCAGCTGCCGGTGCAGTGGCCGGCTTGCCTGCAGCGTTCTGTGTGGCGGGGTTCTGCGGCGGCGTGTTCTGTGTCGGCGCGCGCGCGGCTTCACGCTGCGTCACGTTGCTCGACTGCTTGCCCACCGATCCGCCACCGCCCATGCGCTTGGCGTCGGCCGTGCCGTGGACCACCACCAGCATCGCAACCAAGACCATAGACCATAGCTTTTTCATGTCATCTCCTCGAATAATCGTGTTGCCGTCACCTCACCGAGCACCTCACGCGCTCAGCACTTGATTCCCACATGCAGCGCGGCAATGCCGCCCGTCATGTTGTGATAGTCCACATGGCCGAAGCCGCATTCCTGCATCAGGCGCTTGAGATCTTCCTGGCCGGGGTGCATGCGGATGGACTCGGCCAGATAGCGGTAGCTGGCGTCATCGCCCGCCACGAGCTTGCCCATGGCCGGAAGAATCTTGAAGGAGTACCAGTCGTAGGCTTTCTCCAGGGGCTTGGCCACCTTGGAGAATTCCAGCACCAGCAGCTTGCCGCCGGGGCGCAGGACGCGGTTCATTTCCTTGAGCGCCGCATCCTTGTGCGTCATGTTGCGCAGGCCGAAGGCCACGCTGACCAGATCGAAATGGTTGTCCGGAAACGGCAGGGCCTCGGCATCGCAGACCATGGTGGGCAGGATCACGCCCTTGTTGATCAGCCGGTCCCGGCCTACGCGCAGCATGGCTTCGTTGATGTCGGTGTGCACCACCTGGCCGGTGGAGCCGACCTTCTTGGCGAAGGCCAGGGCCAGATCGCCCGTGCCGCCCGCGATGTCCAGCGCCTTGTCGCCTTCCTTGAGATTGGCCACCATCACCGTATAGGCCTTCCAGGCACGGTGCAGACCACCCGACATCAGGTCGTTCATGACGTCGTAGCGCGAAGCGACCGAGTCGAACACGCCGCGCACGCGGCTGGCCTTCTCGCGCTCGTCCACCGACTGGAATCCGAAATGTGTGGTGCTCATAACAACGATGCTAAGCAAGCAGTAGTAATGCGTACAGCGACAACCCCGTGTGGCCACGGGCTTTGCCGGGCAAGGGTTATCAAGAACAAACAGCTTGAAACGCCTTCAAACAAAGACTTTCAAGCTATTTTTAATATAGCACCACCCCCAATAACCCTGTGCTGTGCAAAGGTCCTGAATGTGGCGCTGTGGGAACGGCGCGGCAGACGCCGCGCCCCGGCCCCTGCGTGCGTACTGCGTCAGTGGCTGCCGCAGCCGTGCCCGCCGCCGCCGGCCTTGCCGGGCATGGGCGTGTCGCGGTCCATGCCGGACTCCTGTAGCCGGTCCAGGTACTGCGCCCAGAACTCGTCCTGGCGGCGGCCCAGTTCGTAGAGGTATTCCCAGGTGTACAGGCCGCTTTCATGCCCGTCGCTGAAGAAGGGCTTGATGGCGTAGTTGCCCACGGGCTCGATGGCCGTGATGGCCACGTCGCGCTTGCCGGTCTGCAGCACTTCCTGGCCCGGGCCATGGCCTTGCACCTCGGCCGAGGGGGAGTACACGCGCAGCAGCTCGAAGGGAATGCGAAAGCTTGCGCCATCGGAATAGGCCACTTCCAGCACGCGCGATGCGCCGTGCACGGTCAGGGCTTCGGGAGTTGGGGTGTCAGGGGTCAGGCCGGCCATGCGGTGCTCCTCATTCAGTGGCGGGGTGCTGCTGCCAGGCATCGAGTGCCTGCGACAGCGCCGTGTCTATGGCTGGCAAGCGCGCTGCCACCTCGGCCTCGCGCTCGCCATTGCGCGGGCGCTGGGCAGCAGCCCAGACCGAGCCCGGGAAATGGCTGTCCCATTCGAAACGCGCAACCACATGCCAGTGCAGGTGCGGCACCATGTTGCCCAGCGCCGCCAGGTTGATCTTGGCCGGCGCAAGGCGCTCACGCAAGACGCGCTCGACCAGGACCACGGCATCCATGCAGTGCTGGCGGTCGGCGGCATCCAGGTCGGAGAACTCGGCCACATGCGCATTCCAGACCACGCGGTAGAAGGCCGGGAAGCCCTCTTCCTGGGCGCGAATCACTCGCAGGCGCCGGCCGCGCCAGACGGGCAGGCCGCCTTCTGTGGCGCACAGGGGGCAGGAAGCGGAAGCAGCCATCAGACCAAAACCCGTTCGATGCCGCCGGCGTTGGCGCGCTGAACATATTCGGCCATCCAGTTCTCGCCCAGGATCTGGCGCGCCATCTCGACCACGATGTAGTCGGCCTCCAGCAGGCCGTTGTTCATGTCGCCGCCGTAGCGCGACAGGCCCTGCAGGCAGCTGGGGCAGCTGGTGAGGATCTTCACGTTGTCCTTCTCGGCCAGGGCGCCGCTGGCGCGCAGCGCGGCCTCGCCCTTTTTGAGTTCCTCTTCCTTGCGGAAGCGGATCTGCGTGGAGATGTCGGGGCGCGTGACGCCCAGCGTGCCCGATTCGCCGCAGCAGCGCTCGCTCTTGATCACGCCGTCGCCGACCAGGGCCTTGACGGTCTTCATGGGGTCCTGCAGCTTCATGGGCGAGTGGCAGGGGTCGTGGTAGAGGTAGCCCTCCTTGCCCTGCAGCGTCACGCCCTTTTCCAGCAGGTACTCGTGGATGTCGATGATGCGGCTGCCCGGGAAAATCTTGCCGAACTCGTAGCCCTGCAATTGGTCGTAGCAGGTGCCGCAGCTGACCACCACGGTCTTGATGTCCAGGTAGTTGAGCGTGGTGGCGACGCGGTGGAAGAGCACGCGGTTGTCCGTGATCATCTTCTCGGCCTTGTCGAACTGGCCGCTGCCGCGCTGGGGATAGCCGCAGCACAGGTAGCCCGGTGGCAGCACGGTCTGCACGCCGGCATGCCAGAGCATGGCCTGGGTGGCCAGGCCCACCTGGCTGAACAGGCGCTCGGAGCCGCAGCCGGGGAAGTAGAACACCGCCTCTGTGTCCGCGTTCGTGGTCTGCGGGCTGCGGATGATGGGCACGTAGTCCTTGTCCTCGATGTCCAGCAGGGCACGCGCCGTCTTGTTGGGCAGGCCGCCCGGCAGCTTCTTGTTGACGAAGTGGATCACCTGCTCCTTGAGCGGCGCACGCCCCACCGAGGCCGGCGGATGCTGGGTCTGCTTCCTGGCCAGGCTGTGGAGCACGTCGGAGGCCAGGCGCTGGGCCTTGAAGCCCACGCCGACCATGGCCGAGCGCATGAACTTGATGGTGTCCGGGTTGGTGGCGTTGAGCATGGCCATGGCCAGCTTGTTGCCGGGCCGGAAGCTCTTCTTGTCCATCTTGCGCAGCAGATTGCGCATGTTCATGGTCACGTCGCCGAAGTCGATCTTCACCGGGCAGGGGTTGAAGCACTTGTGGCAGACCGTGCAGTGGTCCGACACGTCCTCGAACTCCTGCCAGTGGCGCAGCGACACGCCGCGGCGCGTCTGCTCCTCGTACAGAAAGGCTTCGACCAGCAGCGAGGTCGCCAGGATCTTGTTGCGCGGGCTGTACAGCAGGTTTGCGCGCGGCACATGGGTGGCGCACACGGGCTTGCACTTGCCGCAGCGCAAGCAGTCCTTGACCGAGTCGGCAATGGCGCCGATGTCGCTTTGCTGCATGATCAGCGACTCGTGCCCCATCAGGCCGAAGCTGGGCGTGTAGGCGTTGGTCAGGTCGGCGAACATCAGCGATTCGCGCGGCGAGCGGCCGTCATGGCTCTGGCCCACCACGGCCTGCAGCTTCTCGTTGCGGATCAGCTTGCCCTTGTTGAAGCGGCCTTCGGGGTCCACGCGCTGCTTGTAGGCGGCAAAGGGCGCCAGTTCGTCGTCGCTGAGGAATTCCAGCTTGGTGATGCCGATGCCGTGCTCGCCCGAGATCACGCCGTCCAGATGGCGGGCCAGCACCATGATGCGCGCCACGGCCTCATGGGCGGTCTGCAGCATCTCGTAGTCGTCGCTGTTGACCGGAATGTTGGTGTGCACGTTGCCGTCGCCGGCGTGCATGTGCAGCGCCACCCAGACACGGCCCTTGAGCACGCGCTGGTGAATGGCATTGACTTCGGCCAGCAGCGGCTGGAAGGCCGCGCCCGCGAAGATCTGGGCCATGGGCGCCTTCAGCTGGGTCTTCCAGCTCGCGCGCAGCGTGTGATCCTGCAGTTGCTGGAAGAGGTTTTCCACGTTGTCCAGCCAGCCCTGCCACAGCGTGCGCACGTCGGCCACCAGGGCCAGGGCCTGCTGCACGCGGTCCTCCAGCAGTTCGGCCGAAGGGATGTCGCCCGCATCGTCCTGCTTGCCCAGGGGCAGGTCGCCGTGCTGGAAGAAGTCCGTCAGCGCGTCACACAGCTTGAGCTTGTTGCGCAGCGACAGTTCGATGTTGATGCGCTCGATGCCGTCCGTGTACTCCCACATGCGGGGCAGCGGGATCACCACGTCTTCGTTGATCTTGAAGGCGTTGGTGTGGCGCGAGATGGCGGCCGTGCGCTTGCGGTCCAGCCAGAATTTCTTGCGCGCCTCGGCGCTGACGGCGGTGAAGCCTTCACCGTTGCGCGAGTTGGCGATGCGCACCACCTCGGCGGCCACGCGGGCCACATCGTCGGCGTTGTCGCCGGCAATGTCGCCCAGCAGCACCATCTTGGGCAGATGGCCGTTGCCCTTCTTGCTCTTGGTGGCGTAGCCCACGGCCTTCAGGTAGCGGTCGTCCAGGTGCTCCAGGCCGGCCAGCAGCACGCCCGAGCGCTTTTGCTCGGCGAACATGAAGTCCTTGATCTCGACGATGCTGGGCACGGCGTCCTTGGCGTTGCCGAAGAACTCCATGCAGACCGTGCGCGTGTGCTCGGGCATGCGGTGCACCACCCAGCGCGCGCTGGTGATCAGGCCGTCGCAGCCTTCCTTCTGGATGCCGGGCAGGCCCGACAGGAACTTGTCGGTCACGTCCTTGCCCAGGCCTTCCTTGCGGAATTTCTGGCCGGGAATGTCCAGGCGCTCACTGCGGATGGGGGTCTTGCCGTCGGCCTCGAAGTACTGCAGCTCGAAGCTGGCCATCTCGGCGTCATGGATCTTGCCGAGGTTGTGGCCCACGCGCGTGACTTCCAGCCACTGCGCATCGGGCGTGACCATGCGCCAGGACACCAGGTTGTCCAGCGCCGTGCCCCAGAGCACGGCCTTCTTGCCGCCCGCATTCATGGCGACGTTGCCGCCGATGCACGAGGCCTCGGCCGATGTGGGGTCCACGGCGAAGACGAAGCCCGCGCGCTCGGCCGCATCGGCCACGCGCTGCGTGACCACTCCGGCCTCGGTGAAGATGGTGGGCACCTCGTGGTCCACGCCGGGGATGCGGCGCATCTCCACCTCCGTCATGGCCTCGAGCTTTTCGGTGTTGATCACCACGCTGCGCCAGGTCAGCGGGATCGCGCCGCCCGTGTAGCCCGTGCCGCCGCCGCGCGGAATGATGGTCAGGCGCAGCTCGATGCAGGCACGCACCAGGGCGGCCATCTCGGCTTCGGTATCGGGGGTGAGCACGACGAAGGGGTACTCGACGCGCCAGTCGGTGGCGTCCGTCACATGGGCCACGCGCGACAGGCCGTCGAACTTGATGTTGTCCTTGGCCGTGTGGCGGCCCAGGCTCTTTTGCACCCGGCGGCGCAGTTGCTCGGCCTCGACGAAGGTGGCGTTGAACTCATGCACGGCGCGGCGCGCCGCATCCACCAGCTGGCCCACCAGCGCATCGCGCACGGGGTCCTGCTGCGGAGCACGGCGCTTGTCGATCTCGCCCAGGCGGTGCTCCAGTGCTTCCACCAGCGCCTTGCGGCGATCGGGGCTGTGCAGCAGGTCGTCCTGCAGGTAGGGATTGCGCTGGACGACCCAGATGTCCCCCAGCACCTCGTAGAGCATGCGGGCGGAGCGGCCCGTGCGCCGCTCCTGGCGCAGCTGGTTGAGCACATCCCACATGGAAGTACCCAGCAGGCGGATCACGATCTCGCGATCGGAAAACGAGGTGTAGTTGTAGGGAATCTCTCGCAGACGTGCAGGTTCGGCTGCCTGTGCCTGCAGGGCCGCCAACGCAATCGGTACATTCATGGGGGTAGACCGTGTCTGGCGCTCTAGGGGCGCCGCTAAGCCAAGTGGGAGCGCAATTTTAAGCGAGCCCCTCGAAGGCCCGCTTCCTACGGGGCTCTGGGCGGCTCGCCGTCTTGCCCTGAGACGCCAGCCCTCGCCAACACCACGGGGCAGACACGCCCCGGCGAACCGGCCTTATACAGAAAGAGCACAAACGAGCCAATACGAACAACCCGTGCTTTTGAAACGAAATGGTATTGACCTAAAATAGCGCCGCTTCGCGTGTCATTTTTTGTCACACGACTGACATACGGGACCAGCGGCTCACCGGGTTTGGCCTGTAGTGCGGTAAGAAGCATCCGAAAACAATGACACAGACATGTCATGCCCCTGCCTTACCGTGGCAGCGGTCTGAAACCGTCACCGAACTAGAGGAGTCCTCATGCAACTGAAGCAACTGGCCATGGCGGCCGCGATCGCGGCCACCACCATCTCGGCACAAGCCCAAACCGAAATCCAGTGGTGGCACTCGATGAGCGCGGCCCTGGGCGACTGGGTGAACGACCTGGCCAAGGAGTACAACGCCAGCCAGACCCAGTACAAGATCGTGCCGACCTACAAGGGCCAGTATGACGAGTCCATGACAGCTGCCATCGCCGCGTTCCGCGCCGGCAATGCACCTGACATCCTGCAGGTCTTCGAAGTGGGCACGGCCACCATGATGGCCTCCAAGGGTGCCGTGGTTCCGGTCACCAAGGTCATGAACGACGGCGGCTTCAAGTTCGACCAGGGCGAGTACATCTCCGCCGTGGCCGGCTACTACACCGCCCCCAACGGCCAGATGATGAGCTACCCGCTCAACAGCTCGACCACCATCTTCTACTACAACAAGGACGCCTTCAAGAAGGCGGGCCTGGACGAGAACAAGCCTCCCAAGACCTGGCCCGAAGTGTTCGCCGCCGCTGAAAAGCTCAAGGCCTCGGGCCACCGCTGCGCACTGACCACGAGCTGGATGAGCTGGACCCAGCTGGAGAGCTTCTCGCTGTGGCACAACACCCTGTACGCGACCAAGAACAACGGCTTTGACGGCACCGATGCCAAGCTGGTGTTCAACTCGCCGCTGCACGTCAAGCACTTCGAGAACCTGGCCAAGGCCGCCAAGGACGGCAGCTTCGTCTACAAGGGCCGCGGCAACGTGCCCGACGCCGCCTTCGCTTCCGGCGAGTGCGCGATGATCACGGGCTCCTCCGGCCTGTACGCCCGCGTGGTCAAGGAAGGCAAGTTCGCCTTCGGCCAGTCGCAGCTGCCCTACTACGCCGATGTGAAGGGCGCCCCCCAGAACACGGCCATCGGCGGTGCTTCCCTGTGGGTGATGGCTGGCAAGAGCGCCGAACGCTACAAGGGCGTGGCTGACTTCTTCAACTTCCTGAACAACACCAAGATCCAGGCCGCCAGCCACCAGCGCACCGGCTACCTGCCCGTGACCACCGCTGCGTACAAGCTGACCGAGGCTTCGGGCTTCTACGAAAAGCATCCCGGCACCGACACCGCCGTGACGCAGATGATCCGCAAGACCACCGACAAGTCGCGCGGCATCCGCCTGGGCAACTTCGTTCAGATCCGCACCATCATCGATGAGGAAACCGAACAGATCTGGACCGGCAAGAAGACTCCCCAGCAGGCACTGGACACCGCTGTCACCCGTGGCAACGAGCAACTGGGCCGCTTCGCCCGGGCCAACAAGTAATCCTCCCATGTGATCTGCGGCGTGGCCGCTGCGCAGGCAGCCCGCACCGTGCATCACAGGCCCGCAACCGGCGGCCCCACGGCCATCCGGTTTGCGGGCTGTTTTGTTCTACCGAGTTCCGTCATGGAAAAACGCGTTCTTTTTCGATCCGCCTGGCTGCCGTGGCTGCTGATAGCACCACAGATGGTCATCGTGCTGGTCTTCTTTTTCTGGCCCGCAGGCCAGGCCATCGTGCAGTCTTTCCAGGCGCAGGATACGTTTGGCTTTTCCACCGAATGGGTGGGCTTCGCCAACTTCCAGCATCTGCTGGATGACCCTGCCTACCTGGCCTCGTTCAAGACCACGGCCATCTTTTCCCTGCTGGTGGCGGTGTTCGGCATCGCGCTGTCGCTGATGCTGGCCATTTTTGCGGACCGCGTGATCAAGGGTGCGCTCGCCTACAAGACCGCCTTGCTGCTGCCCTATGCGGTGGCGCCCGCCGTGGCAGGCGTGCTGTGGGTGTTCATGTTCTCGCCGTCCATCGGCGTCGTGGCCTATGCGCTGCGCATGATCGGCTATGACTGGAACCACCTGCTGAACTCCGGCAACGCCATGACGCTGATCGTCATCGCCGCGATCTGGAAGCAGATCTCCTACAACTTCCTGTTCTTCCTTGCGGGCCTGCAGTCCATCCCCAAGTCGCTGATCGAGGCCGCCGCCATCGACGGCGCGGGCCCCATGCGCCGCTTCTGGGACATCCAGTTCCCGCTGCTGTCGCCCACCACCTTCTTCCTGCTGGTGATGAACGTGGTCTATGCCTTCTTCGACACCTTCGGCATCGTGGACGCCACGACCCAGGGCGGTCCGGGCCAGGACACCTCCATCCTGGTCTACAAGGTCTATCACGATGGCTTCAAGGCCATGGACATGAGCGGCTCGGCTGCCCAATCCGTCGTGCTGATGGTGATCGTGGTTGCACTCACCGTGATCCAGTTCCGCTATGTTGAGAAGAAAGTGCAGTACTGATCATGGTTGAACGCAGTCCTCTTCTGACCTTTTTCTCGCACCTGATCATGGTGCTGGGCGTGTTGATCGTCGGCTTTCCGCTGTACCTGGCCTTCGTGGCCTCCACGCACACGCCGCAGGACATCATCCAGGTGCCCATGCCCCTGGTGCCCGGCAGCAACTTCTGGGAAACCTACAAGGCCGCGCTGTTCGGCGGCTCGGGCCCTGGCTCCAGCGCGCCCGTGGCACGCATGATGTGGATCAGCTTCGTCTCGGCCATGGTGATCACCGTGGGCAAGATCGCGATCTCGCTGCTGTCGGCCTTCGCACTGGTGTACTTCCGCTTCCCGTTCAAGAAGATCTGCTTCTGGCTGATCTTCGTGACCCTGATGCTGCCCGTGGAAGTGCGCATCGGCCCCACCTACGAAGTCGTCTCCACGCTGGGCATGCTCAACAGCTACGCCGGCCTGACGATTCCGCTGATCGCCTCGGCCACGGCCACCTTCCTGTTCCGCCAGTTCTTCCTGACGGTGCCGGACGAGCTGGTGGAGGCCGCCCGCATCGATGGCGCCGGCCCCATGCGCTTCTTCAAGGATGTGCTGGTGCCGCTGTCCAAGACCTCGATCGCGGCGCTGTTCGTGATCCAGTTCATCTACGGCTGGAACCAGTACCTGTGGCCGCTGCTCGTGACCACCTCGGAAGACATGTATCCCGTGGTCATCGGCATCAAGCGCATGGTGGCCAGCGGCGATACCGGCAACGACTGGAACGTGGTGATGGCGACGGCCCTGCTGGCCATGCTGCCGCCCGCTGCCGTGGTGATCCTGATGCAGCGCTGGTTCATCAAGGGCCTGGTGGACACCGAAAAGTAAGCCGTCCACCGCCCCCACCCACCGTATAGAACCCCGCAGAGCAAGCGCCAGCGCCCTTCGCTCTGCGACTCAACCAGAATCTTCGTATGGCATCCATTTCCTTTCGCAACCTGATCAAGCGCTACGGCCACGGCCCGTCGGCCAACCAGGTACTGCACGGCGTCAACGCCGAAATCCAGGACGGCGAGTTCGTCGTCATCGTCGGCCCTTCGGGCTGCGGCAAGTCCACCCTGCTGCGCATGGTGGCGGGCCTGGAAGAGATCTCCGACGGCCAGCTGCTGATCGGCGACAAGGTCGTCAACGACGTGGAACCGGCCAAGCGCGACATCGCCATGGTGTTCCAGAACTATGCGCTGTACCCGCATATGTCGAACTACGAGAACATGGCCTACGGCCTGAAGATCGCCAAGGTGCCGCCCGAGGAGATCAAGCGCCGCGTGGACAAGGCCGCCAAGATCCTGGAGCTGTCGCACCTGCTGGACCGCAAGCCGCGCCAGCTGTCGGGCGGCCAGCGCCAGCGCGTGGCCATGGGCCGCGCCATCGTGCGCCAGCCCAAGGTCTTCCTGTTCGACGAACCGCTGTCCAACCTGGACGCCAAGCTGCGCGGCCAGACCCGCATCGAGATCCAGAAGCTGCACGCCGAGCTGGGCATCACCAGCCTGTTCGTGACCCACGACCAGGTCGAGGCCATGACCCTGGCCCAGCGCATGATCGTCATGAACGGCGGCGTGATGGAGCAGTTCGGCACGCCCGAAGAGGTCTACCACACGCCTGCCTCCACCTTCGTGGCCAGCTTCATCGGCTCGCCCCCGATGAACCTGCTCAAGAACGCGCCCGGCGGCACGGCCGGCCGCATCCTGGGCATCCGCCCCGAGCACCTGGTCGTCGTCAACGAAGGCGGCTGGGAAATCAAGGTGGACACCGTGGAAATGCTGGGCGCCGAGCGCCTGGTCTATGGTTCGCTCAATGGCGAGACGATGACGGTACGCATCGACGAAGGCGCGCCCTTCCCCAAGTCCGGCGAGACCATGCGCGTGCGTCCTTCCGAAGAGCGTCGCCTGCACTGGTTCGACGCAGAAAGCGGCAAGCGGATCTGATCCCCTGAAGGCCGGCTCTCCGACCTTTTCCAAGAGAGCCCCAGAGGCTCTCTTTTTCCATCCAAGCTCCCTTCTTTTGACGGACTCGCCATGACCGAGAACCTGAAATCCTGGCCCTACCCCCTGTGGGTGGCCCACCGTGGCGCCGGCAAGCTGGCGCCCGAAAACACCATGGCCGCTTTCCGCCTGGGCGCCGCGCACGGCTATCGCATGTTCGAGTGCGATGCCAAGCTGTCTGCCGACGGCGTGCTGTTCCTGATGCACGACGCCACGCTGGAGCGCACCACCAACGGCCACGGCACGGGTGGCGACCTGTCCATGGGCGAGATCGCCCAGCTCGACGCCGGCAGCTGGCATTCGCGCGCCTACGCGGGCGAGGCCCTGCCCACGCTGGAAGCCCTGGCGCGCTGGTGCCTGGCCAACCACTTTTTCCTGAACGTGGAGATCAAGCCCACGCCCGGCCAGGAAGAGGCCACGGGCCGCGCCACGGGCGAGCTGATGAACCGCATCTGGCCCCAGGACCGGGTCCCGCCGCTGTTCACCTCGTTCAAGACCGATGCCCTCAAGGGCGCACGCGACACGGCGCCCCACATTCCGCGCGGCCTGCTGGTGGACAGGCTGGCAGACGCCACGGGCGACGCCGACCTGCGCACCGCGCTGGAATTGGGCTGCGCAGCCATGGTGCTCAACCACGCGCTGTGGGATGCAGCCCTGGTCGCCAAGGTGCATGGCGCGGGCCTGCGCTGCAGCAGCTACACGGTCAACGACGAATGGGCCGCACAGCGCCTGATCGACCTGGGCACGGACGGCGTCATCACCGACCGTGTCGATATGTTCAGTCCCGCATCGCGCTGAGACGGCTGCCGGCTGGCGGGGCCGGACCTTTGGAAACAACCGCTGCAGCGGCCCGCCGCACAATGTGCGTCCATGACACCGCCCTGCAGCCCTCTTCCGCAGCGCCCCACGTGGGCACAGGCCCTTCGCCCATGCCTGGCCATCTGGCTGATGGCTCTGGCGATGCTGCTCCTGTCTGCACCCGGCCCGGCCCTGGCCCAGGACGGCGCCACAGCCGCGGGCGCGACCGCAGAAGACGGCCGGCCCGCCCTGCCCAGCGTAGACGATCTGCGCAAGCAGCTGGACGCCATTCCCCGCAAGCTGGCCGAGGACGATGACGGCCGCAAGCTGCTGGACGAGGCTGCAGCCATTGGCACGGCAGCCGACCAGGTGGCGGCCCGCCGCACCGAGGAACTGGCCGATATCGATTCGCGCCTGGCCGGCCTGGGACCAGCACCCGAAAAAGGCGCCCCCGCCGATGCGCCCGATGTGGCCGAGCAGCGCGCCAGCCTGGCCAAGCAACGCAGTGCCGTGGATTCCGAACTCAAACTCGCGCGGCTGGTGTCGGTCGATGCCGACCAGCGCGGCAACGAGCTGATACGCCAGCGCCGCGAGCAATTCCAGGCCGCGCTGACGGCCCGCACCGATTCACCGCTGGGCCGCCCCTTCTGGCGCAATCTGAGCACCGCCGCGCCCCTGGACGCGGCGCGCCTGCAGGGGCTGGGGCGCGAGCTGCGCCAATCGGTGAGCTCTACCTTGGCCTCCGATCGCCGGGGCGGCTTTATCGCCAGCCTGGCCGCTGCCTTGCTGATCGCCCTGCTCGGCCCCTGGCTGGCCGAGCGCCTGCTGGTGCGCGCCGCGCCCGCACGCCTGCCCAGCGGCCGCCTGCGCCGCTCGCTGCGCGCGGCAGCCACGGTGGTGATCAACACGCTGCTGATCGGCCTGGCGGCGCAGTTGGCCTGGAGCGTGCTCAAGGCCAGCGATGGCTTCGGCGAGTCGCTGGACGCGCTGGCCAAGGCCAGCGTGCAGGTCACGCTGTTCGGCGCCTTCGTGGTGTCGCTGGGCCAGACCCTGCTGTCGCGCAAGCGCAGCTCATGGCGCCTGCCCGGCGTGTCGGACGAGCTGGCCGAGCGGCTCAGCCCCTACCCCTGGTGGATTGCGGCAGGTGCCGCGATCAACGGCCTGGTGACCGAGGTCAACGCCATCATCGGCGCCAGCCTGGCCGCCGAGGTCACGGTGCACGCCCTGTCGGCCCTGCTGATTTCGGCCGTGGTCATGCTGGCCCTGCGGCATCTGCGCGCGCCGGCGCCAGTGGCGCAGGAAGACGGCGCCCAGGCGGAGCCCGCGCCGCCCCGGCCCTTGTGGGTGGGACTGCTCGTGGCCTGCGCGGCGGTGGCCAGCATTGCCACCATTGCACTGGCCGTGACCGGCTATGTGGCGCTGGCCGGCACGCTGGCACGCCAGATGGTGTGGACTGGCGTGGTCTTTGCCACCACTTACCTGCTGTTCCAGCTCGGCGATGATCTGTGCGAGGCCCTTCTGTCGTCCAAGGGCAGTTTCGGCACCCGGCTGAACCAGGGCCTGGGCATCGAGGGGCGGCTGCTGGACCAGGCCTCGGTCCTGGTCTCGGGACTGTTGCGCGTGGCCCTGCTGTTCTACATGGTGATCGCCCTGCTGGCCCCGCTGGGCACGGGGCCCGACGAGGTGTTCCGCCGTGGCAGCACGGTCAATCACAGCCTCAAGGTGGGCGACTTCACCATGGCGCCCCAGGCCCTGTTCACCGCGTTTGCGGTGATCGTCACGGGCCTGATCGTGATCCGCGTGATCAAGCGCTGGCTGACGGACCGCTACTTCCCCAACACCTCGCTGGAGCCTGGCATGCGCAGCTCCATCACCACGCTGCTGGGCTATGTGGGCGGCATCTTCGTGGTGGCCGTGGCGCTGGCGGGGCTGGGCATTAGCGTGGAGCGCATCGCCTGGGTGGCCAGCGCGCTGTCGGTGGGCATTGGCTTTGGCCTGCAGGCCATCGTGCAGAACTTCATCTCGGGCCTGATCCTGCTGGCCGAGCGGCCCGTCAAGGTGGGCGACTGGGTGGTGCTGGGCGATACCGAGGGCGACGTGCGCCGCGTCAACGTGCGCGCGACCGAGATCCAGCTGGGCGACCGCTCCACCGTCATCGTGCCCAACTCGGAATTCATCACCAAGACCGTGCGCAACATGACGCTGGCCGGCGCGCCCGGGCGGGTGCTGCTGCGCCTTCCCGCACCGCTGGACACCGATGCCGAGCGCATGCGCACCCTGATCCTGGAAGCCTTTCGCGCGCATGAAGGCATCCTGGACACGCCCGAGCCTTTGGTGCAGCTAGAAGGCATTGCCAACGGCACGCTGACCTTCCTGGCCATCGGCTACGTCGGCAATCCGCGCAATGCGGGTGGCGTGCGCAGCGATGTGCTGTTCAGCATCCTGGCCTCGCTCAAGGGCGCAGGCCTGTACCTGTCGCCACCGGCCACCACCTCGGTGGCGGCACCCGTGGTGACAGGTCCGCCGGGCACGCCGGGCACGCCGGGCACGCCGACCATGCCCGGTGATCCGGCCAGCCCGGCCTAGCCGCGCCTTGCCATTTCCGATCGCACATGCGCCGCGACCACGGCCATCAGCTCACGCAGATGGCCGCGCAGCGGCTCGAATCCCGCATTGGGCTCGCGCGTGTCCTCGTCCATGTAGACCGGGCGGCGGATCTCGATCTGCAGGCTGTGCCGGCCCAGGTGCGGCTGGCCTATGCGCCCGATCAGCTCCACGCCCTTGTAGGGCTCGTTGTAGGCCACGCTGTAGCCAAAGCCCGCCAGCGTCTCGCCCACCAGCTGGATGAACTCGGGCGCGCAGGTCGTGCCGTCGCGGTCGCCCAGCACGAAGTCGGCCAGCGGCGGCGCGTCGGTACGGCCCAGGCGCTTGTAGACATCGTTGGGCATGGAGTGCAGGTTCAGGTGCCAGACGCCGCCAAAGCGCTGCACGCTGCCATCGATGGCCTGCGCCAGCGCCGCATGGTAGGGGTGCCAGTAGCGCGCGATGCGGTGCTCCACCTCGGCCACCGTGCGCGGACGGTCATACAGCGGCGTTGCCACGCCGTCGCGGCTGATGCGCTGCCAGATCAGGCCCAGGCCCTGGCGCGTCTTGACGCTGGGCGCCAGGGGCACGGGCCACTGGCCGTCGATCTGGGCCGGGTCCAGGTCGGCCTCGCTGCGGTTGGGGTCGATGTAGGTGCGCGGAAAGGTGGCCTCGATCAGCGTCGCGCCATGCGCGGGCCACTGGTCCCAGAGCGCGGCCACATGCGTGTCCTCGCCACGGCGCAGCAGGGACATGGGCACGGCATGGCCGAAATCCTCGGGATAGGAGGTGCCGCTGTGCGGCGAGTCGCAGACGATGGGCAGCACCTCGCCGGTGGCGGGATGCACCACGACCGGGGTGTCCGGCCGGGGGCGCAGAAAATCCGACTGTGCCATGCGGTCCATCAGTCGAGCTTGATGTTGGCGCGCTTGGCCACGGCCGTGTAGCGCTCGATGGCGGCCTTGATCTGCTTGGCGAATTCCTCGGGCGTGTTGCCCATGGATTCGCCCGAGATGGATTTTTGCTTTTCCAGGTAGTCAGGCATGGCCATGGCCTTGTGCGCGGCGGCATTGAGCTTGTCGATGATGGGGCGCGGCGTGCCGGCCGGCGCAACCAGGCCGAACCAGCCGCCATCGCCCATCTGCGCAAAGCCCAGCTCGGTGTACGTGGGCACGTCGGGCAGCACATCGGCGCGCTTGAAGGCCAGCACCGCCAGAGGTCGCAGCTTGCCGTCCTTGATGTGAGGCAGCGTGGAGGGCAGGTTGTCCGTCATGGCATTGACCTGGCCGCCCAGCGCATCGGTGATGGCCTGGCCCGCGCCCTTGTAGGGGATGTGCAGCAGGTCGATGCCCGCCAGGTTCATGAAGTTCTCGATATTGGCGTGGCCCAGCGAACCCGTGCCCGGCGATGCAAAGCTGTACTTGCCCGGGTTGGCCTTGGCCAGGGCGATGAACTCCTTCATGGTCTTGGCGGGCACGCTGGCGTTGACCACGAACACGCTGGGCACCGACATCACATTGGTGATGGGCGCGAAGTCCTTGATCGGGTCATAGGGCAGCTTGCGGAAGATCGCCGGGTTGGAGCCGTGCGTGCTCACCGTGGCCATGCCGATGGTGTAGCCGTCCGGCGCGGCACGCGCGATTTCGGAAGCGCCGATGGAGCCGCCGGCCCCGCCGCGGTTGTCCACCACCACGGACTTGCCGAGGATCACGCTCATCTTCTCGGCCAGCAGGCGCGCCACCATGTCGGTGGAGCCACCGGCTCCGAACGGCACGACCAGGCGGATCGGACGGCTGGGATAGTCGGCCGCCGGGCCCTGGGCCCAAGCGGCGGGAGCCAGAAGAGCGGTGGCGGCGCAGGCGGCCAGGCTGGACAACAGGGTGCGGCGCATTGCCATGGGATGTTTCCTATCTTGGTTGGGGGTGGCGGCAAAGCACGGGCTCTGCGGAACAGGCGCTGATTCTGGACAGCCGCCGCACGCGCGAAAAGAGACAAGACGGCAAGCAACCATGACCAACCGTCATAATTGCGCCCGTCATGCGCATGCACTCCCCCTCGCTTTCCGAGCTGCACGCCTTCGCGGCGGCGGCGCGCCTGGGCAGCTACTCGCTGGCGGCCCGGGAGCTGTATGTCACCCAGGGCGGCATCAGCCGCGCCATCGCCCGGCTGGAAGAGCACTTGGGCTTTGCGCTGTTCGAGCGCCAGGGCCGGCGCAGCGTGCTGACCGAAGCCGGCCGCGAATACCTGCAGGCCGTGGAGCCCGCCGTACACGCCATCGAATCGGCATCCGCGGCCGCACGCAGGCGCCACTTCGGCCCGCAACTGCGCCTGTCGGTGGTGCCCACGCTGTTCAGCCATTGGCTGATTCCGCGCCTGCCGCACTTCAACGCCCTGCATCCGGGCATCGCCCTGTCGTTCGCGCCCTATCGGCGCGACGATCCGCTGTCGGCCGCCGAGATAGACGGCTGGCTGCGCGTGGGCAGCGAGCCCTGGCCCGCCCATGTGGTGGCCGACTATGTGGTGGGCCGCGATCTGGTGCCCATCTGCCATCCGAGAGAACTGCAGGGCCCGCGGCCCATCCGCAGCCCCCGGGACGTGCTAGCACGCCCGCTGCTGTTCCACACCAACTATCCGGGCAACTGGGCCCGCTGGATGTCCCACCTGAACCTGCCCGGACCCTGCCCCGCACCGGCAGCCGACTTCGAGCTGGTGGCCCTGCTGGTACAGGCCGTGGCCGCCGGCATGGGCGTGGCCCTGGTGCAGCGCTGCCTGGTCGAGGAAGACCTGGCCGCCGGCCGCGTGGCCCTTGCCTTGCCTGCGCCCGTCCACATCGAACGCGGCTACTTTCTGTGCCGTCCCGCCACGCGGGCACCTTCCGAAGCCTTTGCGCAGTTCCGCGAATGGCTGCTGGAGCAGGCCGCGCCGGGCGCCGTGCCTCCAGCCGCAGTCTCAGTCCCTTGATCGCCAGGAGAAACGCCCTCTTCCGTTGATCTGCATCAATCTTTGCTGTCAGCCATCAGCGCCAGCCGCGTGAAAACACCCACTGGCAAAGCGCCATCACCACGACCAGCGCAGCATAGGTGGCCATCTTTGCATCGCGCCCGAACCACCACAGCCCCGCCAGCAGCACCAGTGCACCAACAATGAAATTGATAGCAACCTGTGACCACCAGGCCATGGATTGCTGCGATTTCCCATAGATCAAAAGCGCGCACAACATCAGGGCCGGCGACAGGAAAAGTGCAGGCGCCAGGAAGTTCAGCCAATGATTCGTACTCGCAATCCATCCCATCTACGGGCTCCGATTCCAGGGTGTTGTGATCAGGGATGCCTGAAACTGCGCGAAATTTTATAATCCCGGGTTATGGCAGTCTGGGCACTCGGCATCAACCACCACACGGCTCCGCTCGATATGCGGGGACGTTTCGCGTTCGCGCTCGACCAGATCGTGCCCACGCTGCAGGGCCTGCGCGAATCGCTGACCGGCCCCGGCCGCCAGCACAGCGCCGTCGAGACCGCCATTCTCTCCACCTGCAACCGTACCGAGATCTACTGCGCGGCCGAAATGCCGGCCATGGACCATACGCTGCACTGGCTGGCCAACAGCGGCGGCATCTCGTCCGAACTGCTGCGCTCGCACTCCTATCTGCTGGAAGACGGCCATGTGGCGCGCCATGCCTTCCGCGTGGCCAGCGGGCTCGATTCCATGGTGCTGGGCGAGGCCCAGATCCTGGGCCAGATGAAGAATGCCGTGCGCGCCGCAGAGAACGCAGGCGCCCTGGGCAGCACGCTGAACCAGCTGTTCCAGCGCAGCTTCGCGGTGGCCAAGGAAGTGCGCAGCTCCACCGAAATCGGTGCCCACAGCATCAGCATGGCCGCTGCCGCCGTGCGGCTGGCCGGCCAGCTGTTCGAAGACCTCTCCCAGATCCGCGTGCTGTTCGTGGGCGCGGGCGAGATGATCGAGCTGGTCTCCACCCATTTCGCGGCCCGCCACCCCAAGCAGATCATGATCGCCAACCGCACGCTGGAGCGCGGCGAAAAGCTGGCCGCCCAGTTCGGCGCCGGCACCATGCGGCTGGCCGACTTGCCCGAGCATCTGCATGAATACGATGCCGTGATCAGTTGCACGGCCTCCAGCCTGCCCATCATCGGCCTGGGCGCCGTGGAAAGCGCGCTCAAGAAGCGCAAGCACCGCCCCATGTTCATGGTCGATCTGGCCGTGCCGCGCGATATCGAATCCGAGGTCAAGGACCTGCGCGACGTCTACCTCTACACCGTGGACGATCTGGCCACCGTGGTGCGCACGGGCCAGGCCCAGCGCCAGGCAGCGGTCGAGCAGGCAGAAGTCATCATCGACCACGGCGTGCAAAGCTTCATGCACTGGCTGGACCAGCGCCGCCCGCAGGCCGGTGTGGTGCCGCTGATCCGCCAGCTCAACACCCAGACCGACGAATGGCGTGCGCTGGAGATTGCACGGGCCAAGAAGCTGCTAGCCAAGGGCGAGGACATAGACACCGTGCTGGAGGCCCTGTCGCGCGGCCTCACGCAGAAAATGCTGCACGGCACCCTGGCCGAGCTGCACAAGGGTGACGCCGACCAGCGCACCCAGACCATGGACACGGTCTCGCGCCTGTTCCTGCGCTCCGCGCCAGGCGGTCCGCGCGGCACGACTCCCGACAAGGCGCTCTAGCGGCGCTCGCCCCCTTCAGAGAGCCGCGCGCCCGCGGGTCTCTGGCGCCTCGGCCCACTTCCGGCCACCTCGTTCCCCCGCCGCAGCGCTGCCCCGCGCAGCCCTTCGCACCATCGCCTCACACCATGCAAGACTTTCTGCGCCAACAACTGGAGCGCTACGCCCAGCGCCTTGAAGAACTCGACTTCCTGCTCTCGCGCGAAGACATCATGGGCGACATGAAGCAGTACCGTGCCATCTCGCGCGAGCATGCCGATGTGACGGCCATTGCCGGCCGCTATGCACGCTACCGCCAGCGCGAGGCCGATCTGGCCTCTGCCAGGGACATGCTGGACGATCCCGACATGGAGGAAATGGCGCGCGAGGAAATCTCCGGCGCAGAGATCGAGCTGGTGCAGCTGGAAGATGAACTGCAGCGCCTGCTCCTGCCCAAGGACCCCGATGACGCGCGCAACGCCTACCTGGAAATCCGCGCGGGCACGGGTGGCGATGAATCTGCCCTGTTCGCAGGCGATCTGGCACGCATGTACACGCGCCACTGCGACGCCGTGGGCTGGAAGGTCGAGATCATGAGCGCCAACGAAAGCGAGCTGGGCGGCTACAAGGAAGTGGTGCTGCGCGTGGAAGGCACCGACGTCTATGGCCGCCTGCGCTTCGAATCCGGTGGCCACCGCGTGCAGCGCGTGCCTGCCACCGAGACCCAGGGCCGCATCCACACCAGTGCCTGCACCGTGGCCGTCATGCCCGAGCCCGACGAAACCCAGGCCATCACGCTCAACCCGGCCGACCTGCGCATCGACACCTTCCGCGCCAGCGGCGCCGGAGGCCAGCACATCAACAAGACCGACTCGGCCGTGCGCGTGGTCCACCTGCCCACGGGCATCGTCGCCGAGTGCCAGGACGGCCGCAGCCAGCACAGCAACAAGGCCAAGGCCCTGCAGGTGCTGCAGGCGCGCCTGCAGGAAAAGGAGCGCAGCGAGCGCGAGGCCAAGGAGGCCGCGCTGCGCAAGGGCCTGATCGGCAGCGGCGACCGCAGCGACCGCATCCGCACCTACAACTTCCCCCAGGGCCGGCTCACCGACCACCGCATCAACCTCACCATCTACAAGCTGCTGGCCGTGATGGAAGGCGACCTGGGCGACGTGCTCGACGCGCTGCAGGCCGCACGCGAGGCCGAACTGCTGGCCGAGCTGCAGGTCAACAGCTGAGGCGCGGGCCATGGCCAACCTACCCACCATCAAAGAGGCTCTGCAGCACTCCCAGGCCCAGGGGCTTGCGCGCATCGACGCGCAAATGCTGCTGCTGCATGTGCTCGGACGCCAGGCCGGCGGCCGCGCCTGGCTGCTCACCCACGACGGGGACGCGCTGACCGCGCCCCAGGCCGGCGTCTATGCCGCGCTGTGCACACGCCGACTGAGCGGGGAGCCCGTCGCCTACCTGGTGGGCCACAAGGAGTTCTACGGGCTGGATCTGGCCGTGGACGCACGCGTGCTCGACCCTCGCCCCGATACCGAAACCCTGGTGGACTGGGCGCTGGAGCTGATACCCGCCCAGGCCCCGAGCGGCCCCGCATGCCGTGTGGCGGATCTGGGCACCGGCAGCGGAGCGATTGCCCTGGCCCTGCAGAGCCAGCGCCCCGGCGCCACCGTGTGGGCCGTGGATGCCAGTGCCGACGCGCTGGCCGTGGCCAGCGCCAATGCCACGCGCCTGCAGCTGGGCGTGCGGTTTGCGCATGGCAGCTGGCTGGAGCCGCTGGCAGGCCAGGCGCCGTTCAACCTCATCGTCAGCAATCCGCCCTATATCCGCGACGACGATCCGCACTTGCTGGCGTTGGAGCATGAGCCGCTGTCGGCTCTGGCCAGCGGCGCCGATGGCCTGTCCGACATCCGCGCCATCGTCGCGCAGGCGCCTGCGCTGCTGGCCAGCGGCGGCTGGCTGCTGCTCGAGCATGGCTGGGACCAGGCCGATGCCGTGGCCACCCTGCTGCGCAGCGCCGGCTTTGAGAGCGTGCAGCATCGCCACGACCTGGGCGGCATCGCCCGCTGCACGGGCGGGCAATGGACAGCGCAAGCCTGAGCTCGGGTCCGGGCGCAGCATTCCCGCATGCTTTCAAAGTCCGCGCCGAGAGTGAAATAATCCCATCCATGCCGCCGCGCCTGCGGCGCCCACCACGACCCCGGAGCACCACACAGATGAGCGACACCCAGCAACGCATCGACCAACTGGTCAAAAGCAACAACATCCTGCTGTTCATGAAGGGCAGCGCCAGCTTTCCCATGTGCGGTTTCTCGGGCCGCGCCATCCAGATTCTCAAGGCCTGCGGCGTGGAGACCAAGGACATCTCCACCGTCAACGTGCTGGAGGACCAGGAAATCCGCCAGGGCATCAAGGACTACAGCAACTGGCCCACGATCCCCCAGCTCTACGTGCAGGGCGAGTTCATCGGCGGCTCGGACATCATGATGGAGATGTACGAATCCGGCGAGTTGCAGCAGCTGCTGGCACCCAAGGCCTGAGAGTTCGCAGGCTTGCGACTCGCGCGCAGCACCCGCCTGCGCCCGCTGCTGCGCAAAATCAAGCCACCTTTGGGTGGCTTTTTTTCGCCCGTGGCGGACTGCCAGCACCCTGCCCGGGCTTGCCACAAGGCCAGGGGCATGTGATGTGTGGTCGAATGGACACATCTTTCACATCCGGAAAACCGCGCCTGCGCCCGCTTCTCCGCCTTGCCTATGAGTCTGTCCCAAAGTCTGCTGTTGATCGTCGCACTGATACTGACCAGTGCCTTCTTCTCCGTGGCCGAGATCTCGCTGGCCGCCTCGCGGCGCCTGCGGCTTCGGCAGATGGCGGAGGACGGGGAGCCACGCGCCGAACAGGTCATGAAGATGCAGGCCCAGCCGGGCGAGTACTTCACGGTCACGCAGATTGGGCTGAATGCCGTCGCCATCCTGGGCGGCGTGGTGGGCGAAGGGGCATTGACGCCCTATCTGGCCGAATTGCTCATGCTCTGGCTGCCCGAGAGCCGGGCACAGACCGTGGGCTTTCTGCTCTCGTTCGCCACCGTCACCTCGCTGTTCATCCTCTTTGCCGACCTGCTGCCCAAGCGCCTGAGCATGGCCGAGCCCGAAGCCCTGGCCATCCGCGTGCTGCGCCCCATGCTCTGGTGCATGGCCGTGCTCAAGCCCCTGGTCTGGTGCTTCAACCACCTGGCGGACGCCGTTGCCAAGCTCTTAGGCCTGCCCACGGTGCGCGACGACCGCATCACGCACGAAGACATCCTGGCCATGACCGAAGCTGGCGCGCGCGCCGGCGTGCTGGCCGCGAAGGAGCAGCAGGTGATCGCCAACCTGTTCGAGCTGGACTCGCGCACCATCGGCTCGGCCATGACGCAGCGCGACCGCATCGCCTACTTCCACCGTGACGACCCCGACGAACTGATCCGGGTCCGCATTGCCGAAGAACCTTTTTCCACCTACCCCGTCTGCGATGGCGACATCGACCACATCGTCGGCTATGTCGATGCCAAGGACCTGTTCCAGCGCGCGCTGAACAACCAGCCCCTGTCGCTCATGGACGACTCCCTGGTGCACAAGGTGCTGGTCGTGCCGGACCGCCTGACGCTGGCCGAGGTGCTGGAGCAGTTTCGCCAGGTGCATGAGGACTTTGCCGTCATCGTCAACGAATACAGCCTGGTGGTCGGCGTGGTCACGCTCAATGACGTGATGAGCACGGTGATGGGCGGCCTGGTCAGCCCGGGCGACGAGGAGCAGATCCTGCGCCGCGACGAGAACTCTTGGCTGATCGACGGCGTCACGCCGGTCGAGGATGTGATGCAGGCCCTGGAACTCGACGAGCTGCCCCACGCCGAGGACTACGAGACCCTGGGCGGCTTCCTCATGGTGATGCTGCGCCGCATTCCCAGGCGCACAGACACCGTGCAATGGGGCGGCTACCGTTTCGAGGTCATGGACGTGGACAGCTACCGCATCGACCAGGTGCTGGTCACGCGCATGTCCGCCAGCAGCCCGGCCGCGCCGCCCAACGCCGGCGACACGGCAGCGGCCGTGGCCAAGGTGTCCAGCATGTCGTCGGAGACGTCGTCCTGACGGACAACGCAGAACAGCAGCCGCGAAGCCGCTCGGCGGCGCTGCGCGGCCCTCAAGCCGAGCGCGAGGGCTCTATCTCCCAGCGCCGCTGCGCAGCGAACACCGCATTCGGGTACTGGGGCTGTCCCCGGCTGCCGTTGTAGCGGCCCAGCGCCATGTAGGCATCGCCTTTTTCGCGGTCCAGATAGTGGCGCAGGATCACGCAGCCAAAGCGCAGATTGGTCTGCATGTGAAACAGCTTGCCGATGTCTCCATCGCCGATCAGCCGCATCCAGAACGGCATGATCTGCATGTAGCCGCGTGCACCCACGCTGGAGATGGCGAACTTGCGGAACGCGCTCTCCACCTGCACCAGCCCCATCACCAGAGAGACTTCCAGGCCGGCACGCTTGGACTCGTACCAGACGGTTTGCAGGAACTCCAGCCGCGTCGCCAGCTCCGGCTTGCGCGAACGCAGGCGCTCGCTGCTGGCCGTGAGCCAGCGCAGGTAGTCCAGCCGGGCCTCGGTGGAGGCAAAGCGCAGCTCGGGCGGCGCCGATCCCGTGACGGCGGAACTCAGCGCAGTGCGCACCGAATCGGCCAGCGGCTCCTCCAGCTGGCCACCGGCCCAGGCGGGCGCGGCCAGCCCGCCGAGCAGCGGTGCCGAGCCCAGCGAAGCCGCCAGGCGCAGGCAATCGCGTCGCGTCACCACGGGCGCCTGGCTCACAGGCCCAGCCTTTGCTTGAGATGGCCCAGCACATCGGCGGCGGCCAGCTTGGTCGCTTCCGTGTCGCGGCGATGCTGGTACTCGAGCTGTCCTTCCTTGAGACCCCGGTCGGACAGCACCACGCGGTGCGGCACGCCAATCAGCTCCCAGTCGGCAAACATGGCGCCCGGACGTTCGCCACGATCGTCCAGGATCACGTCCACACCCAGTGCCAGCAGCTCGGCATGCAGCTTCTCGGCAGCTTCCTTCACGGGTTCGCTGCGGTCCATGCCGATGGGGCAGACCACCACGGTGAAGGGCGCAATCGCGTCGGGCCAGATGATGCCGCGCTCGTCATGGTTCTGCTCGATGGCTGCAGCGGGCAGGCGCGTCACGCCAATGCCGTAGCAGCCCATTTCAAACAGCGAGGGCTTGCCATTCTCGGCCAGGAAGGTGGCGTTCATGGCCTGGGAGTACTTGGTACCCAGGTAGAACACATGGCCCACTTCGATGCCACGCTCGATGGCCAGCTCGCCCGCACCATCAGGAGACTTGTCGCCAGCCACCACGTTGCGCAGGTCGGCCACCACATCAGGCTCGGGCAGGTCGCGGCCGAAGTTCACGCCGGTGATGTGGAAGTCGGCCTCGTTCGCGCCGCAGACCCAGTCGGCCATCACGGCGACCTCGCGGTCCACGACCAGCTTCACGGGCTGCTTTAGGCCGATCGGGCCCAGGTAGCCGGGCTGGCAACCGAAGTGCTCCTCGATCTCGGCCACAGTGGCAAAGCGGAAGCCCACGTCCAGGCCCGGCACCTTGGCCACCTTGATCTCGTTCATTTCATGATCACCGCGCAGCAGCAGCAGCCAGATCTGGCTGCCTGCCACCTCGCCCTTGTCGTCGAGCTTGTCGGTGGCCAGCACCAGGGACTTCACCGTCTGCGACAGCGGCAGGCCCAGCTGGGATGCGACAGATTCGCAGGTGCTGTTGCCGGGCGTCGCCACCTTGGTCATCGCCTGGGACGCAGCGGGACGGGGACCCGCAGGCGCCAGGGCCTCGGCCTTTTCGATATTGGCGGCATAGTCGCTGCTCGGGCAGTAGACGATGGCGTCCTCGCCCGTGGAAGCGATGACCTGGAATTCCTCGCTCAGATCGCCGCCGATGGCACCGCTGTCTGCACGCACGGCACGGTACTGCAGGCCGAAGCGGTCGAAGATGCGCTTGTAGGCCGCGCGCATGGTCTGGTAGCTGACCTGGGCCGCATCACGGTCCTTGTCGAAGGAATAGGCGTCCTTCATGATGAACTCGCGGCCACGCATCAGGCCAAAGCGCGGGCGGCGCTCATCGCGGAACTTGGTCTGGATCTGGTAGAAATTCTTGGGCAGCTGCTTGTAGCTCTTGAGCTCCTGGCGCGCGATGTCCGTCACCACCTCTTCGCTGGTGGGCTGGATCACGAAGTCGCGGCCATGGCGGTCCTTGATGCGCAGCAGCTCGGGGCCCATCTTCTCGAAGCGGCCGGTCTCCTCCCACATCTCTGCAGGCTGGACCACGGGCATGGTCACCTCCACGGCACCGGCACGGTTCATTTCCTCGCGCACGATGGCCTCGACCTTGCGGATCACGCGCAGCCCCATGGGCATGTAGTTGTAGATGCCTGCACCCAGCTTCTTGATCAGGCCGGCCCGCGTCATGAGCTTGTGGCTGACCACTTCGGCGTCGGCCGGAGCTTCCTTGAGGGTGGAGATGAAAAATTGGGAGGCTTTCATGGATCAGGGGCTTCGCGGGAATCGGGGCAGCGTGCTTGCCGCTGGCAAGGCACCGTGCATAATGGACACAATTCAGAAAATTGGGGTTCGATTATGCTTGACCGGGACGGATTTCGCCCGAACGTCGGCATCATCCTGCTCAACCAAAAGAACCAGGTGTTCTGGGGCAAACGCATCCGCACCCACAGCTGGCAGTTTCCACAGGGCGGCATTGACCGGGGGGAGACACCCGAACAGGCCATGTTCCGGGAACTGCATGAGGAAGTGGGGTTGATGCCCAACCACGTTCGCGTGGTCGCCCGCACCCGGGACTGGTTGCGCTACGAGGTGCCAGACCGGTACATCCGCCGCGATGCGCGCGGACACTACAAAGGCCAGAAGCAGATCTGGTATTTGCTGCAGCTCATGGGTCACGACTGGGATTTGAACCTGCGTGCCACCGACCACCCCGAATTCGACGCCTGGCGCTGGAATGACTACTGGGTGCCATTGGACGTGGTGGTGGAGTTCAAGCGCGGCGTCTATGAGATGGCCCTGACCGAGCTGGCCCGGTTCCTGCCGCGCGGCGAACAGCAACGCAACCGTTATCTGCGCAGCGGCATGCGCCCCAGGGAAGCCCATGAACAGGGTCCTGAGACATACACTGCGCCGGGTTTGCATCCAGCACGCTCAGGCAGCTTTCGCGTCAATCCCGGCATGGAGTTGCCGCCTGGCGCCTGTTTCGATCCTGATCCACAGTCGGGGCAGCAAGCCCTGCAACCCGATCCAGGCAAGGCCTGAAACCGGGCCAGAGCCATACGCAAAAGCGCACCCGAGGGTGCGCTTTTTCTTGGCCTTGAGGGTCTGGCGCCTCAGTGCCCCGCAATCACCATGTTGTCGCGGTGCACCATCTCCGGGCCTGCGGAATAGCCCAGCAGGCGCTCGATCTCCACCGAGCTTTTGCGACACAGCAGCCGCGCCTCGGCACTTGCATAGTTGGCCAGCCCACGCGCCACCTCGATACCCAGGGCATCGCGCACCGCGATCACATCGCCACGGGCGAACTCGCCATCCACATTCACCATGCCGATGGGCAGCAGGCTCTTGCCTTCGTCGCGCAGCTTGGCCACGGCGCCGGCATCCACGGACACGGAGCCGCGCAGTTGCAGATGGTCTGCAATCCACTGTTTGCGCGCCTGGTTCTTGTGCGTCTGCGCCAGGAGCAGCGTGCCGATGGACTCGCCTGCCGCCAGACGCACCAGCACGTCCTGCTCACGCCCCCAGGCGATGACGGTTGAAGCACCCGAGCCCGCCGCGCGCTTGGCCGCGAGGATCTTGGTGATCATCCCGCCCTTGCCAATGGACGAGCCCGCGCCTCCGGCCATCTCCTCCAGCGCCGGGTCGCCGGCATTGGCCACATCGATGAAACGCGCATCGGGATTGCTGCGCGGGTCGGCGCTGTAAAGGCCTCGCTGATCGGTCAGGATGACCAGGGCATCGGCCTCGATCAGATTGGCAACCAAAGCGCCCAAGGTATCGTTGTCACCGAACTTGATCTCGTCGTTGACCACGGTGTCGTTCTCGTTGATCACCGGCACGATGCCCAGCTCCAGCAGCGTCAGCAAGGTGTTGCGCGCGTTGAGATAGCGCTCGCGGTCCGCGAGGTCGGCATGCGTGAGCAGCACCTGCGCACTGCCCATGCCCTGTTCGCGCAACTTGGACTCGTACATCTGTATCAGGCCCATCTGCCCCACGGCCGCAGCGGCCTGCAGTTCATGAATCTCCTTGGGCCGTGCAATCCAGCCCAGACGCTTCATGCCTTCGGCCACCGCGCCGCTGGAGACCATGATTACCTCGCGCCGCCGGCCTCCATGGCTTTCATCCCCGCGCACCAGGGCCGCCAGCTGGCGGCTCCATTCCTGGATCGCGGCCTCATCAAGACCGCGACCTTCATTGGTCACCAGGCTGGAGCCGACCTTGACCACGATGCGATGGGCATCACGCAACAAGTTGGAAGACATGGATGGATAGTGATTCTTGCAGCGCAGGTCGAGGCAGACCCCGCCGCTGTTGTGATCAAGGCAATGGGTGGGACAGGCCGCTCTTACTCGGAATCGCGGGGAGCAAAACGCGGGTCGGTGAGATCCACGCCATCACCCTCGACTTCGACGAAGCGTGGATCGATTTCCTTGGGACCGGCCTCGATCTGCTGCTGTTCATGCACATGCTTGTAGATGGTGCGAATCAGCACTTCGCAGCCTTCGCGCGTCAGGGCGGAAATCTCGAACACCGGACCCTTCCACTTGAAGCGCTTGACGAAGTCCTTGACGCGTGCGGCGCGCTCCTCGGCCGGCACCATGTCCAGCTTGTTGAGCACCAGCCAGCGCGGCTTGTTGTACAGCTCGGCATCGTACTTCTGCAACTCGCCCACGATGGCCTTGGCCTGGGCCACGGGATCCACGCTGTCATCGAACGGCGCCAGGTCCACCACATGCAGCAGCAATCGGGTGCGCTGCAGGTGACGCAGGAACTGGTGGCCCAGGCCGGCACCTTCCGACGCGCCTTCGATCAGCCCGGGGATATCGGCCACCACAAAGCTTTGCTCGGCGGCAACACGAACCACGCCCAGATTGGGATGCAGCGTGGTGAACGGATAGTCGGCAATCTTGGGACGCGCATTGGAGACTGCGGCGATGAAGGTGGATTTGCCCGCATTGGGCATGCCCAGCAGACCCACGTCGGCCAGAACCTTGAGCTCCAGCTTGAGGTTCTTGCGCTCACCGGGCCAGCCAGGCGTCTTTTGCCGTGGCGCGCGGTTGATGGCGCTCTTGAAGCGCAGGTTGCCGTAGCCGCCATCGCCGCCCTTGGCAATGGTCACCACCTCGCCGGGCGTCAACAGTTCGTAGAGCACCTCCCCGGTTTCGGCATCGCTGATGATGGTGCCAACCGGCATGCGCAGCGTGATGTCGTTGCCTGCGGCACCGAACATGTCCGAGCCCTTGCCGTGCTCGCCGCGCGTGGCATCGTGGCGACGCGAGAAGCGGTAGTCCACCAGGGTGTTGAGATTGACGTCGGCCACCGCGTAGACATGGCCTCCACGGCCGCCATCTCCTCCATCGGGACCACCGAATTCCTTGTATTTTTCGTGCCGGAATGACACGCAGCCATTGCCGCCATCACCGGCAGCAATGTCGATATAAGCTTCGTCGACGAACTTCATGAGGCATCCAGTTTACAAAAAGCAGTGTGCACCAGACAGCCCCAGGCCACACCTCAGAGACGGAAAAGGGGACGAGCGCACGATGCACCGCCCTCCTGAAACGACAAAGCCCCGACAGGTCGGGGCTTCGAGCGTCGAAGTGACAGAGCTTAGGCAGCCGTCACGTTGACCGTGTGCTTGGACAGTGCACCCTTGACAGCAAACGACACGTGGCCGTCCACCAGAGCGTACAGGGTGTGGTCCTTGCCCACGCCGACGTTGTCGCCGGGGTGGAACTTGGTGCCACGTTGGCGCACGATGATCGAGCCGGCGGTGATCAACTCACCACCAAAAGCCTTCACGCCGAGCATTTTGGGCTTGGAATCGCGCCCGTTTCGCGTAGAGCCGCCGCCTTTTTTCTGTGCCATGACTCAGCTCCTGGATTAAGCAGCGATCGCCACGATCTGCAGCTCGGTGAACTGCTGGCGATGGCCTTGGCGCTTCTGATAATGCTTACGACGGCGCATCTTGAAGATGTGCACTTTGTCGTGCTTGCCGTGAGCAACCACGGTTGCCTTGACAGACGCACCGGACACCAGAGGTGTGCCGACCTTGATTTCAGCGCCGTTGCCGACTGCCAGAACCTGATCGATCACAACTTCTTGGCCTACGTCCGCAGCAATCTGTTCTACCTTGATCTTTTCGCCAGCTGCAACGCGATACTGCTTGCCGCCGGTTTTTATGACTGCGTACATTTAAACCTCTTGAATTTGAGAGTTCCGCGAACGAATTTCCACGGAAGCCGGAGATTCTAGCACGCACTCACATTCCTTGCATGAAGCGCTCCCCTCCTTCGCCCAAACAACCGCCAGAGCGGGTCGCAGGCAGGGTCGCTCTTCCTATAATTGACGATCCACTTGGCGCCCGCAGTACCTTGACCACAGCTCTCTCCACCCCCAATCCGCTTGCCCTGATCACTGACGACATGCGCGAGGTGGATCATGTGATTGCCCAGCGCCTGACGACCACCGTCCCGCTGATTGCCCAGATCTCCCAGTACATCATCGCTGCAGGCGGCAAGCGCCTGCGGCCCGCCCTGCTGCTCATGGTCTGCAATGCATTGGGATACGAAGGCAAGGACAGGCATGTCCTGGCTGCCGTGGTCGAACTGATTCATACAGCCACCCTGCTGCACGACGACGTCGTGGATGAATCCACGCTGCGTCGCGGCCGCCCGACGGCCAACGAGACCTTCGGCAATCCGGCCAGCGTGCTGGTCGGCGACTTCCTGCACTCGCGCTCCTTCCAGATGATGGTGGAAGTCGGCAGCATGCGCGTGCTCAAGATCCTCTCGGATGCCACCAACGTGATCGCCGAGGGCGAGGTCCAGCAGCTGATCAACACGCACGATGCCTCGCTGGACGAAGCCGGCTACCTGCACGTCATCCGCTCCAAGACCGCCCAGCTCTTCGAGGCCAGCGCCCAGCTGGGCGCCGTGCTGGCCGACGCGCCCCGCGAAATCGAGCAGGCCTGCGCCAGCTATGGCCAGGCGCTGGGCACGGCCTTCCAGATCATTGACGACGTACTCGACTACGCAGGCGATGCCCAGGAAATGGGCAAGAACCTGGGCGATGACCTGCGCGAAGGCAAATGCACCCTCCCCCTGATTGCCGCCATGCAACGCGGCACACCTGAGCAGGCCGCCATCGTGCGCGCCGCCATCGAACAGGGCTCCACCGAGCAACTGACCGCCGTAGTGGATATCGTGCGCAGCACAGGTGCGCTGGACGTGGCACGCGAGGCCGCACATGCCGAGGCACGCCGCGCCATCGACGCAATAAATGTGCTCCCAAGCAATTTGCATACGACAAGTTTGCTACAATTGGCGTCTCAGCTTTTGGAGCGACGCACCTGATTCAGGCTGCTTGCTTTTTCTACAAAAGCAACGGGGTGTAGCTTAGCCTGGTAGAGCGCTACGTTCGGGACGTAGAGGCCGGAGGTTCGAATCCTCTCACCCCGACCATCTGGTCATTCCATCTCCATCACACCCTTGCGCCAAGTTCAAGACCCAGGCGTGTAACAGTGTGTCTGGCATTCCAAGTGCTCAGTGATGATAGGATAAATGTCCTTTCCTCTCACACGTCTTGCTACATGGCTGTTGCTGACTCCTCGCTCAAGAATGCATCCGCTGTCGCATCGCTTCCCGGCATCGGGCGGGCTCTGATTTCAGCAGGCAAGGTATCGCAACAGGCAGCGGAAGCGGCTGCCGGCAAGGCCGCCACCAATCGCACCTCGTTCATTGCAGAACTGAGCGTCGCCGGCACCCTCTCTGCCCTGGAAGTGGCGGAGACGGTTTCCACCATGTTCAGCGCGCCGCTGCTCGATCTTGATGCGGTCGACGCCATGCGCCTGCCGCAGGATCTGCTGGACGCCAAGATCATCAGCACCTATCGCGTCCTGCCTCTGAGCAAGCGCGGCAACCGCCTCACGGTGGCCACCGCCGACCCGACGCAGCAGGAAGCCGCCGAGCAGATCAAGTTCACCACCCAGTTGGGCGTGGACTGGATCATCGTCGAGGCCGACAAGCTGGAGCGACTGATCGCGCAGCAGAACAAAAGCGCCAGCGAGGCCATGGACAGCTATGGCGGCAGCGGCGACTTCGAGTTCGGCGACCTCAAGCCTGATGAGGTGGCAGAGGAAAAGGACAACTCGGCCGCAGCAGACGTCGAAGATGCGCCCATTGTCAAGTTCCTGCACAAAATGCTGCTCGACGCCTTCAACATGCGCGCGTCGGACTTGCATTTCGAACCCTACGAGCACCAGTACCGCGTGCGCTTTCGCATTGACGGCGAGCTGCGTGAAATTGCATCGCCGCCCATTGCCATCAAGGAGAAGCTGGCCTCGCGCATCAAGGTGATCTCGCGCATGGACATCTCGGAAAAGCGTGTCCCGCAGGACGGGCGCATGAAGCTCAAGGTCGGCCCGGACCGCGTCATCGACTTTCGCGTCAGCACGCTGCCCACGCTTTTCGGCGAGAAGATCGTGATCCGTATCCTGGACCCGAGCTCGGCCAGGATGGGCATCGACGCCCTGGGCTATGAACCCGAGGAGAAGGCACGCCTGCTTGAAGCCATCAGCCGCCCCTACGGAATGATTCTGGTCACAGGCCCCACCGGCTCTGGCAAGACAGTGTCGCTGTACACCTGCCTGAACCTGCTGAACAAGGCCGGCGTGAACATCGCCACGGCGGAAGATCCTTCGGAAATCAACCTGCCCGGCGTCAACCAGGTCAATGTGAACGAAAAGGCCGGCCTCACCTTTGCCACTGCGCTCAAGGCTTTTCTGCGCCAGGATCCCGACATCATCATGGTCGGTGAAATCCGCGATCTGGAAACGGCCGACATCTCGATCAAGGCAGCGCAAACCGGCCACTTGGTGCTGTCCACCCTGCACACCAATGACGCACCGACCACGTTGACGCGCATGCGCAACATGGGCATTGCGCCCTTCAACATCGCATCGAGCGTGATCCTGATCACCGCCCAGCGCCTGGCCAGGCGCCTGTGCCCTCAATGCAAGGAGCCGGCTGACATTCCGCGGGAGGCCCTGATCGATGCAGGCTACGACGATGCGGACATTGACGGCAGCTGGGTCACCTACAGGCCCGTCGGCTGTCCGGCATGCAACAACGGCTACAAGGGCCGCGTAGGCATCTATCAGGTGATGCCTATCAGCGAGGAAATCCAGCGCATCATCCTGCAGGACGGCAGTGCGCTGGAGATCGCCGCACAGGCCAAGCGCGAAGGCGTGCGGTCGCTGCGTGGCTCGGGTTTGCACAAGGCCAGACAGGGACTGACCTCGCTCGAAGAAGTGCTGGCAGTCACCAATGAGTAAATAGCGCGGACAGCGCAGACAACAAACGAGGGAGCACGATGGCCACAGCCGCGTCCAAGGGAATCAAGGAATTTGTCTTCGAATGGGAAGGCAAGGATCGCAACGGCAAGATCATCCGAGGCGAGACCCGGGCCGGGGGCATCAACCAGGTCCAGGCCATGCTGCGCCGCCAGGGCGTGCTGCCCAGCAAGATCAAGAAGCGCCGCACACGCGGGGGCAAGAGGATCAAGCCCAAGGACATTGCGCTGTTCACCCGCCAGATGGCAACGATGATGAAGGCGGGCGTCCCGCTGCTTCAGGCCTTCGACATTGTCGGACGGGGCAACACCAACCCCAGCGTGACGCGCCTTCTGGCCGATATTCGCGCCGACGTGGAGACCGGCACCTCGCTGAACGCGGCCTATCGCAAGCACCCCATGTACTTCGATAGCCTCTACTGCAATCTGGTGGAAGCGGGCGAAGCGGCCGGTATCCTGGAAGCCCTGCTGGACCGCCTGGCCACGTACATGGAGAAGACCGAGGCCATCAAGTCCAAGATCAAATCGGCGCTGATGTACCCGATCTCGGTCATCGTCGTGGCCTTCATCGTCGTGACCATCATCATGATCTTCGTGATCCCGGCCTTCAAGGAAGTGTTCAGTTCGTTCGGCGCTGACCTGCCGGCGCCGACGCTGTTCGTGATGGGCATCAGCGATGTCTTTGTCCAATGGTGGTGGTTGATCTTCGGCGTGATTGGCGGCGGTCTCTACTTCTTCATGCAGGCCTGGAAGCGCAACGAGCGCATGCAGCAATTCATGGACCGTACGCTGCTGAAGGTGCCGGTCTTTGGCGTGCTGATCGAGAAATCCTGCGTCGCACGCTGGACGCGCACGCTATCGACCATGTTTGCCGCGGGTGTCCCATTGGTCGAGGCACTGGATTCTGTCGGCGGCGCATCCGGCAATGCCGTGTACGCCAATGCCACGGAAAAGATCCAGCAGGAAGTCTCCACCGGCACCAGTCTCACCGTGGCTATGACCAATGCCAATGTCTTTCCCTCCATGGTGCTGCAGATGTGCGCCATCGGCGAGGAATCCGGCTCCATCGACCATATGCTGGGCAAGGCGGCCGATTTCTATGAGGAAGAGGTCGATGACATGGTGGCTGGCCTGTCCAGCCTGATGGAGCCCATCATCATTGTTTTCCTGGGCACCCTCATCGGCGGCATCGTGGTTTCGATGTATCTGCCCATCTTCAAGCTGGGCCAGGTGGTCTGATGGTTTTGGAACTCTGGATGCAGGCTGCATTGGGCGGCCTGCTGGGCCTGTTGGTTGGCAGCTTTCTCAACGTGGTGGTGCATAGGCTGCCCCGCATGATGGAGCAGCAATGGAACGCGGAATGCGCCCAATGGGCGCAAGAGCAATCATCATCATCCGCCACGCCATCGCCCGCCACAGCGCCGCCGCCTGCCGAGGCGCCCCTGAGCCTGAGCCGCCCCCGCTCGCGCTGCCCGCATTGCGGCCATGCCATCCACTGGTACGAGAATATTCCCGTGCTCAGTTATCTGGCGCTGCGAGGCCGGTGCTCCGAATGCAAGGCGTCGATCAGCATCCGCTATCCGCTGGTGGAATTGGCCTGCGCCGCGCTGTTTGCCTACTGTGCGGCGCAATGGGGCATCACGCCCACAGGCGCTGCCTGGTGCCTTTTCAGTGCGGCCTTGCTGAGCCTGGCATTGATCGACTGGGACACCACACTGCTTCCCGACGACATCACCCTGCCCTTGCTGTGGGCCGGACTGCTGTCGTCGGCGCTGCACTGGACCGCCGTGCCTCTGGCCGACGCGGTATGGGGCGCTGCAGCGGGCTATCTCTCGCTGTGGCTGGTTTACTGGGCCTTCAAGCTGGCCACCGGCAAGGAAGGCATGGGCTACGGCGACTTCAAGCTGTTTGCCGCGCTGGGCGCCTGGTTCGGCTGGCAGGCACTCGTGCCCATCATCCTGATCTCGTCGGTGATTGGCGCCATCGTGGGCATCGCGTTGAAGATCAACAGCCGCCTGCGTGAGGGCGGCTATGTTCCCTTCGGCCCCTTTCTGGCGGGCGCCGGCTTTGCAGCCATGGTGTTCGGACCGCAGCAGATGCTGCAATCCCTATTGGCGGCCTTGGGCCTTTGATTCAACACTGCGGCATGGCCCCCAGCATCGCCCCGCCCTTGCTTGCACGTCCGTTTCGGCTGGGCCTGACGGGCGGCATTGGCAGCGGCAAGAGCACCGTCGCAGCGCAACTGGGCTTGCGCGGAGCGGCCGTGATCGATGCCGACCAGATCTCTCGCAGCCTCACCGCCCCCGAAGGTGCTGCTCTGCCCGAGATAGCGCGCGTCTTCGGGCCCGAACTGATTGACGCCAGCGGCGCCCTGGACCGCACGCGCATGCGCGAACTGGTCTTTCAGCAGCCCTCGGCACGACAGCAGCTGGAGGCCATCGTCCATCCCCTCGTGGCGCAGCAGACGTCCCGGCAAGTGGAACAGGCCACAGTGGCTGGGTGCCGACTCATCGTGCATGACATTCCCTTGCTCGTGGAGTCCGGCCGCTGGCCTGCCATGCTTGATGCGGTGCTGGTCGTTGACTGCCGCACCGAAACGCAGATCGCTCGCGTGATCGCGCGCAACGGATTGCCACGCGAGGCGGTGCAGGCCATCATCTCGGCCCAGGCCACACGTGCGGCACGGCTGGCAGCCGCCGACTGGGTGCTCTACAACGACGAGGCCATGACGATAGAGGCTTTGCGCGCATGCACCGATCGAATCTCTGCATGGTTCGGGCTATGATGCACGCCATGGCTTGGCCTGTGCGTGTAATTCAGCATGTGCACGACGTAGACAGCTGATTCCTGTGCACCCCGAGGAGCCCAGCAAGCGTGATCCTGTACGAATATCCTTTCAATGAGCGCCTGAGGACCTACCTCCGGTTGGAACAGCTATATCGCCGCCTGAGCGAGTTGCTGTCGCGCGCTCATTCCATCGATCACCATTTTGCGCTGGTCACCATCTTCGAGATCATGGACGTGGCGGCACGTACCGACCTGAAGACGGACGTGCTCAAGGACCTTGAGCGCCACAAAAGCCTGCTCGACAGCCTGCGCGGCAATCCCGACATTGCCGAGCACATGCTTGACCAGGTCTCACGCCATGTGGAGCAGTGCTTTGCCCAGCTCAATGCCCAGAACGGCAAGGCCGGCCAGACCCTGACTGAAAACGAGTGGCTGATGGCCGTGCGCAGCCGCATCGGCATCCCCGGCGGCACCTGCGGCTTCGACCTTCCTGCCTATCACGCCTGGCAGTTCCATGATCCCCAGATACGCCTGCGCGATCTGGAGGACTGGGCCAGCACCCTGACCCCGCTGGGTCAGTCTCTGCAATTGCTGCTCAAGCTGCTGCGCGAAACCGGCGTGCCGCAATGGGTGGCTGCCGAAAAAGGCGTGTTCCAGCAGGCCATGCCGCCCGGCCGCAGCTTTCAGCTGCTGCGCCTGCGCATAGACCCGTCGTTGAATCTGGTTCCGGAGATCAGCGGCAACCGCCTGCTGGTTTCGGTGCGCCTGCTCCGCCCCGAGAACGGCGCCAAGCCTCAACCCTGCAGCGAAGATGCCTCGTTCGAGGTCACGCTTTGCAGCTGATGGACAAGACGGCCGACATGCCCTCGAGCGCCCCCGCCCCCCAGCCCGCCAGCCTCTCTTCTGCCGGCCCCACGGTGCGCTGCCCGACCTGTGCAGGCCCCAGCCTGTTCGCACCAGCCAACCGTTTCCGCCCCTTCTGCAGCGAACGCTGCCGCCAGATCGACCTGGGCGCATGGGCCAATGAGGAATTCCGCGTGCCTGCACCGATGCCGCCCGAGGATGCGCCCTTCGGCGATCCTCGCACCGAGCCTTGATCAGGCCCGATCAGGCTTTCGGCTGGCCTGCCTCGTAGAACCCGGCATCGAAAGGCAGCCCGCGTTCCTCGCTCAGCCACTGCAGCACCGGATAGGCACCTGGCAGCACCGGATGCACCTGCAGCGGAAGTTGCTGCCAGGCCATCTGCTGGCCTTCACGCATCTCGAACTCCCCGCTCCAGCGCGTGACCTTGCACCAGTGCAGGCGCACCAGGGCATGTGGATAGTCATGCTCGGTCACCTTCCAGGCTTCAGCGGCTGCGATCTCTACGCCCAGCTCCTCTTGCAGCTCACGGCGCAAGGCCTGCTCCACGGTCTCGCCGGCTTCGATCTTGCCGCCCGGAAACTCCCAGTAGCCTGCATACGGCTTGCCCGGCGGACGGCTGGTGATCAGCAACGCGCCATCGGACTCGCGAAGCAGCACGCCAACGGCGACTTCGGTGTGCTTGCGCCGCACTGGCGCCTGCGACTCGGCCGCCTCAGCGCGGGCCTTGGGGGAGATTTCTTTTTCAGTCACTTGATCTTTCGCAAAAAAGTCTGCCCAGCCCAGGGCCAGGCAGCAGGTGCTCAGAGCTCAGCCTCTTCAGCCAACCCCTGGACATCGGCGATGCCGGTCTGGCGCTGGTTCGGGCGCTCGGCACGGCCCGCATAGTCGCGCGCAAACTGGTGGGCCACGCGACCGCTGCGTGAACCGCGCTCCAGCGCCCAGACCAGGGCCTCCGGGCGTGCCGCCTCGATCGTGGCCTGGTCCAGGCCCAGGGCCTCCAGCCACTGTGCCACCACGCGCAGGTACTCATCCTGGCTGAACGGGTAGAAGCTCACCCACAGGCCGAAACGCTCGGACAGCGAGATTTTTTCCTCGATCACCTCTCCGGGATGCAGCTCCCCATCCTCGCCGCGCTGGTAGGTCAGATTCTCGGACTGGTACTCCGGCAGCAGATGGCGGCGATTGCTGGTCGCATAGACCAGCACGTTCGGGCTGGCGGCGCTGACCGATCCATCCAGAATGGACTTCATGGCCTTGTAGCCAGGCTCGCCTTCCTCAAAGCTCAGATCGTCGCAATAGATGATGAACTTCTCGGGCCGGCCGGCCACCACATCGACGATGTCGGGCAGGTCGGTCAGATCGGCCTTGTCCACCTCGATCAGGCGCAAGCCCTGCGACGCAAAGGCATGCAGGCAGGCACGGATCAGCGAGGATTTTCCCGTGCCGCGCGCGCCGGTGAGCAGCACGTTGTTGGCCGTGCGGCCGGTCACGAACTGCTCGGTGTTGCGCGCGATCTTGTCCTTTTGCACATCGATGTTCTGCAGGTCGGACAGCTGCATGGCGCCGACATGGCGCACGGGCTCCAGCAAACCGCAGCCGTTGGCGCGCTTGCGATAGCGCCAGGCGATGGAGGCACTCCAGTCGGCGGGGGATTGCAGCGGCTGGGGCAGGATGGCCTCGATGCGCTGCATCAGTTGCTCGGCGCGCTGCACGAGTTGCAGCAAGGGGGCGGCGACGGCTTCTGTGGGCAATGTCATGGATGTCTCTCGAATACGGATCTCACGGCCACCGACGCTGGATATGCCCGGGAATCGAGATGGATCTCATGCCAACGCCAGAGCTTTTGCGCGCCGGCCGCCATTGAAAGCTGGCAGCAGCCAGGCACAAGGCCTGCGGCTGCCGGCGGCACGGTGGGTGGAGAGTCAGGAGCGGTAGTCGGCGTTGATGCTCACGTAGTCGTGGCTCAGATCGCAGGTCCACACGGTCTGCTCGGCCTGCCCTCGGCCCAGTAGCACGCGCACGATGATCTCCTGCTGCTTCATCACGCGCTGGCCGTCTTCCTCCTGATAGGCAGGGTTGCGGCCGCCATTGACTGCGACATGCACATCGTTCAGGTACAGGTCGATCTTGGTCTGGTCCAGATCGTCGATGCTAGCATAGCCCACCGCCGCAAGGATGCGGCCCAGGTTCGGATCGCTGGCAAAGAACGCCGTCTTGACCAGGGGTGAATGCGCGATGGAGTAGGCCACGAGGCGGCACTCGGCCTCGGTCTTGCCGCCCTCCACCTTGACGGTGATGAACTTGGTGGCACCTTCGCCATCGCGCACGATGGCCTGGGCCAGCAGGCGCGACACATCCAGCAATGCAGCCTTCAGGGTCTGGCCTTCGGCGCTGGTCAGCGAAGTGATCTGCGCATTGCCGGCCTTGTGCGTGGCGACCAGCACGAAGGAGTCGTTGGTCGACGTGTCGCCGTCGATGGTCACGCGGTTGAAAGATCCGTCGGCCAGTTCCTTGACCAGAGGGTGCAGCAGTTCGGGTGCGATGGCGGCGTCGGTGGCCAGAAAGCCCAGCATGGTCGCCATGTTGGGGCGAATCATGCCTGCACCCTTGCTGATGCCGGTGATGCTCACACGCTTGCCGCCAATGTCCACGGCGCGGCTGAAGGCCTTGGGCAGGGTGTCGGTGGTCATGATGCCTTCGGCGGCCGTGCCCCAGTTGTCGGCCTTGGCTGCTGCGATGGCAGCTGGCAGGCCGGCGGCGATGCGATCCACGGGCAGCTCTTCCATGATCACGCCAGTGGAGAACGGCAGGATCTGCTCGGGCTTGAGCTGCAGCAGCGCAGCCAGATCCGCACAGGTGCGGCGCGCGCGCGCCAGTCCGTCAGCGCCGGTGCCGGCATTGGCATTGCCTGTGTTGATGACCATGGCACGGATGGCGCCGGACGTCTGGGCCAAGTGCTCGCGGCTGACCTGCACGGGCGCTGCGCAGAAACGGTTCTGCGTGAACACACCCGCCACCGAAGCGCCCTCGTCGAGCAGGAACACGGACAGGTCCTTGCGGTTGGCCTTGCGCACACCGGCTTCGGTGACGCCGATGCGAACGCCGTTGATCGCCAACAGGTCGGCGTGCACGGGAGCGGAGAGATTCACAGGCATTGAGGGGCTTCCTACAGTGAAAGAAAAACGCGCTCCATTATCGGAACAAACCGGGGCGGCACGTATTTCATCGACCTTAAAAAAGAAAACGGCACGGAGTGCATCCGTGCCGTTTTCCGTGTCTTGCGGCGTCTTACGACGCCGGCCGCATCACGACAGCTTGCCGTGGCACTGCTTGTACTTCTTGCCGCTGCCGCAGGGGCAGGGATCATTGCGGCCCACGCGAGCGCCTTCGGGCAACTCCAGCGGCTCGTCTTCGAGGGAGCCACCGATGTCGCCATCCGAGGGAGCGCCATAGGTCATGTGCTCCAGGCTGTGGGCGCTGCGCTGCTCCATGGCCTCGGTGGCCTGCTCCACCTGTTCGCGCGACTGCACCTGCACGGTCATCAGCACGCGCGTGACTTCGGTCTTGACCTGGTCGATGAGCTGGCGGAACAGCTCGAAAGCCTCGCGCTTGTATTCCTGCTTGGGCTGCTTCTGGGCATAGCCACGCAGGTGGATGCCCTGGCGCAGATAGTCCAGCGCGGACAGGTGGTCACGCCAGTTGGTATCAAAGCTTTGCAGCAGCACGGCGCGCTGGAATTGAGTGAAGTTCTCGCGTCCGATCAGCTCAACCTTGGCCTCGAACACTTCACGGGCAGCCTGCAGCACCTTCTCGAGGATCTCCTCGTCGGTGATGGCATGCGCGGACTGCACTTGCGATTGCAGCGGCAGCTGGATGCGCCATTCGCTTTCCAGCGCCTTTTCCAGGCCGGCCAGATCCCATTGCTCTTCCATGGACTCGGCGGGCACGTACTGGCGCACCAGGTCAGACACCACGTCATCGCGCATCACCGTGATCATCTCGTGCAGGTCCGAGGCATCGAGGATCTCGTTGCGCTGCTGGTAGATCACCTTGCGCTGGTCGTTGGACACGTCGTCGTATTCGAGCAGCTGCTTGCGGATGTCGAAGTTGCGGGCCTCGACCTTGCGCTGAGCGCCTTCGATGGAGCGGGTCACGATGCCGGCTTCGATGGCTTCGCCATCGGGCATCTTCAGGCGGTCCATGATGGCGCGCACACGGTCGCCCGCGAAGATGCGCATCAGCGCATCGTCCAGGCTCAGGTAAAAGCGCGAGGAGCCGGGGTCGCCCTGGCGGCCCGAACGGCCACGCAGCTGGTTGTCGATACGGCGAGATTCGTGGCGCTCCGTGGCGATGATGCGCAGGCCACCCAGGGCCGAGACCTTGTCGTGCTCGATCTTCCAGTCAGCGCGCATCTGTTCGATGCGCTGCTGGCGTTCGGCTTCGGACAGGGATTCATCGGCCTCGACAGCCGCAACCTGCTTTTCGATGTTGCCGCCCAGCACGATGTCGGTACCACGACCAGCCATGTTGGTGGCGATGGTGATCATGCCGGGACGGCCGGCCTGGGCCACGATGTCGGCCTCGCGCTCGTGCTGCTTGGCGTTGAGCACCTGGTGGGGCAGGTTTTCCTTGTTGAGCAGCTCGTCGATGATTTCCGAGTTCTCGATCGAGGTCGTACCCACCAGCACGGGCTGGCCGCGCTCATGGCATTCGCGGATGTCGCGGATCGCCGCCTCGTACTTCTCGCGCGTGGTCTTGTAGACGCGGTCGAGCTGGTCGTCGCGCTTGCTGGGACGGTTGGGCGGAATCACCACGGTTTCGAGGCCGTAGATTTCCTGGAATTCGTAGGCTTCGGTATCGGCCGTACCCGTCATGCCTGCCAGCTTGCCGTAGAGACGGAAGTAGTTCTGGAAGGTGATCGAGGCCATGGTCTGGTTCTCGGCCTGGATGGTCACGCCTTCCTTGGCCTCGACAGCCTGGTGCAGGCCATCGCTCCAGCGCCGGCCCGCCATCAGGCGGCCCGTGAACTCGTCGACGATGACGATCTCGCCGTTCTGCACCACGTAGTGCTGGTCACGGTGGTAGAGGTTGTTGGCGCGCAGCGCCGCATACAGATGGTGGACCAGGGTAATGTTGGCCGGGTCGTAGAGCGAGGCGCCCTCGGCAATCATGCCGGCATGGCCCAGCAGGCGCTCGGCGGCTTCGTAGCCCTGGTCGGTCAGGAATACCTGGTGGCTCTTTTCGTCCACCGTGAAGTCGCCGGGCTTGGTCACGCCTTCGCCCGTGCGGGGATCAGCCTCGCCTTCCTGGCGCACCAGGTTGGGCACGATCTTGTTCATGGCCACGTACATGGCCGTGTGGTCCTCGGCCTGACCGCTGATGATCAGCGGCGTGCGGGCCTCATCGATCAGGATGGAGTCCACCTCGTCGACGATGGCGTAGTTGAGCACGCGCTGAACGCGGTCGCCCGACTCGTAGACCATGTTGTCGCGCAGGTAGTCGAAGCCGTATTCGTTGTTTGTGCCGTAGGTGATGTCGCTGTTGTAGGCGGCCTGCTTTTCCTCGCGCGGCATGTTGGGCAGGTTGATGCCCACCGACAGGCCGAGGAAGTTGTACAGCTTGGCCATCCAGGTGGCATCGCGGTTGGCCAGATAGTCGTTCACCGTCACCACGTGAACGCCATTGCCCGACAGTGCGTTCAGGTAGACCGGCAGCGTGGCGGTCAGCGTCTTGCCTTCGCCGGTGCGCATTTCCGCGATCTTGCCGTAGTGCAGTGCCATGCCGCCCAGCAACTGGACGTCGAAGTGGCGCATCTTCATGACACGCTTGGACCCTTCGCGCACCACGGCGAAGGCTTCGGGCAGCAGGTCGTCCAGCGACTCTCCCTTGGCCACACGCTCCTTGAATTCCTGCGTCTTTGCGCGCAGATCCTCGTCGCTGAGCTTCTCGTAGTCGGGCTCCATCGCATTGATGCGAACGACCGTCTTGCGGTATTGCTTGAGAAGCCGATCGTTTCGGCTGCCGAATAGTTTGGTGAGGAAGTTGGTGGCCATGCGAAAAAGACACACCGCCACCCGCTGAAGCGGACTGCGGTGTGCCTGGAATCCCTAGATTGTTGGATTTCAGATGGGGCCGCTCCACCTGCCTGCAAGTACCCTGCTGGAGAACACATGCGGCCGGGCTGAAGCGAGAACCGAACAATTGATTCTAACTGTCTCTGTCCAACCCTCTTCCAGGCAGGCCGACGCATGCGGCCGCAGAGCCCTGAACCCGAATTCCCGGACCCGCGCCGCCCTGCAGATGCTGCTATAACGAGGGTCCCGGCTGGCGCATGCCTACGCTGCCTGACCAGCCTTCAAGCCCATGACCTTCACACGCCGCAATCACGCCGTCACCGCCCTGCACGCTGTCGAGAACTCGCCGACACTGGCCCGGCTCGCCCAGCTCACACGCGACTCCAGCAATCGCCTGACGGCCATCCTGCCCCTGGTGCCACCGCTGCTGCGCGACAGCCTGCAGGCAGGCCCCATCGAGGGCAGCACCTGGTGCCTGCTGGTGCGCAACAACGCGGCAGCGGCCAAGATACGCCAGCTGCTGCCGGCCATGGCCGCCCACTTGCGCACCAAGGGCTGGGATGTGGCCGAGATCCGCCTCAAGGTCCAGGCCTGACCGGCCACTGAAGAGCGGCTGCCGGAATCGGGGCACGGAAATGAAAAAAGGCCTCCTGAGGAGACCTTCTGGTGCCGGTTGTCGGATTCGAACTGACGACCTACCGCTTACAAGGCGGGTGCTCTACCAACTGAGCTAAACCGGCGAAGCACGCATTCTAGCGCAGAAAAATGCTGCTTCGGACTTTCCCGATGGGGCCAAGCACGCTTGCGGGAGCAACGGCATGCGCGCCGATGCGAAAAACCTACTTGACCAGCTTCAGCGAAGGCCGCGTGCCCGAAGGCGGCGGCGTGCGCGGGGGCTCTTCGTCATCACCTTCGCTGTGGATGCTCACCAGCTGCACCACGCGCTCGTCGGATGCAGGCTCGGCCGGCACCTCAGCGGCGGCGTCCTGTGGCACAGGCTCATCGGACTCCTGCCCGGGCGAAACATCGTTGTCGGCTTCGGCCTCGGGCTCCGGCGCCGGGAAAGCCATGCCTTGCCCGGTCTCGCGTGCGTAGATGGCCATCACCTGCTCCACGGGCACCATGATTTCGCGGGGCTTGCCGCCAAAGCGGGCCGTGAAGCTGATGAAGTCATTGCCCATCTGCAGGCCGCTGGTGGCGTCGTAGCTGACGTTGAGCACGATCTCGCCGTCGCGCACGAACTCGCGCGGCACCTGCACATTGCGGTCCACACGCACGGCGATGTGGGGCGTGAAGCCGTTGTCGGTGCACCACTCGTACAGTGCCCGGATCAGGTAGGGGCGGGTGGAAGTTGCTTCGGGGGCAGTCATGACGATCCCAGGAAATGAGTGGTCTGAGTGGTCGGAACACGAAAACGGGCAGGATGGCGACCGGTTGACCGCCTTCCCTGCCCGCGCAATCAGTCGTCAACCGATGCGAATTACTTGCGCATCACCTTCTCGGAAGGCGTCAGCGCTTCGATGTAGGCAGGGCGCGAGAAGATGCGCTCGGCGTACTTGAGCAGCGGGGCGGCGTTCTTGGACACCTCGATGCCGTAGTAGTCCAGGCGCCACAGCAGCGGGGCGATGGCCACGTCCAGCATGGAGAAGTTCTCGCCCAGCATGTACTTGTTCTTGAGGAACACGGGAGCCAGCTGCGTCAGGCGGTCGCGGATGTGGGCGCGGGCCTTCTCGATGGCCTTTTCGTTGCCCTTGACGTTGCGCTCCTCGAGCGTGCTCACGTGGACGAACAGTTCCTTTTCGAAATTCAGCAGAAACAGGCGCACGCGGGCGCGGTCCACCGGGTCGCCGGGCATCAGCTGGGGATGCGGGAAGCGCTCGTCGATGTACTCGTTGATGATGTTCGATTCGTACAGGATCAGGTCGCGCTCGACCAGGATGGGCACCTGGCCGTACGGATTCATCACGCTGATGTCTTCAGGCTTGCTGAACAGGTCCACATCGCGGATCTCGAAGTCCATGCCTTTTTCGAACAGGACGAAGCGGCAACGGTGTGAAAAGGGGCAGGTCGTTCCCGAATAAAGCACCATCATGGTGGAGGCTCCTAAAAATCAAAAAGAGTGGGTCGCTCGCGGCGCCCACTCTGCACACAGTTCAGCCGCAGCAATTGCTTGCACGGCCTTCTGCAGTCACGGTTTTATTTGACGTCTTTCCAGAACGCGGCGTTGAGGCGCCATGCGATGAAGATGAAGACCGCCAGGAAAAGCAGCACACCCACGCCAATGCGGGTGCGGCTGTTCTGTGCCGGCTCACCCATCCATTGCAGGTAGTTCACCAGATCGCCAACTGCCTGATCGTACTGCACTGCGCTCATGCTGCCAGGAGAGACCTGCTCCCACCCCTTGAAAACCTGGGTCTTCACACCGTGCTCCTCGGCTTCTTCGAAGATAGCGCGGCGCTCGCCCTGCAGTTGCCACAGCGCATGGGGCATGCCCACGCTGGGGAAGGCCAGATTGTTCCAGCCCGTGGCCTTGGTGTCGTCGCGGTAGAAGGTGCGCAGGAAGGTGTAGAGGTAGTCGGCGCCCGTGCCGTTGTGGCCGGCACGCGAACGTGCGATCACCGTCAGGTCCGGAGGATTGGCGCCGAACCACTCCTTGGCTTCCTTGGGGTTGATGGCCGCCTTCATGGTCTCGCCGACCTTATCGGTGGTGAAAAGCAGGTTGTCCTTGATTTCCTGCTCGGTCAGCCCGATGTCCTGCAGCCGGTTGAAGCGCATGAATGCGGCCGAGTGGCAGCTCAGGCAGTAGTTGACGAACAGCTTGGCGCCGTTTTGCAGCGATGCCGTGTCATTCGTCTTGCCCGGGGCCTTGTCCCAGGCGATGCCGCCTTCGGCAGCCTGTGCACCGGTCACGATGCCCAGGGCCGCGATCAACGTGAGAATCAGTTTCTTCATTGTTGTTCTCTCCAGCTTCAGTGCGGCTTGAACGTCACACGATCGGGAACGGGTTTTGTCTTGCCCAGACGGCTCCACCAGGGCATCAGCAGGAAGAAGCCGAAGTAGAACAGCGTTCCGACCTGGGACACGCGCTCGCCGATGGGCGAAGGCGGCTGCACGCCGAGATAGGCCAGGATCACGAAGTTGATCACGAAGATGCCGTAGAGATACTTGTGCCAGCTCGGGCGGTAGCGGATGGACTTGACCGGGCTGCAATCGAGCCAGGGCAGCGCGAACAGGATGATCACGGCACCGCCCATCACCACCACACCCCAGAACTTGGCATCGATGGACAGCATCATGGCGATGACGCCCAGGGCCACGATGGCGACCACACCCTTGACGGCGGCCGGCAGGCGCGACTTGAGCACGCCAAAGCCCGCACCCAGCACCACGCAGGCGATGAGCACGTACATCATCTCGCTGGTGATGGCACGCAGCATCGAGTAGAACGGCGTGAAGTACCAGACCGGCGCAATGTGCGAAGGCGTCTTCAGCGGATCGGCCGGGATGAAGTTGTTGTACTCCAGGAAGTAGCCGCCGAACTCGGGCGCGAAGAACACCACGGCCGAGAACAGGAACAGGAACACCGTCACGCCGAAGATGTCGTGCACCGTGTAGTAGGGATGGAAGGGAATGCCGTCCAGCGGATGGCCCTTGGCGTCCTTGGGCGCGTTGGGGCCCTTGATCTCGATGCCATCCGGGTTGTTGGAGCCCACATCGTGCAGCGCCAGCAAGTGGGCCACGACCAGGCCCAGCAGCACCAGGGGCACGGCGATCACGTGGAAGCTGAAGAAGCGGTTGAGCGTGGCATCGCCCACCACGTAGTCGCCACGGATCAGCAGCGCCAGGTCAGGGCCGATGAAGGGAATCGCCGAGAACAGGTTCACGATCACCTGGGCGCCCCAGTACGACATCTGGCCCCAGGGCAGCAGGTAGCCCATGAAGGCCTCGGCCATCAGCACCAGGAAGATGGCGCAGCCGAAGATCCAGACCAGTTCGCGCGGCTTGCGGTACGAACCGTACAGAAGACCGCGGAACATGTGCAGATAGACGACGACGAAGAAGGCCGACGCGCCCGTGGAGTGCATGTAGCGGATCAGCCAGCCCCAGGGCACATCGCGCATGATGTACTCCACCGAGGCGAACGCCTTCTCGGCGTCCGGCTTGTAGTGCATTACCAGGAAGATGCCGGTGACGATCTGGATCACCAGCACCAGCAGCGCCAGCGAGCCGAAGATGTACCAGAAGTTGAAGTTCTTCGGAGCGTAGTACTCCGACATGTGCACGCGATAGGCGTCGAAAGCCGTGGGAAAACGGTTCTCGAACCAGTTCGTGAGCTTGGCGCCCGCAGGCGCGTTCGGATCGATGTCCTTGAATTCGTGGGCCATTGTTCTTGTCTCCCTCAAGCCTTGTCTTCACCAATGAGGAGCTTGGTCTCCGACAGGTACATGTGCGGCGGCACCTGCAGGTTGTCGGGAGCCGGCTTGTTCTTGAAGACACGGCCAGCCATGTCGAAGGTCGAGCCATGGCAGGGGCACAGGAAGCCGCCCTTCCAGTCGCTGGGCAGCGAGGGCTGGGCGCCCGGCTGGAACTTGTCGGAAGGCGAGCAGCCCAGATGCGTGCAGATGCCGACGACGACCAGCACTTCGGGCTTGATCGAGCGGGCCTCGTTCATCGCATAGGGCGGCGTGAACTCTTCAGGGTGGCGCTTGGATTGGGGATCGGCCAACTGGCTGTCCAGTTCGGGCAGCTCCTTGATCTGGTCAGGCGTGCGCTTGATGATCCAGACGGGCTTGCCGCGCCACTCGACCGTGAGCTTCTCGCCGTCCTTGAGGGCGGAGATATCGACCTCCACTGCAGCCCCGGCGGCTTTGGCCTTCTCGGATGGCTGGAAGGTGCTCACGAACGGGACGGCTGTCGCCACGCCGCCCACCGCACCAGCGCACGCCGACGTGATGATCCACGTCCGCTTGCTGGAGTCGATTGGAGTGTCACTCATGGGGTTCCTCGAACTACGTCGCTTGAGTTGGGGTCAACAATAAATTGTAGCGGGGCGAGTATGGTTATTCCATGCTGCTTGTGCCGTTGACAGGCTCCAAAGCCGCGCAATACTGCGCTATCTCAAACTCTTTCCAGATGGAGCCAGCCATGGGCATGATGCAGGAATTTCGTGAGTTCGCAGTTAAGGGAAACGTGGTAGATCTCGCCGTTGGCGTCATCATTGGTGGAGCGTTTGGCAAAATCGTCGATTCCGTGGTAAACGACCTGATCATGCCGGTCGTGGGCCTGGTTTTCGGCAAGCTGGACTTCTCCAATCTGTTCGTCGTGCTGGGCAGCGTACCCCCCGGAACGGCGATGACGCTCGATGCGCTCAAGAAGGCCGGCGTCCCCGTATTTGCCTATGGAAACTTCATCACGGTGGCAGTGAACTTCATCATCCTGGCCTTCATCATTTTCATGATGGTCAAGCAGATCAACCGCCTGCGCCGCGAGGCACCGGCAGCCCCCGCTCCCGCGCCCGTCACCCCCGAAGACATCGTGCTGCTGCGCGAGATTCGCGACAGCCTCAAGCGCTGAAATCCGTGTTTTGACGCAAATCAAAACGCCCGTGGCATGGTTGCCACGGGCGTTTTCCATTACTGCGAATTCCCGATGCTTGGGCTAGCCATTCAAGCCGCCAATTTGCGCGCCATTCGCACGGCCTCAATCAGGCTTCCGGCCTCTGCAACACCCTGCCCCGCAATATCGAAAGCCGTGCCGTGGTCCGGACTGGTGCGTACCAGCGGCAGCCCCAATGTGACATTCACGCCTTTTTCCACGCCCAGGTACTTCACGGGAATCAGTCCCTGGTCGTGGTACATGGCCAGCACCGCGTCGAACTCGCCGGGATGGCCGGGAGCATTGCGGGCGCGCATGAACACCGTATCGGGCGCAAAAGGTCCGTGGGCGTCCAGGCCCTCGGCGCGCGCCTGGGCGATGGCCGGGGCAATGATCTCCACCTCCTCGCTGCCAAACAGGCCGCCCTCGCCCGCATGCGGGTTCAGCCCTGCCACACCGATCCGCGGCGGGCGGCCCAGGCTGCGAGACAGGGCCTCATGCGTGATGCGCAAGGTCTGCAGCAGGTTGTCCTTCGTTACCGCATCGATCGCCTTGCGCAGCGAGGTATGGATGCTGACCAGCACCGTGCGCAGCTCATCGTTGGCCAGCATCATGCGCACCGGCATGTGCGACAGCTCCACGCCCGCGTGCCGGGCCGCCTCGAATTGCAGCAATTCCGTGTGGCCGGGGAAGTCCACGCCTGCGGCATGCAGCGCCTCCTTGTGCAGCGGCGCCGTCACCAGAGCCGCGATCTCGCCGCGCAAGGCAGCCCGCGCAGCCCAGACCACGCAGCGCGCGGCCGCGTCACCGGCGCTGGCGCTCACCTGCCCCCAGGGCGCAGGACCGGGCAGCCCGGGCAGCTCCAGCAAAGGGACGCAATGGGGCGGCACCTGCCACAGTTGCTCGGCCGACTCGATGACGGCCACGGGCATGGGAATGGCGTTGTCGCCATCGCGCGCACGCGCCGCCACGGCGGCTGCCCGGCGCAGCGTCTGCAACTCGCCGACAACGAAGCAGCCGCGCATCTGCTCGGGCGCGTCCATGAACGCCTTGGCAATGGTCTCGGGCCCCACCCCGGCAGAGTCGCCCTGGGTGATGGCCATCAAGGCCGTGGACTGTGTGGAATCAGGCATTTTCAGTATCCGGATCAGGCAAGCCGGTCATTCGCACCACGCTTGCGGCAAAAGGCTCCGCCAAAGGGATGCGCCAAGGATGGAACTGCATCAGGCCGGATTGTCGATCTCGATGAAACGGTGCTCCAGCCCCAGCTCCAATGCCACCTGACCCGCCAGGGCCGGCGCGCCGTAGCGCTCCGTGGCATGGTGGCCTGCCGCCAGGAAGGCCACGCCCGTCTCGCGCGCCAGATGCGCCTGCGGCTCGGAAATCTCGCCCGTGATGAAGGCATCGGCCCCAGCGGCAATCGCGGCCTCAAAGAAACCTTGCGCGCCGCCCGTGCACCAGGCAATGCGGCGAATGGGGTGATTGGGGCGCAGGCGCTCTCCCCCCACGCAGACAGGCGTGCGCCCCAGCGCCTGCTCCACATGCCTGCCCAACGCAGCCGCATCGGCAAAATCCGCTGCCGCCATCCAGCCCAGGTTCTGCTCGCCAAACGTTGCCTGGCCCTCAAGCCCCAGTTGCAGGCCCAGCTGCGCGTTGTTGCCCCACTGCGGATGGGCATCCAGCGGCAGATGGTAGGCAAAGAGATTGATGTCGTGGGCCAGCAGCAGGCGGATGCGCTCCTTGAGCCAGCCCGTGATGCGGCCATCCATGCCGCGCCAGAAAAGGCCGTGGTGCACGAAGATGGCATCGGCCTGCGCCTCGATGGCCGCCTCGATCAGCGCGCGGCTGGCCGTCACCCCGCTGACGATGCGGCGGATCTCGCCGCGCCCCTCCACCTGCAGGCCGTTGGGACCATAGTCTTTGAAGCGCTCGGGCTGCAGCAAACCGTCGAAGTGGGCCAGGAGTTCTTGTCGCGTGGTGCTCATGAAAGGATTGTCAGCGATCCATGCAGCACCCAGGAAAAAGGGCAGCCATGCTGCCCTTCATTCCACTGCCAAGCTCAGCCGCGCCTGGGTTGCCAACCACGGCAGGCAAGGGGCCAGAAGCCGATGGCCGCGCCCAGGATGCCCATGGCCGCCACATAGTGGGCCGGCGCCATCACATCCACCTGTTGCCACACGGACACCAGCATGGGCGTCATGCCGCCGAACACCGCATAGGCCATGTTGTAGGCAAAGGACAGGCCCGTGAAACGCACCTCGGCCGGGAAAGCGCGCACGCCCACCACCGGCAGCAGCGCAATGCTGCCCACGAAAAAGCCCACCAGCGCGTAGCTCCACACCAGCGAGGACGCCGTGCCCGGCAGGTTCAGATAGAACGCATAGGCCGTCACCGTCATGCCCAGCCAGCCCGTGACCATGGCCACACGCGTGCCCATCTTGTCGGACAGCCAGCCCCAGAACACGCAGCCCAGCGTCAGCGTCACCGTGGCCACGGCATTGGCCTTCATGGCCAGGGCCGCGTCGATGTGGAAGACCTTCTGCAGATAGGCCGGTGTGAACAGCACCACCACCACAATGGCCGTGGACAGCACCCAGGTCATCAGCGCCACCAGCACGCAGGCCTGGCGGTGGTCGCGCACGATGGTCTTGAGCGGTAGTTCGCGGTCGGCCTGCTTGCGAGCCATCAGCTCCTGGAAGATGGGGGTCTCATGCAGGAACTTGCGCAGATAGACCGACACCAGGCCGAACACGCCGCCCAGGATGAAGGGCATGCGCCAGGCCCAGTCGTGGATCTCCTCGGCGCTGTAGGTGCTGTTGAGCCAGACACCGATGATGGAGCCCAGGAAAATGCCGCCCGTGATGCCCGAAGTCAGCGAGCCGATGGCAAAGCCATAGTGGCGCGCCGGCGCATGCTCGGCCACGAAGACCCAGGCGCCCGGCATCTCGCCACCAATGGCCGCGCCCTGCAGCACGCGCATGGCCAGCAGCAAAATCGGCGCGGCAATGCCGATGGAGGCATAGGTGGGCAGCAGGCCGATCACCAGCGTGGGCACGGCCATCAGGAAGATGGACAGCGTGAACATCTTCTTGCGGCCCAGGATGTCGCCAAAGTGCGCAATCAGAATGCCGCCGATGGGCCGGGCCAGGTAGCCCGCCGCAAAAATGCCCAGCGTCTGCAGCTGGCGCAGCCAGTCCGGCATCTCGGCCGGGAAGAACAGCTTGCCGATGACATTGGCGAAGAAAACGAAAACGACGAAGTCGTAGAACTCCAGGGTGCCACCTAGGGCCGACAGGCCCAGGGTCTTGTAGTCCTGTCGGTTGAGAGGACGTGCGGTCGCAACAGCAGGGGCCATGCCCGGCTGCGCTTGGTCAAGCGTAGTCATGGTTTTTTTCCAGGGATCGAACAGCAGGACGGCGCGGTGGATGCCACGGCAACGGATGGGCGTGCGGCGGCAGATCGTTCTGCAAGACTTCGGGATCGGAGGACTTGGCTCTCTCTTGGGGCCGGCTTGTGGGCCGGCGCAACAGCGAACGCGGCGTGGCGCAGTCGTCGGGGGATTCTAGGGTTTGTACTGTAGCTGTGTGGGGAGCGCGGCTTTGGTGCTCGCCCGCCGGCCCACCGCCCCGCTCACGACATGCCTCACAATGGGGCCTTGTACTCCCGCACAGAACACCACACTTCATGAAACGCACCTGGCTGCTGTTTTCGCAGGCGGTCACCATCCTGGTGGCTGCCTACTTCGTCGTTGCCACCCTGCAGCCGGACTGGCTGCGCCGCGGCGCTGTGCGCAGCAATGCCGGCATTGCGTTGCTGGAGGCGCCGGCCACGCCCGTCGGAGAAGTCAGCCCGGGCAGCTTTGCACCTGCGGCCAAGAAGGCAGCGCCGGCCGTGGTGAGCATCAACACCAGCAAGGCGGTACGGCATCCGCGCAGCAACGATCCGTGGTTCCAGTTCTTCTTCGGCGACCAGGGCACGCAGGAGCAGGCAGGCCTGGGCAGCGGCGTGATCATCAGCCCGGACGGCTACATCCTGACCAACAACCACGTGGTCGAGGGCGCCGATGACATCGAGGTCACGCTGACCGACAGCCGCCAGGCCAAGGCCCAGGTGATCGGTACCGATCCCGAGACCGACCTGGCCGTGCTCAAGATCGCCCTGGACAAGCTGCCCGTCATCGTTCTGGGCAATTCCGACCAGATCGACGTGGGCGACCGCGTGCTGGCCATCGGCAACCCCTTCGGCGTGGGCCAGACGGTGACCAGCGGCATCGTCAGCGCCCTGGGCCGCAGCCAGCTGGGCATCAATACCTTCGAGAACTTCATCCAGACCGACGCCGCCATCAACCCCGGCAATTCGGGCGGCGCGCTGGTGGATGCCAGCGGCAATCTGCTGGGCATCAATACCGCCATCTATTCGCGCTCGGGCGGCAGCATGGGCATCGGCTTTGCGATTCCCGTGTCCACGGCCAAGCTGGTGCTGGACGGCATCGTCAAGGACGGCCGCGTGGTGCGCGGCTGGATCGGCGTGGAGCCCAATGAGCTGTCGCCGGAGCTGGCAGAGACCTTTGGCGTGAAGGCCGACTCCGGCGTGATCATCACCGGCGTGCTGCAGGCAGGCCCCGCTGCCCAGGCCGGCATGCGCCCGGGCGATGTGATCGTGCAGGTGGGCGACAAGCCCATCCGCAATGTGTCCGAGCTGCTGACCGCCGTGGCCGCGCTCAAGCCCGGCGAGGCCGCGAAATTCGATGTGCGCCGGGGCGAAGGCCCCGTGGAGCTGCAGATCACCCCGGGCCTGCGCCCTGCGCAGTCGGCACAGCGCATGCAGCGCCGCTGACCCGCCCCCCGCCCCAACGAAAAAAGCGCCTGTGAACAGGCGCTTTTTTCGTTGCAGGGCCGGTGCTGAGCTACAGCTTGTGCAGGCGCTGGGCCGCGCGCCATTGCGCGCCGGGCGCCACATGCACGGGCGCATCGATGGCGGCGGCCTCCACGCACAGCATCTGCCGCCACCCCTGCGGCGGCATGTCGGGCAGACGTTCACACAGCGCGGGGCCGGGGTTCCAGACCACGGTCTCGCTCCAGGCGGCATCCTGCGAGATCCGCAAGCCGCCGCCAGGTGCGGCCAGCTCCATGGCGTTCCCGGGCCGGGGGTAGACGCGATCGAGCTCTTCGCCAAAGCGCACGTCACCGTGCTGCGTGGGATGGGTGTCGGCCACGGCATCCCAGTAAGGCAGGCCGTCAAGGCCTTGCAGCCGGCATTGCTCCACGTCCGCCACGCGCAGGTAGCTGTGCAAGGCGGCAGTGAAAGCCAAAGGCGTGTCGCCCCGGTTGTGCACTACCAGCTCCACGTCAAGCCGGCCGGGCAACAGCGTGACCTCCAGCCAGGTCTCGAAGGAAGGCGGCCAGACGGCGCGCGTCTGCGGCGTGTCGGCGAGCCTGAGCCGCAGGAACAAGCCATCGCCGGCAAGAACCTCGGCCTGTGCTGCATCAGCCTGCCACGGCAGGGTGCGCGCAAAGCCGTGCTTGACCAGCGGGCCGCGTTGGTTGAATTGGGGAAAGCAGACCGGAATACCGCCGCGTATGGGTGTGTGGCCGTCATGGGCCGCCAGGGGACTCAGGAACAGTTGCTCCTCGCCACCTGCCTGCCAGGAAAGCAGTTGCGCCCCTTGCAAGGCCACCAGGGCAGCATCGCCGCAGGCCAGGCGCAGGCGGATGGCGGGCAGGCCCTGCCATGCATCAGCGCAGGCGCCGGGAGCTTGCGCGGCCGCAGGTAAAGCTGTTACTGCGGGAAAGGAAGATGTAACTTTCATGCTTGAATATAGCCTTTCCCCCGCCCAGCCTTCCTCTGTCATGCAACGCTCCCACGCTCCCTCTCCTCTTGTCCTGCGACTCGGCATGCTCGCCCTGGCCGCCTCCTTGGCTTCCTGCGGCGGAGGCGGTGGTGGTGACAGCAGCGCTGGCGGCGGCACCGGGGGCGATGGCGGCGGCACCGGCCAGCCCGGAGTGACCTCGGTCACCGTGCAATGGACGGCCCCTGCCGCCAGGGATGTGGTGACTGCAGGCTCGGCACTGACCCTGCGCGCAGGTGTTCTCGCAGATGGCGTGAATGCCGCCGATGGAACCGTGGTGAGCTTCAGCGCAGCCACAGGCGTCAGCACCTCGGCGCTGACCAGCTCCGGCGTGGCAACTGCCTCCCTGACCGGCGCCACGCCGGGCCGCCAGCAGGTGCAGGCCAGCGCCACCGTGGGAAGCCGCACGGGCAGCGCTTCGCAGACCTTCTATCTGCGCCCGGCTCCTGCGCCGCTGCGGGTGCTGGTGCCTGCGTATTTCTATCCCACGGGCGCGGGGGCCACGGCCTGGAATGCGCTGGCAGCCAGCGCCCAGGCAAATCCGACCGTGCAGATGACGGCCATCCTGAACCCGGCCAACGGCATTTTCAGTGGCCCGGATGCGAACATCACGCGCGCCGCAACCGCTTTTGCCAACGCGGGCGGGCAGTTGGTGGGCTATGTGAGCTCCAGCTATGGCACGGGCACGCGATCGCTGGCCAGCATCCAGGCCAATATCGACAACTATTTCACGCACTACGGCGCAGGCCTGGTCAAGGGCTTCTTCATTGACGAGATGGCGGCCACCGCCAACCGGCTGGACTTCTACCGCAGCATCTACCAGTACATCAAGGCCAAGAATCCCGACCTGATCGTGATCGGCAACCCAGGCCTCGTGCCCGTGGCCGGTTATGCCGATGTGGCCGATGTGCTGACCACGTTCGAGGGCAAGGGCTCCACGTACGCCACCTACGATCCGCGCACGACCAGTTTCGATTGGCTGTACGGGCTGGCCAATAGCCACCAGGCCTCGCTGGTGCACAACGTGTCGGGCTGCGCGGCCATGCAGACGGCCGTGCAGTCGGCCGCCTCGGCACGCTACCAGGCGGGATGGATCTATGTGACCCAGCTGGAGTTCGAGCCCAGCACCGGCGTGGGCAACCCCTGGGCCGGGTTGCCGAATTACTGGGATGCCTTTGTGCAGACCGTGCGTGCCACGAATGCCGGGCAGGCCCTTCCCGCCTGCTCGTAGAGGCCGCTTGAAACCCCGGCGCTGAATGCAGCGCGGGCGCCTGTCAGGGACAGGCGCCCGCGAATATCGAGAAGGCGCAGGCCGCTCAGGCCGTGAGTTCGTCGGCGCGAGCCTGCGCTGCGGCGAAGTCGAGATCGCCCGAGTAGATGGCGCGACCGCAGATCACGCCCTCGATGCCTTCGTCCTCGACCTTGCACAGCGCCTCGATGTCGGCCATGCCCGCCAGGCCGCCCGAGGCGATGACGGGGATCTTCAGCGATTGGGCAAGATTGACGGTGGCATCGATGTTGATGCCCGTGAGCATGCCGTCGCGGCCGATGTCGGTGTAGATGATGGACTCCACACCCCAGTCCTCGAAGCGCTTGGCCACCGAATGCACGTCCTGGCCCGTGAGCTTGCTCCAGCCGTCGATGGCGACCTTGCCGTCCTTGGCGTCGAGCCCGACGATCACATGGCCGCCGAAGGCGCTGCAGGCGTCCTGCAGAAAGCCAGGGTTCTTCACGGCAGCGGTGCCGATGATCACGTAGCTGATGCCGGCATCTATGTATTTCTCGATGGTGTCCAGGTCACGGATGCCTCCGCCGAGCTGCACCGGAATCCGGCCGTCCACCTCTTTGAGGATGGCCTTGATGGCCGCAAGGTTCTTGGGCTGGCCCGCAAACGCGCCATTGAGGTCCACCAGGTGCAGGCGGCGCGCGCCGGCGTCGAGCCAGCGGCGGGCGATGATGGCCGGGTCTTCGCCGAACGTGGTCGACTGGTCCATATCACCCTGGATGAGGCGTACGCAGTGGCCGTCCTTGAGGTCGATGGCAGGAATGAGCAGCATGATGGTTTGCGAGCAATGAAGGCCTGGGATTCAGCGGCCGGTGCGGGGAAGAAAAGGGGATTCAGGGCTTCCAGCCCAGAAAGTTGCGGAACAGGGCCAGGCCCTGGTCAGCGCTTTTTTCGGGGTGAAACTGCGTGGCGAAAATATTATCGCGCGCGATGGCGCAGGCAAAGCGCCCGCCGTAGTCGGCCTGCGCAGCGCAATGCTGCGGCTGCTGCACCACGGCATAGAAACTGTGCACGAAGTAGTAGAAGCTGTCTTCGGGAATTCCACGCCACAGCGGGTGGGCATGGCCGGCGTTGTGCGTCTGGTGCACGCGGTTCCAGCCCATCTGCGGAACCTTGAAGCGGCTGCCATCGGCCTGGGTGCGGCCCGCCAGATCGAACTTGCGCACGTTGCCGGGGATGAGGCCCAGGCCGGGCACGTCACCTTCGTCGCTGTGGTCCAGCAGCATCTGCATGCCCACGCAGACGCCGAACAGGGGCTTGTTGGCAGCGGCATGCAGCACGGCTTCCTGCAGGCCGGATTCGCGCAGCTCGCGCATGCAGTCGGGCATGGCGCCCTGGCCCGGCAGCACGACGCGGTCGGCGGCCAGGACCACCTCGGGATCGGAGGTCACAACGACCTGCCAGCCGGAATCGGCGGCGGCCGTGCGCACGGCCTGTGAAACCGAGCGCAGATTGCCCATGCCGTAATCGACGACGGCGACGGTGTTGTCAGTCAAACTCATAGCGTGTGGCGCGTGTTCTGTCGGATTTTCGGCGGGATTGCCCGGTCAGATCAAGTTCTGGCCGATGCCAATCGCTTCTCTTTACAGAGCGCCCTTGGTCGAGGGGATGACGCCGGCCATGCGCTCGTCATGCTCCAGCGCAAAGCGCAGGGCGCGTGCGAAGGCCTTGAAGATGGTCTCGCACTGGTGGTGGGCATTGAAGCCCTTGAGGTTGTCGATGTGCAGGGTCACGCCCGCATGGTTGACGAAGCCCTGGAAGAATTCGTAGACCAGCTGGGTGTCGAGCTGGCCGATGCTGCCGGCCGTGAATTTCACGTCCATGTGCAGCCCGGGACGGCCCGAGAAATCGATGACCACGCGGCTCAGGGCCTCGTCCAGCGGCACATAGGCGTGGCCGTAGCGGCGGATGCCCTTCTTGTCGCCCACGGCCTTGGCGAAGGCCTGGCCCAGGGTGATGCCGATGTCCTCCACCGTGTGGTGGCCGTCGATGTGCAGGTCGCCCTCGCACTCGATGTCCAGGTCGATCAGGCCGTGGCGCGCGATCTGGTCGAGCATGTGATCCAGAAAGCCGATGCCCGAGTGCAGGCTGGCCTTGCCCGTGCCGTCCAGGTTGATGGCGACCTTGATCCGGGTCTCGGCGGTGTTGCGCTGCACTTCGGCGGCGCGTGCGGGGACTGCATTGCTCATAGGGATTCCTTCAGGGCCGCCAGCATCTGGGCGTTTTCTTCGTGGGTGCCCACGGTCAGGCGCAGGCAATTGGCCAGCAGCGGGTGCATGGCACTGACGTTCTTCACCAGCACGCCCCGGGCCTTCATCTCGGCCTGGGCACGCGCGGCATCGCGCACGCGCAGCAAGACCATGTTGGCCTCGGATGGCCAGATCTTTTCCACACCCGGCAGCGCGGTCAGCGCGTCGATCAGCGGCTGGCGCTCGGCGCGGATGGCCACGGCCTGCTGCGCATACAGCGCCTCGTGCTCCAGCGCGAAGATGGCCGTCTCGCAGTTGAGCACGCTGATGTTGTAGGGCGGGCGCACCTTGTCGATCTCGCCGACGATGGCGGCCGGGCCGATCAGGTAGCCCAGGCGCGCACCGGCCAGGCCGAACTTGCTGAGCGTGCGCATCAGCAGCACATGGGCGTTGCGGGCCGGGTCGGCGCGCATGTTCTCTGCCCAGCTGCGGCGGGCGAAGGGCTGGTAGGCCTCGTCCATGACGACCAGGCCGCCGATGGCGCCGACCGCGTCGATCACGGCCTGCACATCGGCCTCGGCCCAGAGCGTGGCCGTGGGATTGTTGGGATAGGCGATATAGGTGATGGCGGGGCGGTGCTCGGCAATGGCGGCGCGCATGGCGGGCACGTCCAGCTCGAAGTCGGCCGTCAGGTCGACCCCCACAAAGTCCAGGCCCTGCAGCCTGGCGCTCATGGGATACATGACGAAGCCCGGCATGGGCGCCAGCATGGTGGCGCGGCCCTCGGCGTGGGGCTGGGCACAGGCCAGGGCCAGCAGCGTGATGATCTCGTCCGAGCCATTGCCCAGCAGTACGGCGCTGCCGGCCGGCGCCTGCGCGTAGCGGGCCAGCATGTCCTTAAGCACTTCCTGGCGCTCGCCAGGGTAGCGGTTGATCTCCAGCCGGCCCAGGCGCTCGCCCAGCGCGGCCTGCAGCTCGGGTGGCAGTCGGAAGGGGTTCTCCATCGTGTCCATCTTGAGCAGGCCTTGCGAGGGCTGCACATGGTAGGCATGCATGGAGCGGACATCGGCGCGGATGCGCTCCAGGGCCAGGGCCTGAACCTGCGGAATGGAAGCTGTCATGGCATGCACACTTTCACGAGTCAGTGGGGGAAGAAATCTATCAGCGAAGCCGCTCAGGCCTGCTGCTGCGGCGGCGCCTGGTGCAGCGGGTGCACCATGGCGACGCCGCCAAACTGGGCGCCGTGCGGCAGGTGCAGGGTCAGCATCTGCTCGCAGCCGCTGTGCTGGGCGCAGGCCACGGCCAGGCAGTCGCCAAAGGCCAGCTGGTGGCGCGATTGCACGGCCCAGGCGGTCTCCAGCGTGGCGGCATCGGTCTTCCAGGGCGTCCAGGTCTGGTAGCGGCGGATGGCGGCGCGCGCATCGCCCTGCGGCAAAGGCTGGGCGGCCGTGGTGACCTGTTCATAGAACTCGCACAGCGACTGACTGCCGGTGCGCCCGCTGCGCGTGCGCCACAGCAGGTCCAGCCACTGCAGCACGGCGGCATGCAAGGCGCCCTGCCCCGTGTCTTCGGCAGCGACCAGCACGGAGGTATCGACGAAGACGGTGTTCATGCCTGGCCCTCGCGGCGCAGCGCGGCACTGCGCTGGGCGGGCTGCGTGGATGACGGCTGGCCGCCGTCCCAGCCGCGCTCGTCGGTGCGCCAGGCCAGGTAGGCGCGCTCGTAGGCGTCCTCGCGGCGCTGCATCTCGGCCATGAAGTCGCCCACCATGCGCGAGACGCTGGTACCGCGGCGCGCGGCCTCGATGCGGGCCCATTCGAGCACGCTGTCTTCGACGGTGATGGTGAGGTTCTTCACAGGGTGCAAGTCTACACGAAATTCGTGCTCCACTGATTTCGTGTCGATTCTTGACATACTTGCTCTAGCGCTCAGGCAGCAAAAAGCGCCGCCCCTTTCGGTGACGGCGCCTTCATCCAGCAGGAAGCGAGTGTCTACTTCAGGCGCATTTCGGCCGCACGCGCATGGCCTTGCAGGCCTTCGCCATGCGCCAGCACCGAGGCGATGCGGCCCAGGGTCTGGGCGCCCTGCTCGCTGACCTCGATGAGGCTGGATCGCTTCTGGAAGTCATAGACCCCCAGCGGCGAGGAAAAGCGCGCCGTGCCGCTGGTGGGCAGCACGTGGTTGGGGCCGGCGCAGTAGTCGCCCAGGCTTTCGCTGGTGTAGGCCCCCAGGAAGATGGCGCCTGCATGGCGCAGCAGCGGCTCCCACTGGTGGGGATCGTTGCTGGAGACTTCCAGGTGCTCGGGCGCGATGCGGTTGCTGATGGCGCAGGCCTCCTGCATGTCGCGCGTGAGGATGAGGGCACCCCGGTCGCTCAGGCTCTTGGCGATGATGGCGCGCCGCGGCATCTCGGGCAGCAGGCGGTCGATCTCGCGCTGGACGGCGGCGATGTAGTCGGCATCGGGGCACAGCAGGATGCTTTGCGCCAGCTCGTCATGCTCTGCCTGGCTGAACAGGTCCATGGCCACCCAGTCGGGCGGCGTGCTGCCGTCGGCCAGCACCAGGATTTCACTGGGGCCGGCAATCATGTCGATGCCCACGGTGCCGAACACCCGCTTCTTGGCGCTGGCCACATAGGCATTGCCGGGGCCGGTGATCTTGTCCACCTTCGGGATGGTGGCCGTGCCGTAGGCCAGGGCCGCCACGGCCTGGGCACCGCCGATGGTGAAGCCGCGCGTGACGCCAGCCACATAGGCGGCGGCCAGCACCAGGGCATTCTTCTCGCCGCGTGGCGTGGGCACGACCATGATGATTTCCTGCACGCCAGCCACGTGGGCGGGAATGGCATTCATCAGCACGCTGGACGGATAGGCCGCCTTGCCGCCGGGCACATAGATGCCCACGCGGTCCAGCGGCGTGACCTTCTGGCCCAGCAGGGTGCCATCGGCGTCACGGTAGCTCCAGCTCTCGCCGCTGGCGCGCTTTTGTGCCTCGTGGTAGGTGCGCACGCGCTGGGCGGCGGCCGTCAGCGCATCGCGCTGCTCGTCGCCCAGGCTGTCGAAGGCGGCCTTGAGCTCGGCCTGCGTCAGCTCCAGCGCTGCCATGCCGTCCACCTGCAATCCATCGAAGCGCGCCGTGTACTCCAGCACGGCCGCATCGCCACGCTTTTGCACATCGGCCAGGATGTCGGCCACGCGCTGCTCGATGGCCGCGTCCGTGTCCGCCGACCAATGCAGGCGCTGCGCAAAATCGTGTTCGAAGTTGGCGTCAAGCGTGGACAGGCGGGCGGGAGCGGCTTGGTATTCCATGGTGCAGAGGGCTTCAGTCTTGGGGAATGGCCGATGCGAAGGCATCGATGATCTTGCGCAGAGGGGCCTGCTTGAGCTTGAGCGAGGCCTGGTTGACCACCAGGCGCGAGCTGATCTCCATGATGGGCTCGACCTCGACCAGGTCATTGGCCCTGAGCGTGTTGCCGGTGGACACCAAGTCGACGATGGCGTCGGCCATGCCGGTCAGCGGGGCCAGTTCCATGGAGCCGTAGAGCTTGACCATGTCCACGTGCACGCCCTTGGTGGCGAAGAAGTTGCGCGCGATCTCGGGATACTTGGTGGCGATGCGCAGACGGGCGCCCTGCTTGACGGCCAGCGCGTAGTCGAAGCCGTTGCGCACGGCGACGCTGACGCGGCAGCGCGCGATCTTCAGGTCCAGGGGCTGGTACAGGCCCTGGCCACCATGCTCGATCAGCGAGTCCAGGCCGGCCACGCCGAGGTCGGCGCCGCCGTACTGCACGTAGACCGGCACGTCGGAGGCGCGCACCAGCACCACGCGCACGTGGCTCTGGTTGGTCTCGAAGATCAGCTTGCGCGACTTTTCAATGTCTTCGGTGACCGAGATGCCGGCAGCGGCCAGCAGCGGCACGGTTTCGTCGTAGATGCGGCCCTTGGACAGGGCAATCGTGATGGTCATTGGGAAACTCTTTCGATGTCGGCACCCAGGCCGCGCAGCTTGTCTTCCATGCGATCGTAGCCGCGGTCCAGATGATAGATGCGATCGACCAGGGTCTCGCCCTTGGCCACGAGGCCGGCGATGACCAGGCTGGCCGAAGCGCGCAGGTCGGTGGCCATGACGGCCGCGCCCGACAGCGACTGGCTGCCGGTGATGGTGGCCACGCGTCCGTCGGTGGTGATCTGCGCGCCCAGGCGCAGCATCTCGTCGACGTGCATGAAGCGGTTCTCGAAGATGGTCTCGGTGACCATGCTGCAGCCTTCGGCCACCAGGTTCAGCGCCATGAACTGCGCCTGCATGTCGGTGGGAAAGCCCGGGTACTCGGTGGTGCGGAAACTCTGGGCCTTGAGCTTGCCGGCAGCGCGCACGCGGATGCCGCCCTCCTCGGCGGACACTTCGGCCCCAGCGTCCTTGAGCTTGTCGATGACCGCGCCCAGGTGGTCGGCACGGCCATTGCGCAGCAGCGCCTCGCCGCCCGTGGCCGCCACGGCGCACAAGAAGGTGCCGGCCTCGATGCGGTCGGCCACCACCTGGTGCTCGCAGCCGCTCAGCCGCTCCACGCCCTGGATGACGATGCGGCTGGTGCCGTGCCCTTCGATCCTTGCGCCCATCTTGATGAGCATTTCGGCCAGGTCGCCGATCTCGGGCTCCATGGCGGCGTTTTCCAGCACCGTCTCGCCTTCGGCCAGCACGGCGGCCATCAGGAAGTTCTCGGTGCCCGTGACCGTCACCATGTCGGTGGTGATGCGGGCGCCCTGCAGGCGCTTGAGATGCCCGGGCAGGCACGCGTGCATGTAGCCGTTCTCGACAACGATCTCGGCACCCATGGCCTGCAGGCCCTTGATGTGCTGGTCCACGGGGCGCGAGCCGATGGCGCAGCCGCCGGGCAGCGACACGCGGGCCTGGCCGAATCGGGCCAGCAGCGGGCCCAGGGCCAGGACCGAGGCGCGCATGGTCTTGACCAGTTCGTAGGGTGCCTCGGGGTTGGACAGCGAGCCGGCGTGGATGCGCACGGTGCCGCTGTCATCGTGCTCGGCGCCGACACCCATGTTGCGGATGAGCTTGAGCATGGTGGCCACGTCCTGCAGGCGCGGCACATTGCGCAGGGTGACGGGCTCGGACGACAGCAGCGCGGCGCACAGCTCGGGCAGGGCGGCATTCTTGGCGCCGGAGACCGTCACCTCGCCATGCAGCGCTCGGCCACCGCGAATCAGGAGTTTGTCCATGGCTGACAGACTTGAATCTGGAAATCGGGAAAAAGGAGATGCCGCACGGGCCGTATCGACCAGTTGCGGCAGAAAGTCTGAGGCGTCGTGACCGGGCTGTGCGCTCAGGCCTGGCCGGCCTGGGCAGCCCACTCGGCGGGCGTGTAGGTCTTCATGGACAGCGCATGGACCTCGTCGGTATGCATGCGCTGGCCCAGCGTGGCGTAGACCAGGCGCTGGCGCTGCAGCAGGCGCTGGCCCTCGAATTGGGCCGAGACGATGGTGGCAAACCAGTGCCGTCCGTCGCCTTCCAGCGCAATGTGTTCGCAAGGCAGGCCGGTGGCGATCAGTTCCTTGAGTTGGTCTGCAGTCATGGGGAAGCTTTCCTGCCATGCATCGCGGCATGGCCTTGGTTGGCGGCGGCGCCGGGCGCCGGCCGCCTGTTCATGAGTGGGTTCGAAAATGCCGGCACAGCGCCCGCCGCAGCCTGAGGAAAAACCTCAGCCGCGGATCTTGTAGCCGATGCGCAGCAGATGCACGGCCAGGGCACTCACCGCCAGCCAGGCAGAGCCGACGATGGCCAGGCTGACCCAGGGCGATACGTCGCTCTGGCCGAAGAAGCCGTAGCGGAAACCGTCGATCATGTAGAAGAACGGGTTCAGATGGCTGACTTTTTGCCAAAAAGGCGGCAGGGACTGGATCGAATAGAACACGCCCGACAGGAACGTCATGGGCATGATCAGGAAGTTCTGAAAGGCCGCCATCTGGTCGAACTTGTCGGCCCACAGGCCGGCGATCACACCCAGCGTGCCCAGCAGCGCCGCGCCCAGCAGGCCGAAGACCAGAATCCACAGCGGTGCCGTGAATTCGGGAATGGCGAAGTACAGCGTGACGACGAACACGCCCGCGCCCACCAGCAGCCCGCGCAGCACCGACGCTCCCACATAGGCCCCGAACCAGGCCCAGTGCGACAGTGGCGTGAGCAGCACGAAGACCATGGAGCCCATGATCTTGCTCTGCACCAGGCTGGAGGAGCTGTTGGCGAAGGCGTTCTGCAGCACGCTCATCATCACCAGGCCAGGGATCAGGAAGGCCGTGTAGCTGATGCGGTCATACACCAGCACCCGGCCTTCGAGCACATGGCCGAAGATCAGCAGATAGAGCACGGCCGTGAGCACGGGTGCGGCCACGGTCTGGAAGCTGACCTTCCAAAAGCGCAGCACTTCCTTCTTGAGCAGAGTCTGCCAGCCGTTCATGCCGAAGCTCCCTGCGAAGTCTGTCCCTGCTCATTCATCACATGGATGAAGACGTCCTCCAGATCGGCGCGGCGGATTTCCACGTCCTCGGGCACGACGGAGCCCTCGCGCAGCGCGGCGAGCAGGCGCTCCACATCGCTGGCGTCGTTGGCGGGTATCTGCACGATGCGGCCGGTCACCCGCGCCCGTGCGGCCAGGGCCGGCGGCAACGCGGTATCGGTCTTGAACTGCAGCACGTTGGAGGAGGCGGACTTGAGCAGATCCGACATGGTCGAGAGCTTGACGATGTTGCCCTGCTTGAGCATGGCCACGCGGCTGCACAGCGCCTCGGCCTCTTCCAGGTAGTGGGTGGTGAGCAGCACGGTATGGCCTTCGCGGTTCAGGCGTGCGATGAAGTGCCACAGCGTCTGGCGCAGCTCCACGTCCACGCCGGCCGTGGGCTCGTCGAGCACGATGATGGGCGGCTTGTGCACCAGCGCCTGGGCCACCAGCACGCGGCGCTTCATGCCGCCGGACAGCTGGCGCATGTTGGAGTTGGCCTTGTCGGTCAGTCCCAGGCTGTGCAGCAGCTCGTCGATCCAGTCGTCATTGTTCTTGACGCCGAAATAGCCGGACTGAAAGCGCAGCGCCTCGCGCACATTGAAGAAGGGATCGAAGACCAGCTCCTGCGGCACGATGCCCAGCTTGCGCCGGGCAGCCGAGTAGTCGGCATGCACGTCGCTGCCCTGGACCAGCACGCGGCCGCTGGTGGCGCGCGACAGGCCGGCCAGGATGCTGATCATCGTGGTCTTGCCAGCGCCATTGGGACCGAGCAGGCCGAAGAACTCGCCCTCCTCGATGTCCAGACTCACGTGGTTGAGCGCCTGGAAGGCCCCCTTGGGGGTCTGGTAGGTCTTGGAGATGGATTGGAATGAGACGGCAGACATGCGAGGCGCGATTCTAGGCCCTTGCAGCCAAACCTGCCTTGCAGGGCTCTTTGCAGCGGCGCGCTGCGCCGGCTCAGGAGGGGGAGGATGCGGCCGTGTCGGCCAGCAGCCCGTCGACGCCATACAGCGCTGCCATGGACTGCAGGCCCTGCGGCAGGCCCACGACCACCAATTGCTTGTCTGCCGCCTTCGCGGTGCGGCGGCAGGCCAGCAGCACGGCCAGTGCGGACGAGTCGAAGACCTCGACACCGCTGGCATCGACACGCACCTGGGCGCCATCGAAGGCCTGCACCTGGGGCCGCAGCTGCACGAGACAGCTGCGCGCCTGGCGGTAGGTCAGTTCACGGGGGAGCTGCAGCATGGCGCGTGCGTCCGCGGCTGTCAGCCCTTGGAGGGCGGCGTGGCCGGCATCTTGCTGCGCGTGGCCAGGGTCTCGATCAGGCCGTCGATGCCGCGGGCATTGATTTCCTGGCTGAACTGGTTGCGGTAGGTTTCCACCAGCCACACGCCCAGCACGTTCAGGTTGTAGATCTTCCAGCCGTCGCCGGACTTCTCGAGCCGGTAGTCCAGCTGCACGGGCTCGCCGCGGCCCAGCACTTCGGTGCGCACCAGCACATCGGTGTCGCCGGCTGCCGCGCGCAGGGGCTTGACGTTGATGGTCTGGTTGCTGACCTGCGTCAGCGCGCCCGAATAGGTGCGGATCAGCAGGGCCTTGAACTCGGTCTCCAGCTTCTCGCGCTGCGCAGGCGTGGCCTGGCGCCAGGCCGGCCCCACCGAGGCGGAGGTCATGCGGCGGAAATTCACATACGGCATGACCTTGTCATTGACCAGCGCATTGACCTTGGAGACATCGCCCTCGCGCAGCGAGGGGTCCTTCTTGATGGTTTCCAGCACGTCGGTGGAGACACGCTTGATCAGCGCATCGGGGGTCTCGCCGGCTGCGCGGGCCGGCAGTGCCGCGCCAAGGGTTCCCATGGCCAGCATGGCTGCAGCGGCAGCGCTCCAGGCACGTCGATTGATCATCACTCTTCCTTTCCCAGCAGGGCCTCATGCCCCGGACCGGGTTGATATTGCACATTTTTCCGGCCGCGCCATGTCAGGCAGCGGCCGTTTTTCATCTCGGGATGTTACGAACTGCTTACTTCGCGCCGTCTTCGGGCGGCAGCTTGCCGGCATCGTCGTCGTAATCCTCGATGCGACCGTCATCACCCGACTTGCCACGCCGCAGGTTCAGGTAGACATCGCGCGTCAGGCTGTAGCGGTCGAGCGCGACGGAGTCCAGCGTGTCGGAGGCATTGAGCAGGCGGGCACGTGTATCCACCAGTCGCAGCACATACAGGCTGTTGCGAACCGGGATGTCGTTAATCGCCGACATGGGGTTGCCCCAGGCATCCACCGGAAGAGCCGCAGTGTCACGCACCGTGGACGGGCCCAGCAGCGGCAGCACCAGGTACGGCCCGGTGGGCACGCCCCAGCGACCCAGGGTCTGGCCGAAGTCCTGCTTTTGGCGCTCGATGCCGGCCTCGCTGGCGATGTCGAGCAAGCCGCCCAGGCCGAAGACCGTATTCACCGAGAACCGCACGACGGAGTTGTAGGCGCCTTCGGCCTGGCCCTGCAGCGCGTTGTTCACGAAGGACCAGACATCGCTGAGGTTGGAGAAGAAATTGCTCACGCCATCGCGGGCCAGACGCGGAGTGACGTCGCGGTAGGCCGTGGCCACCGGCTTCAGGACGGCACGGTCCAGGCCGTCGTTGAACGAGTAGACGCTGCGGTTGAACGGCTCGAACGGGTCCTGGGGATTGCGGGCCTCGCCCGGCGCGGTGGCGCAGCCGGCGAGCAGCGAAGCGGCGGCCAATGTGCCCAGCATGGCTGCGCGCTGCCAGGATGCTGCCTGGACTGCAGGGCGACCCGCGGTCGCCTGTTCATGGTTGGTTGTCATTCTTTGCCTCCTGCACCGGAGCTGCCACCCTGCTCGGCCTTGCCGTAGAGGAACTGTCCGATCAGATTTTCCAGCACAACGGCCGACTGGGTTGCGACGACGCGGTCGCCATCCTTGAGGTTGTGGTCATCTGCGCCGGCTTCGATGCCGATGTACTGGTCGCCGAGCAGGCCGCTGGTCAGGATCTTCAGGGAACTGTCCTTGGGAAACGCGTAGCGGTTTTCCATGGCCATGGTCACGCTGGCCTGAAAGACCTGATCGTCGAAGGTGATGGATTCCACGCGGCCCACGACGACGCCCGCGCTGCGCACGGCCGCCTTGGGCTTGAGTCCGCCGATGTTGTCGAAGCGCGCGGTCAGCGTGTAGGTTTTCTGGAAGCTCAGGCTCAGCAGGTTGGCCGACTGCAGCGCCAGGAACACCAGCGCCGCAGCGCCGATCAGCACGAACAGTCCGACCCAGACATCACTCTTGGATTGCTGCATGGTTTGTTTTTCCTTGTTTTGCGGGGGTGGCTTCGGTGCCGGGTCAAAGACTGAACATCGTGGCCGTGAGCAGGAAGTCCAGCCCCAGCACGGCCAGCGAGGCCATCACCACCGTGCGCGTGGTCGCGCGGGACACGCCTTCGGGCGTGGGCTTGGCTGCATAGCCCTGCAGCAGCGCGATGAAGGTCACCGCCACGCCGAACACCAGGCTCTTGAGAACGCCGTTGCCCAGGTCATACCACCAGTCCACGCCGTTTTGCATCTGGCCCCAGAAGGCACCGCCATCGACGCCGATCATGACCACGCCCACCAGCCAGCCGCCGATCACGCCGACGGCGCTGAAGACAGCGGCCAGCAGCGGCATGGCGATCAGGCCGGCCACGAAGCGCGGCGCCAGGATGCGGCGCACGGGGTCCACGGCCATCATTTCCATGGCCGACAACTGCTCGCCGGCCTTCATGAGGCCGATCTCGGCCGTCAGCGCCGTGCCGGCACGGCCGGCAAACAGCAGCGCCGTGACGACGGGGCCGAGCTCGCGCACCAGGGACAGCGCCACCAGCAGGCCCAGCGCCTCGGCCGAGCCGTAGCGCTGCAGGGTGTAGTAGCCCTGCAGGCCCAGCACGAAACCGACGAACAGGCCGGACACGCCGATGATGGCCAGCGAATAGTTGCCCAGGAAATGGATCTGGTCGCCAATCAGCCGCGGCCTGCCCAGCGCCGGCCCCATCAGCGCGAGCAGGCGGCCGAACAGGCGGGTGCCCATGCCCAGCTGGGTCAATTGGTGGCGCACTGCCGCACCGATGCGAGCGGGATGCAGCCGGTTCATGCGCGCCTCCGGCCGTTGGCCTTGACCGGGCTTTCAGGCGTGCCGAAATCCTCTTCGGCACTCACGCCGGGGTAATGGAAGGGTACGGGGCCGGTGGCGCGTGCGTGGATGAACTGCTGCACCAGCGGATCGGGATTGGCCTTGACTTCCTCGGGCGAGCCCTGGGCGGCGACACCGCCGTTGCCCAGGATGACCACATGGTCGGCCACATGGAAGGTTTCCTCCACGTCATGGGACACCAGGATGGAGGTCAGGCCCATGGCGTCGTTGAGTTCTCGGATCAGTTGGGCAGCGGTGCCCAGGGAAATGGGATCCAGCCCGGCGAAGGGCTCGTCGTACATGACCAGTTCGGGGTCCAGTGCAATGGCCCGCGCCAGCGCCACGCGGCGGGCCATGCCGCCCGATATCTCGCTGGGCATGAGGTCGCGCGCACCGCGCAGACCCACGGCATGCAGCTTCATGAGCACGATGTCGCGCACCAGTTCGTCGGGAAGGTCGGTGTGCTCGCGCAGCGGGAAGGCCACGTTGTCGAACACGCTCATGTCGGTGAACAGGGCGCCGAACTGGAACAGCATGCCCATGCGCCGGCGCGCAGCGTACAGGCCCGCGGCGTCCATGGTGGTGACGTCCTTGCCATCGAACAGCACCTGCCCCTGCTGGGCATGCTGCTGGCCGCCGATCAGGCGCAGCACGGTGGTCTTGCCCCCGCCCGATGCGCCCATCAGGGCCGTGACTTTGCCGCGCGGCACCTGCAGCGACAGGTCGCGCAGGATCACACGCTCGCCATAGCCGAAGGTGACGTTGCGCAACTCCACGAAAGAGGCGGTTGGGATCATGCTGTGGTGCGGTCGATAAATGTTCGCAGGCAAGCCCGCTATTGTGCAGACAGGTGCCGCTGCTTGCTCACCACCGCCCGAGATAAACATACATCCGTGTATGTTTCTCAAAAAGTCATGGCAGAAACCGCCATAAAAAAAAGAGCATGCTTTGCTTGCTACACAAGCGTTGCACGCTCTCTGGACCTGGGGAAAATCCGGACTGGACAGATGTTTTTTTACAACATGTTCTGCAGGAATGCCTGGGTCCGCGTGTGCTGCGGCGCCGCAAAGAATGCTTCCGCAGGGCCTTGCTCGACGATCTCCCCCTTGTCCATGAAGATCACGCGATTGGCCACTTCACGGGCAAAGCCCATCTCGTGGGTCACGACCAGCATGGTCATGTGCTCCTGCGCCAGCTCGCGCATGGTGCGCAGCACCTCGCCGGTCAGCTCGGGGTCCAGCGCGGAGGTGGGCTCGTCGAACAGCAGGATGTCGGGCTCCATGGCCAGGGCCCGGGCAATGGCCACGCGCTGCTTTTGCCCGCCCGACAGACGGTTGGGATAGGCATCGCGCTTTTCCAGCAGGCCCACCTTGTGCAGCAGCGCCTCGGCCTTGGGCACGATCTGCTCGCGCCTGAGGCCCTTGACGATGATGGGCGCCTCGATGACGTTCTCCAGCACCGTGAGGTGCGGGAACAGGTTGAAGGACTGGAACACCATGCCCATCTTGCGGCCGATCTGGCGGATCTGCGCCTCGGGCACGTAGTGGGCACGGCCGTCCGCGCCGCTGTCCACCAGCACTTCGCCTTCAACGGCGACACGGCCGCTGTCAATGGTTTCCAGGTGGTTGAGGCAGCGCAAAAAGGTGCTCTTGCCCGATCCCGAGGGACCGATGATGGCCACCACCTCGCCACGCGCCAGCTCCAGCGAAACGCCGCGCAGCACCGGCACGCCGCCAAAGCCCTTGCAGATGTTCTGCGCCGAGATCATGGTCTCGGGCGCGTTATCACGCGTCGTATTTGGCATGGCGTTTTTCTAGGTATTGGAAGATCCAGGTCAACACGAGAGTCATGACCAGATAGAAGCCTGCGGCCACCACGAAGGGCGTGATGGTGAAATCGCGCTGCACGATGCCGCGCGCCGCGCGCAGCAGATCGTTCAGGGCCAGCACGTAGATCAGCGAGGTGTCCTTGACCAGGGTGATGGTCTCGTTGCTCACAGGCGGGATGATGCGCGCCCACATCTGCGGCAGGATGATGCGGCGCATGGTCTGGCCGTAGCTCATGCCCAGCACCTTGGCGCCCTCGTACTGGCCGCGGTCCACGGACTGGATGCCCGCGCGGAAGATTTCGGCGAAGTAGGCGGCGTAGTTCAGCGCGAAGGCGACGACGGCGGCCGGGAAATCGGGCAGGCGCACGCCGATCACGGGCACGAAGGGCAGCGCGAAGTAGATGAACAGCATCTGCAGCATCAGCGGCGTGCCGCGCATCAGCCAGATGTAGCCGCCGACCAGCCGGCTCAGGGCGGGAAAGCGGGAGATGCGCATCAGCGCCAGCGACAGTCCCAGGGGAATGGACAGCGCCAGGGTGATGACGAAGAGCTTGAGGGTGACCAGGGCGCCGGCGGACAGCGGCCCCATGAGCGAGATTACATATTCCATCGAATGGCCTCAGTGCGGTGCGCGGCCCCGCCGGCATCGGCAGGATCCGGGCAGCCACGGGCGCGTGCGTCCCAGAACGCAAAAGACCGGCAATGCCAGGCTGGCCTTGCCGGTCGCATGGTGTGCCGGATTTACTTGATGATGTCCTTGCCGAACCACTTGGAGGCGATTTCGGCGGCCTTGCCGTCCTTCTTCATCTCGGCCAGCGCGGCTTCGAGCTTGCCCAGAACTTCGGTGTCCTCCTTGCGCAGGCCCACGCCGTAGTCCTCGGTGCCGAAGTTGTCCTCGAGCACCAGGTACTCGCCAGCCTTCTTGGCCACGTGGAAGCGCCCCACGACCTCGTCGACCACGACGGCGTCCAGGCGGCCGGCCGACAGGTCCATCAGCGCGGTGATGTTGTCGCCGAAGGTCTTCAGGTCCTTGAAGCTGGCGGCCACGGCGGCGTCCTTCTTGATGGCGTCCACGGCCGAGCTGCCATCCTGCGCACCCACGACCTTGCCGGCCAGGCCGGCCTTGTCCTTGATGTCGGAGTCGGCGCGCACGATGATGATCTGGTGGTTCTCCATGTAGGGCGCGGTGAAGGCGATGTTCTTCTTGCGCTCTTCGGTGATGGTCAGGCCGTTCCACAGCGCGTCGACGCGCTTGCCGACCAGCTCGGCCTCCTTGGCGCTCCAGTCGATGGGCTTGAAGTCCACCTCCACGTTCATGCGCTTGGCGGCTTCGCGCGCCATGTCGATGTCGAAGCCGACGATCTCGTTCTTGTCGTCACGAAAGCCCATGGGCGGGAAGTTGTCGTCCAGGCCGATCACCAACTTGGTCATGGCTGCCGGCACGGGGGCGGCAACCGGCGCGGCGGCGGTCGATGCGGACTCGTTCTTGCCGCAGGCTGCCAGCAGTGCAGACAGGGCCACCATGGCCAAGAGGGTGCGTTTTTTCATGGCTTAAAGCTTTGGAGTGGAAAAAGCGAAAGGCGGCGGCCGCTGCACGCAAGGTGCGCAATCGTTGTAATGAATGGTTCCTTGGCGGAACCTTTGTCTCGGTTGGGTGCCGGCGCCGAATCCCGTATTGTCGCGCAGACCGGCGCCCCCCGCCAACACGCTGGATCAAGACCGTGCAAATCGGCAAAGGGCGAGAGATGCCTGCCGGTCACTGCAGCATGAAGGTCTTGTACTCGAGCCGGTTGAGTTCGCGCGAGAGCATGAACAGGCCCACGCACAGCGTCACCAGCATGGCCAGGCAAAAGCCATAGCCATAGAACGCGGCGCCCAGCGCCAGCGAAATGCCCGTGAAGGCGATGTTCAGCACCACCAGCAGCAGGCACAGCATGAAGACGATGCGCCGCTCGTCCAGATAGAAGAACACGTTGAGCACGGCCATCACGCCCACCTGCAGCCCGGCGCCGACCACCTGCACATGCAGCAGCGGCAGGTACAGCTGGGAGATGCCCAGCAACTGCAGGATGGCCGGTCCGGCCACCAGGGTGACGAGGACGGCCAGCGTCTGCACCTTGGCGATCTCGCCCAGGCCCGCCTGGATGGCGTAGACCATTTCGTTGCGCATGGACTCGATGTACTCGAGCGATCCGCCGCCGCGCACTGCATCGAAGAACTTGTCGTAGTACTCGACGAAGTCGGTCTCGATGCGCACCAGAAAGACCGCCATGCCCGGGATGATGGACAGGTAGGACAGGAACACCGGCAGGTCGTAGATCAGCGAGGCCCTGAGCCCGCCGATGATCTGCTGCGAGGTCGGCGGGTAGTACCAGAACATGAACTTGTCGATCCAGATGCCCAGGTTGTAGAGCACGCCGATGGCGATCAGCGCCGGAAAGATCAGCGAGCGCTGCGTGAAGTCGAAGGCGATCCAGCGCTTTTGCAGCGGAAAGCTGCGCAGCACGATCAGCCACATGCCGGCCAGCAGCAGCACGTGGCCGATCACGAAGCTGGCCAGCAGCCCTTCCAGCCCCCAGTACCGCAGCGGCAGCGCCAGCAGCACGATGAGCAGGTAGGTGGCGCCGAACAGCCCGGCAATGGCCCGGTAGTGCTTGAGGCCCGACAGCAGCACGGTCATGACCCAGACCACGCACATCAGCGTGAAGCCCGCCAGCATCAGCACGCGGTACAGCAGGCCCTGGCCCGGCAGCACCACGAACAGCGCCAGCGTGCCCAGCGCGCTGGCCGTGGCCACCACGACCAGCAGCAGGCCATGCAGGTTGGGCAGGATGCTCTCGTCCTTCTTGAGGAACAGCTGGTCCGAGACAAAGCGCGTGAATGCCAGCTGCGCCGCCCCGGTCAGGATCAGGCTGCTGGCCACCAGGTAGGTGACCGAGGTCTGGAACTGCGTGACCAGCAGCGGCGGCGCCACTACGCTGACGCTGAACACCCCCACCAGCAGGATGCCGATGATGGAGAACACCCACGGCCCCGAGCCGATGACGCCTGCATAGGCGTAGGCCTGGAGCACGCTGGTCAGCGTGTTCTTGCGCAGCAGGTGGCGCAGTTCGAATCCAATGCCGGCCATCAGTGTTTTTCCTCGGACTGTTGCAGCGCCCTGTCATAGACCTGCCTGTAGCGCTCGAACAGCAGCCGGTCGGAGTAGTAGCGCTCCACGCGCGCAATCCCGGCCGCGCTGGCGGCCTGCCATTGCCCGGGCGATGCCAGCAGCTCCAGGCAGGCATCGGCCAGTGCCTCGGGGTTGGCAATGCCGACCACGCGCCCGCACGAGCCCAGGGCCTGGTCCTCGGGCCCCAGCCCGTCGATGAGCTGGCGGCACGAGCCCACGTCGGTGCTGACCACGGGCACGCCGGCGGCCTGTGCTTCGAGAATCACCAGGGGCAGCGCCTCGCTGATGGACGACAGCACGACCACGCCCACCTTGGGCAGCAACTCCTCCACCTTCTGCATGCCCAGAAAGCGGACGTTGGCCTGCAGGCCCAGGCTGTCCACGAGGTTCTGGCATTCATCGGCATAGGCCGGGTCTTCGGCCGTGGGGCCGGCCACCCAGGCCTGGGCCTGGGGCATCCGGTTGACCACGCGGCGCATGGCGCGGATGAAGGTCTTGATGTCCTTGATGGGCACCACGCGGCCGATCAGGCACAGCACGGGCGGCGTCTCGGCCGGCCGCTGGGTGCGCAGCGGCGCAAAGCGCTCTATGCGGATGCCGTTGGGAATGCTGACCGTGCGCTCTGCCGCCGCGCCATCGGCCACCTGGCGCAGGCGGTTGTTCTCGTACAGCGCAATGATGGGGTCGGCCGCGCCATAGCAAAAGCGCCCCATCCAGTCGAAAAACCGTATCCACATCTGCCGGAAGAACGACACCTCCATGGGGTCGCGCTGGAAGATGTTGCGGTTGTCGCGGATCCAGGTGCTCTGCAGCAGGTCGATCTGCCGCTCCTTGGTGTAGATGCCATGCTCGGACAGCACCAGCGGCAGGCCGCGCGAATGGTGCAGCAGCCCCCCCAGAAACCCCGCATAGCCCGTGGAGACCGTATGCAGCACGCGCACCGGGATCAGCCCGTGGGCGATGCGCGCCATCAGCCACAGCGGCTGCAGCATGATGCGCACGGTCCAGAAGAAGTCCACGAACGATGGATCGGTGCAGTGGCGCCGGTAGCTGTCGCGGATCAGGTCCCAGGCGAATTCACTGTGCAGGAAATCCTCCAGCGGCAGGCTGCCGCCGGGCTGCAGTTCCAGCGCAATCGAGCGCATGGCCGCCAGCACCTTGGCCCGGCTTTCGGCACTGCCGTCATGTGCCTCCAGCGCTTGCAGGAACTCCCGGGCCTTGGCCAGGGCTTCGGGATGGCCGCGCGAGGGCGCGGGCTGGATGTTGGAGTGCAGGGCGTCAAAGAGGAAATGCTGCTCGAAGTGCACCACGTTAGGCGGCAGCGCGTAGCGGAAATCGCCATAGTCCTCGCGCCGGCTTCCCAGGAAGACGATGGCGAAGCGGTGCTCGGGATAGGCCTGCAGGATCTGGTTGACCCAGCTGGACACGCCGCCGCTGACATAGGGAAACGTGCCCTCCAGCAGCAGCGCGATGTCCGCACTGGCAGCCGTGGGGAACTGGCTCGCACGGCTCATGAGGCACTCCAGTAGCGGATGCTGGGCTTCAGGCGCGGCAGGGCATGCTCGATGTCCAGCGATCGCATCAGCGCCTGCGCCTTGGCGAACTCGCGCCGCTCGAACAGCAGCTCGGCCTGGTAGGGCACGACGCGCGCGGGCTCCATGCCCAGCGCCAGCGAGCGCTCGTAGCAGGCCAGCGACTCCACCTGCCTGCCCTGCAGATGCAACAGCCGGCCACGGCGCAACAGCAGCAGCGCGTTGTCGGGCCGCTGGGCCAGCACCAGGTCGCAGTAGTGCAGGGATTGCTGGATGGCGTGGTCACGCACATCGCCCTGCGCCACGCCCTGGTAGACCAGCTCCGCATACAGGTCGGTGAGCGCCCGAGCCGCCTGCAGTCCGCGCGGCCCGCAGGGCGCATCGCCCTCGGACTGGCGGGCATGCTCGAACAGCTGAAGCTCCTGGTGGATGGTCTTGCTGATCTCGCGCTCCTTGGCGTCCAGCATGCTGTAGGCCAGCAGGCGCAGGTCCTCGCTGGAATCGCCCAGCGCCGTGCGCAGCATGGGCGAGGCAATGCGCCCCGGCACGCTGCCCAGCGCCACCATGGCCCGCATGCGCGAGGCGACGGGCACATTGGGATTGGCCAGGAAGGACTGCAGGCCCGCCTGGCGGCGGCTGGTGCCGGACTGCTGGTGCGGGTCGAAATCGGGCAGGGGCATCACCGGAAAGCGCTGGCCACCGCGCGGACCGCGCTGCGTGTGCAGCGCAATGGTGGCCACGACGGCGCCCAGGATGCCGGCCACCGGCACGGCATAGGCAAACAGCCCCATCAGCGCCACCAGGGCCAGGCGCTGGCGCACCGACCTGGCCGAGGTGGCCAGGAACGGCGCCAGGCACAGCGCCAGCAGGCCACTGGCCAATCCATGGGCCATGAGATAGCCCAGCAGGGCGGCATCCGACTGGCTGCGCAGCAGCCACAGGCTGCTCCAGGAGGCGATTTCCGCGGCCAGCGCGCCCAGGGCCAGCTTGAGGTTAAGCATGGCCCTGCCCCATCTGGTGCAGCCGCTCCAGCACGCTGATGGCCGAGCAGCGGTCCAGCAAGATGGTGCGCGGGAAGATGCCCGCATCGGCCAGCGAGGCCACGCCGCGCTGGGCCAGCCAGGCCTCGATGCGGTTCAGGTAGCCCTCGGCCGTGGCGTTGGTGCCCAGCGGCATGAAGATGGCCAGCAGCTGCCGGCCATCGCGCTCCTGCAGCCAGGAGCGGTCCAGCATGCGCTCCAGCCGCATGATCTGCTGGGCCATCTGCGCCTGGACGGCCGATGGCGACAGCTCCAGCGCCACCACCACGCTGCTCAGGCGCGCGCTGCGGTTCACATGCTCCATGCGCTGCACCTCGAAGGCGAAGTGCGGCGGGCAGTCGGGATAGGCCTGCAGCAGCGGTGCGGCCAGGCTGTTGGCGGCCACGCTGTCGGTGTAGTAGCCCAGCAGCAGGTTGATGGTCTGCAGCGCTTCTTCCTGCAGTGCGAAGAAAGGCATTTCCTCGACCAGCAGCAGGCCGTAGATCTCGCCTTCCAGGTCCAGCATGGGCGCCACGACGATGTACTGCGTCTGCTGGCCCTCCGCCATGCTTTGCGAGATATGGCACAGCACATGGCTGTCCAGCGCCTGGCGCACCAGCGGGTCATGGACATGGATGGGCCGCTCGCCGCCCAGCTGGGCAATGGGCGTGGGGTCCAGCACATCGTTGCGCACGGGCACCAGGCTGGCCACGCTGATCTGGCTGAAGCGCGCCAGCAGGTTGAGCAGGCTTTGCGCATCGCCCTCGGCGCCGCTGAGGCCGCTGAGCACGTTGATGGCGTCGCGCATGGACACGGGACGGCCTATGAGCTCCTGCTCGAGGCGGTCATGCGACAGGCGCAGCAGGTAATGCTGGCGGATCAGCTGCTCGGTGCGCTGGTCCATGTAGTTCTGCGCCGTGCGCGCACGGCGTATGCGCGCGCGCCACAGGCTGGAGATCTCGCCAACGACCATGACCAGGATCAGGCCGCCCAGGAAATACTGTTCGGGAAACAGCGACAGATCCCGCTGGTTGACGCCCAGCCATGCCAGCAGCAGCACACCGGACGCCGACAGGCCGGCAACGGGCCCGTAGCGCAGCGCCACGACCACGGGCGCCAGCCAGGCCCAGGGAAACTCCGCCTCCACCCACAGGGGGTTGGCGGGGTTGGCCCACATGCCGACCAACAGGGCCAGCAACGGCAAAAGCAGCGTCTCTCCCACCACCACCCAGGGCTTGGCGCTTGTCTGCACAAGCAGGCCCAGGGGCGAACCCCTGAATTCCGCGGCAATGCCGGCTCGGCGCGGTGCATCGGGATGCGGTGCCGCCTTGGGCGTGGTGGCTTGGTCTGGCATGGAAAATCGTTCCTCGATGCGCTTATCGGGCGTTGGCCAGGCCCGTGCCCAGCAGATTGCGGATCAGCTTCTGGCCCACGGCGGCCAGGGCCTCGCGGCTCCAGCCGCTTTGCGCGCCCGCGCCGCTCCACACGGTGGCGCCGGTGCCCACATCCACGATCTCCAGCGTCACGCCCACGGCCGGTTCGCCATCCACTCCGACCTTGTAGCGCCATTCGTCCACCGCGCCCGTCAGCGCATAGCGCACGCCTTCGCCGCGCGCCCAGGCCAGGGCGTCCTCGCGGCGCTTGGCGTCGCGGCCGTCGAACAGCGTCTCCTGCAGCGCATCGCCCGTGTAGCGCTTGACCTGGCCCACGCCGCGCGCATTGATCAGCGCCGTGGCGATGGCGGCGGCGCGGTTGCCGGCCATGGGTGTCTCGGTGTGGTTCTCGAAGGGCAGCACGGCCCAGCTGGCGTTCGTCTCCAGAGCGGGCGCCGTGCCCCGGTCGATGGTCGAGCAGGCAGACAGCAGGCCGACAAGGGCCATACCCGTGAGCACGCGAAGGCGGGAGGCAAAAGAAGTGCGGTGTGTCATGGAAAGGCTCCTTGAAGTCTTCGGATCAGTAGTGGAGGCGGTAGGTGAGCAACAGCTCGCGGGTATTGCCCACGGTGTTGATGCCCGACTTGGACAGGTTCAGGCCCAGCGCGAGGTGGTCCGCGCCGAACAGGCTGGTGGCCAGGCCCATGCCCAGCTCGTAGCCCGCGCCGTTGATGCTGTGGTGCGTCAGGGCCAGGCTGGCATAGGGCCGCAGCGCGCGCGTGTATTGCTGCTCGTAGCCCGTGTTGAACATCATCTGCAGGCCCGAGAAGCGGAAGCTGCGCGGCAACAGATAGTCGATGGTGGGATCGTTGAACGCAGGCAGGTAGCCCAGGATGGCCGCATCCCTGCCCTGCAGCAGCGCCGGGTCGGTGCGGCTGTAGCGGTGCCAGGAGGTGAAGGCGCCGAACTGCAGGGTGGGTGCCTCGCTGCGATAGGTGTGCAGGTATTGCAGCATCGCATGGTTGCCGGAGCCCACGCGGGCGCCGCTTTGCACGCGGTAGCGCTCCGATGCCAGCTCCAGCGTGATCTGGTCCAGGCGCGAGAGCTGGTAGCTGCTGCCCAGCGACACGCGGTCCTTCATGCCGCCCATGCGCATGGCCAGCGTTTCCTGCGTGGCCAGATGTCGGCCCAGCGATGCCTGCAGGCTCCAGCGGCTGTCCACGTTGTAGGTCTGCGTGAACTGCATCGGCGTGTAGCTCTCCAGGCTTTCGCGCCGGCCCAGCATGAACTCGCTGGAGGCCGACTGCGTCTTGCGCGTCAGGCGCAGGCCGATGCCCCGCTCCTGGGAGGGTCCGCGCACCAGGGTGCTTTTGCTGACCGTGCGGCGCACGTCCTCGGCATCCAGGTCCAGCGCCCAGCGGGGGTTGAGACCCACATGCCAGCGCAGCCGCGAGACCTGCTCGTCGATGGCGTCCATGCGGCGATTGCGCAACTGCAGGCCGCCGTAGTCGCTGAAGGCCAGCAACTGCTCAGTCAGCCCCAGGTGCAGGGGATCGTCGTCGGGCTGGTAGGCCATGCTCTCGAAGCCCGCGGTCTGCGCCAGCCGCACATCGCCCACCATGGCCGCCGCGTTGATGCGGTCGTAGCGCGGCAGTGCCTCGTCATGGCGCTGCAGCAGTTGCCCGGCCTGGGCCACATCCTTTTCCGCCAGGGCCACCGTGATCTCGGCCCACAGCGGTGCGCTGGCACTCTTGCTGCGGCTGCGCGCGTACTGCTGCCAAAGGTAGCCGCGCTCGGCCTGGTATTCGCCGCGCTCCTGCAGCCAGGCGATGGCCAGCTCGGCCGCAGCGGCGGAATGCTCGCGGCGCCCGCCTTCCAGGTCCATGCGCAGCAGCTCGCGCATCAGGGCGAATTCGGCATCTCCCTGGGTATGAAAGAGCATGAGCCGGCTGCGTGCCTGGCGCTGGACCTCGTCCAGGCCCTCGGCGGTCAGCCAGCGGCGGGCCGCATCGGCCGAAGGGCCCTGCTGCGCACGCGTGCGCGCCTTCTCGCGCTGCCACAGCTGCTGCCTCAGGTTCCAGGCCTGGTCCGCCTGCTGGTTCTGCTCCAGCGCATCCGCGTACTGCATCATCCACAGGAAGTCGTCGGCATGCTCCGTGCGGTGCGGCTTCAGATACCGCTCCAGCGCAACGGCCGGGCGCGACAGCGTCATGTAGGCCGCCGCCAGGGCGCCGTGCATGTCGGCATCACGTGCCCACACGGGCTCGGCCGCCGCCAGCAGCAGCTTGAGGGCCGCCGCGTTCTGCGTGTCGATCAGCAGCCACATCAGGCCCTGGCGCAGCGGCGTGGAGCCGGGGTCCAGCGCCAGGCCCTTCTCGAAGGCTTCCATGGCCTTTTTCGGCTGCGCAGTGCGCTGGTAGTAGGCGCCCAGGATCTGGAAAAAGGTGGGCTGGCCCATCAGGCGCTTGAGCAAGGCCGGGTCGGCCATGATGCGCTCGACCTGGCGGCCGATCTGCGTCCAGTCCTCCTGGTCCTCCAGCAGGTAGAAGGCCTGTGTCAGATGGCGCACGTCCTGGAACTGCTCCCAGGCATGCAGGGACATCTGGGCCGCCTCGCGCCGGTCGGTGCGCTGCAGCAGGCGGATCACTTCGTCGTAGTCGCTGATGCCGGCGTGCGGCGTCTGCAGCAGGCGGCGGTAGGCCTTGAGCGTCAGCGCCTCCTGGCGCTGGTCCTGGGCCAGGTCGCCCAGCAGGCGCCAGTACTCGCCTTCGTCCTGCATGCCGGCCGGAACGCGCGTCTGTGCGTCTTCCAGCCAGCGCAGGCCCAGCGCCGGCTCGCCCTGCAGCAGCGCGAGCACGGCGGCGGGCATGACATGGGCCGGCGTGCGCTGCTCGGGATCGCTGAGCACGCGCTTCCATGCCTGCAGCGCCAGCGGCGAACGGCCTGCGCGCTCGGCCAGCTGGGCCAGCAGAATCTGCGACTGCGGCGTGCTGCCGTGCTTTTGCAGATAGTCGATGGCCGCGCCCGGCTCGGCCTGGCGCTCATAGGCCTGGACCAGCGCCTGCAGCAGCGCGGCATCCTGGGGACGGCGGCTCAACTGGTGGCGCAGGCCGGCAATCAGGGCGCGGTCGTCGAACAGGCCCGGCGCCAGGCGCATCACCGTCTTCCAGGCATCTTCACGGCCCGTGTTCTGCGCAATGACCAGCCAGTTGTCCAGAGCCTGCTGCTGCTGCCCCATCCATTCGGACACCTGGGCCAGGCGCTCGCGCCAGGCCATGTCCTGCGGCGCCTGGCGCACCGCGGCCGTGGCCACGCGCCAGGCGTCCTCCAGATTGCGGTTCTCGAGGAACACCTCGTAGCCCAGCTGGTAGGTCTTGTCGTCAAAGGGCAGGCCCGGCGGCGGCTTGCGTGCGGGGTCGGCCGTGCGCAGCATGCGCCAGCCCGGGGCGGTCCAGGCCACGGGCTGCAGTGCCCAGGCGCCGTCGTCGGCCACTGCGGACGCTACGGCCGGGCCTGCTCCCGAAGCGCCTGCCACCTGCACCTGCCATTGCTGCAGCAGGGACAGCTGCAGCAGCCGCTTGGCATAGCGCTCGGCCTCGGCCCGGTTGCCGGCCGCACGCGCCAGGCCGATGAGCCTTCGCAGCGTTTCCGGGTCGCTGCCCAACAGTTCTTCCTGCTGGCGCGCCAGCGCCAGCGCTTCGCTGGCACGGTTGCCGGACTGCAGCACCTGCAGGGCCTGCCAGAGATAGGCGCGCGACTGCGGGACGTCCTCGGTCGTGGCGCTGGCCTGGCGCAGCAGCCGCGCCGATTCCTCGTACAGCGACATGCCCAGCGCCTGCCGCGCAGCGGACTCATAGACCTGCGCCTTGCGCGCGGGATCGGCCTGGCGCTCTGCCACGTCGTCGTAGATGCCCAGGGCCAGCGGTGCGTCCTTGAGTACCAGCGCCGAAGAGGCCAGGTACAGCGCCTGCTCCTGGGTCAGACCCGCCAGCGGGACCTCCTTGAGCGCCTGCATCACCTGGAGCGCCAGGGCATCGGCCTGCCCTCCGGCGCGATGGTCCTGCTTTTGCGCCTCCAGATAGTTCTGGTAGGCGGCCTGCCAGCGCTCCCAGGCCTGGACGGCGGCGCTGGGCAGCGCCTGCTTGGCTGCCTCTTCACGCGCCAGCTTGATGGCTTTCAGGCGCTCCTCCTTGGCCTTGAGCAGGGCGCGCAGGTTTTCATTGCCCGGGTCGCTCTTGAGCAGGTTGCTCAGGTAGTTGTAGGACAGCTCGGAATCATCTCCGGTGACGGAGAGCCGGCGCTCCAGATCCTGCTTGGGAAACAGCATCCACAGGGCGCCACCGATCAGTACCGCCAGCAGCACGATCAGCCAGAAGGGAACCGTGACGGGGCGCTCAGAGCCCCCGGCATTGCGCTTGGAGTTCAACACTGTGATGGGTACTTCTGAAGGAACGGAGGTTGGAGCTGCCCGTATCGGCACCCGCCACGGCAATGAGGGGATTGGCGGCGTTCAGGGAACTCAGCGCACAGCCGGACGGCAGGTGCATGCGCAGCTCCAGCGGCACATGGCCCTGCAGGGTCAAGCGCACGCCGCCATCGGCCTGGGGCAGCCATTGCGTGAGCCGGGCATTGGCATCCACCAGATAGGGACGCGCCGCGGAGGCGGCCGCGCCTGCGGCATCCTGCTGCACCAGGTATCCGGCGCCGCCGGCCAGGTGAAGGTAGTTGCCGTCCGTGCCCTTGGCATAGCCGGCGATGCCGCGGCTGGCAGCCATGGACGGCAGGGCCATGCCGGGCGGCATGCGCAGCGTGCGCAACTGGCCCGGGCCCCGCAGGCGCCAGCCCTGCGCGTCGCGGCCGATGGCGAATTCGTAGAAATCCTGCACCTTGCGGATGTACTCGGAGCTGTAGACCGGGTTCAGCCGCTGCGCCAGCGCCCACTGGTAGACCTTGTGCAGGGCCTTGATGCTGGCCTGCTTGCTGGCGGAGTAGGAGTGGTAGTAGATGTCCACGGCCTTCATGCGCCGGGGCGCGTCGGTCATCTCGAAGGTTTCGATGACGCGCTCGAAGCCGTAGAACGGCCCGTGCCAGAGGTTGGTGTAGATGTTCTCGTTGGTGACGGGCGCATAGATCTGCAGATGGCCGCCCTTGCGCAGGCCCCAGCTGCGCACCTCCGTCAGCGAGGGATTGCTGCGCGTGATGGCCGTGTCGCCGCCATTCATGTTGAGCAGTCCCGCCGCGTCGGAGATGGCCAGGGCCTCGGCGCTGGGCGCCGTGTTGCCGGTCCACAGGAACACGTCCACCGGCTTGCCGGGCGGCGCCAGGCGCTTGCGGATGTAGTCGACCGAGCCATTGATCTCCCGGTTCATGTCCATCTGGTAGCCGGGGATGTGGAGGTTGAGGTTCACCTCCTTGCTGTCATCCCCGTCGGGCGCTGCCCCGGGCTCCCAGAAGAAGGGATGGGAATAGGAATGGCTGGCGATCTCGACATGGGGCATGGCGAAGATGCGCTTGGCAATGCCCTCCAGCTGGTCGGCCCACTGCGGATACAGGCCCTGCGGCGAGACTTCGGCCTCGATGACCGAGATGGTGTGCGGAATCCTGTAGCGCTCCAGGATCTCGCGGCGCAGCACCTCGCCCGCGAAGGGCGTGCCCGGCAGCTCGGCCTTGGAAGGAAAGCCGTCCCCGTCCACATGGGCCAGCAGCAGGCGGCGGCCGTTCTCGGTGGTGACGTCGGGCACCGGAAAGTCCTGCAGGCGCAGCGCCTCGCGCAACAGCGCGAAGGGGTCGATCACCCAGCGCGACTGGTCGGTGCCCGGCATGCCCACCACCACATAGGGCATGAGTGCAAAGCCGCCCCAGGGCGTGATGGCGGCCGACACGAAGCGGCGCCCCCGCTTGTCGTCGAAGGACAGCAACTCGCGGCTGCCCCTGGCCATCTGCGGCGTGAACTCCCAGCCTTCGTAATCGTGCGCTGGCTCGGCCGGCTGTATCTCGAAACCCATGACCGGCGCCTTTTCGGCGCGCCGCAGCGGGAACACGGGTGCCGCTTCCGTGCTGCGCGTGCCCAGGGCGGCCGACATGGTGCGGTCCTGGGACAGGCCCAGCGTATTGAGCACCAGCAGCGGCATGCCCTGCTGCACCTGGTTGGCCAGCCACTGCCGCACGCTTTTGGCCCGCATCTCGGGCACCGCGCCGCCGAACCAGCTCACCACGCCGGCATAGCGGTCGCGCGACACGCCTTCGGGCAGGGGCTCGCGCACATCGGCGTAGTCGGCGACGTAGCCCATGTAGTTCAGGGGCATTTCCAGGAAGCGGTGCGCCGATGCGCCGTTGATGGACGGATAGTCGGCACCGTTGTAGAGAATCAACACCCTGCGCGCCACCGCCTCCACCTGGCCTATGCCCAGGGTCTGCAGCCCGGCATCGGAAACCCAGGGGATGATGCCCAGCTGCGCAATGCGGTGGGCGGTCTCACGCGTGGCGTCGCGGTCATGCGGGGCCACGTAGTCGATGGACAGCACCGGCAGGCGGTCGCGCTCGCGGATGGTCTGCAGTTGCTGCAGCAGCCATTCGCGGTCTTTCTCGGGCACGTTCACATAGCGCTTGAGGCTGGCATCCCAGCCCCGCAACAGCGACTCGGCCGCCACCATCTGTACCTTGTCCCTCACGCGCGGCACGATCTCGAAGCCCCGGTTCAGGATCAGGCGGATGCCGGGATAGCGCTGGTGCAGCGTCTCGATGACGCGCACCAGGCCGTCCTGCTGGGCCTTTTCGTCGAAATTCGTGGCCAGGCGGTAGGAGTCCAGCGTGTCCAGGAAGAAGCCGCGAAAGCCCTGCTTCCACAGCGGCGCGATCACCTCGTCGGCAAAGAAGGCGGGCCACTGCGCGGGTGTCTGGTCCAGGACGATGGACTGCCAGGCGCCGTTGCGCGCCATCTTCCAGGCCTCGGGAATCTTGCCGAAGTAGGCGCGCTCGGGCAGCACCTCGGCCACGGAAGCGTAGGCATACAGCTCGCTGCCCGGGGCCTGCTTGCGAAACCGGACCGGGTCATAGCCATGGCCCGGCTCCACGACGGCAATGTCGTAGAGGCTCAATTCACTGAGCGATGCCTTGTTCCCGTAATAGACAGCCACCGCGGGTTCGGCAGCCTGCACCACCCAGCCGCACAGCAACCCCCAGCAGACCAGGCAGCTTCGCAGGAAACCGTTCATGGCCTTCTCCTCAGGGCGTGGTGATGCCCCATCAATTCATAGTTTTTATGCATCAAATTTCTTAACAATTTGATGAAAGCTATCGTCAATCCGACGAAAAGCGGGCCGAGCATAACGTTGTTTGTCTACAAATGTGTTTTCTCCCTACTTTTGTGCTCAGCCCACTTGAACCCGGGGAGAAGCTGGGTTATTGCGATACTAGGCACGCCAAAAAATCACCAATGAGAGGTATTCATGATCCTGGTCACAGGCGGCGCCGGCTTCATCGGCTCCCACACCTGCGTGGAGCTGGCCGCCGCAGGCGAGTCCTACCTGATCTACGACAACTTCAGCAACAGCAGCGCCGACGTGCTCGACCGCATGGAACGCATCACGGGCCGGCGCCCGCTGTGCGTGGAAGGCGATGTGCGCGACCGCGCCGCGCTGGACCGGCTGTTTGCCGAGCACTCCATCCGCGAGGTGATCCACTTCGCCGCACTCAAGGCCGTGGGCGAATCCGTGGCCCAGCCACTGCGCTACTACGAACACAACGTGGGCGGCACGGTCGCCCTGCTGCAGGCCATGCAGGCGGCGGGCGTGCACAGCCTGGTGTTCTCCTCCTCGGCCACGGTCTACGGCGACCCGGCCAGCCTGCCGATCCGCGAGGATTTCCCGCTGTCTGCCACCAACCCCTACGGCCGCAGCAAGCTGTGGATCGAGGAAATGCTGGCCGACCTGGACCGCGCCGAGCCCGGCCAGTGGCGCCTGGCACGGCTGCGCTACTTCAATCCCGTGGGCGCCCATGAAAGCGGCCTGATCGGCGAGGACCCGCGCGACATCCCCAACAACCTCATGCCCTATGTGTCGCAGGTCGCCATCGGCCAGCGCCAGCAGCTCAGTGTCTATGGGGATGACTACGCCACGCCGGACGGCACAGGCGTGCGTGACTACATCCACGTCACCGACCTGGCGCGCGGCCACCTGGCGGCGCTGCGCTATCTGCGCGAGCAGCAGGGCCTGCTGACCGTGAACCTGGGCACGGGGCGCCCGGTCTCGGTGCTGGAGATGGTCAAGGCCTTCGAGCGCGCCAGCGGCCGCCCCGTGCCCTACCAGATCGTGGCGCGCCGCCCCGGCGACGTGGCCCAGTGCTGGGCCGACCCCGCCGAGGCCGAGCGCCTGCTGGGCTGGAAGGCCATGCTGGACCTGGACCGCATGTGCGAGGACGCATGGCGCTGGCAAAGCCAGGCCGCAGGTCTCAAGCGCTGAACCCCGCAGCGCCTGCGGGCGCCGAGGGCGTGGTATCTTTTCGCCCTTGTTTCACGCCCTAGCCACGAGTCTGCCCATGCTTGCCAAACGCATCATCCCCTGTCTTGACGTCACGGGAGGGCGCGTCGTCAAAGGCGTGAACTTCGTGGAGCTGCGCGATGCGGGCGACCCAGTGGAGATCGCCGCGCGCTACAACGCCCAGGGCGCGGACGAGCTGACCTTCCTGGACATCACGGCCACCAGCGATGGCCGAGACCTGATCCTGCCCATCATCGAATCGGTGGCCAGCCAGGTCTTCATTCCGCTGACCGTGGGCGGTGGCGTGCGCACCGTCGAGGACGTGCGCCGCCTGCTCAACGCGGGCGCCGACAAGACCAGCTTCAACTCGGCCGCCATCGCCAATCCCGATGTGATCAATGCCGCCTCCGACAAGTACGGCGCGCAGTGCATCGTCGTGGCCATCGACGCCAAGCGCCGCACCGCCGAAGACGAGCAGCGCATCGGCGCCGACGGCCGCGCCGCCGGCCCCGGCTGGGATGTCTACAGCCACGGCGGACGCAAGAACACCGGCCTGGACGCCGTGCAGTGGGCCGCAGAAATGGCGCGCCGCGGCGCGGGCGAGATCCTGCTGACCAGCATGGACCGCGACGGCACCAAGTCCGGGTTCGACCTGAAGCTCACGCGCGCCGTCAGCGACGCCGTGCCCGTGCCCGTGATCGCCTCCGGCGGCGTGGGCTCGCTGGACGACCTGGCCGATGGCGTGACCCTGGGCGGCGCCGACGCCGTGCTGGCCGCCAGCATCTTCCACTATGGCGAATTCACCGTGGGCCAGGCCAAGCAGCGCATGGCCGAGCGCGGCGTGCCCGTGCGCCTCTGATACGGCGCGTCGGCGGACTCCTTCATTTCAGTTTTCCATGGCGTTCGCGCCGCCCACACCCATGAAACCGGCGCGGCCCAAGGGACCAGGGACAGCGAGCAAGGGCCGCCCCGCAGCAAGGCTGTCGTCTCCCTCCCGCGCAGCGAGAGAGGGGGAAGGCGCGAAGCGACTCAGGGGGTGTATTTTCAATCCAGGCAATTCCTGACAATGCTGTCACAGGGATTCCAACCCAGGATATTCACAATGCAGGCAATGAACTGGCTAGATCAAGTCAAATGGGATGCGCAGGGCCTGGTGCCCGTGATCGCGCAGGAAAAGGACACGGGCGACGTGCTGATGTTCGCCTGGATGAACCGCGAGGCCCTGGCCAAGACGGCCGAGCTGGGCCGCGCCGTCTATTTCAGCCGCTCGCGCAACAAGCTGTGGTTCAAGGGCGAGGAATCGGGCCACGTGCAGACCGTGCACGAGGTGCGCATCGACTGCGACAACGACGTGGTCCTGCTCAAGATCACCCAGACCGGCCACGAGCCCGGCATTGCCTGCCACACGGGGCGCCACAGCTGCTTCTACAGCGTGCTGCGCGATGGCCAGTGGCAGGCCGTCGATCCGGTCTTGAAAGACCCCGAATCGATCTACAAATGAATTCCACGAACATGAACGACACCGCAAGCACTTCCTCGCAGGACGCCCTGGCGCGCCTGGCCGCCGTCATCGAAAGCCGCAAGCCCGCCAACGGCGGCGACCCCGACAAAAGCTACGTCGCCCGCCTGCTGCACAAGGGCCCGGATGCCTTTTTGAAGAAGATCGGCGAAGAGGCCACCGAAGTCGTCATGGCCGCCAAGGACGCAGACCATGGCGGGGACGCCGGCAAAATCCTCTACGAAGTGGCCGATCTGTGGTTCCATAGCATGATCGCCCTGGCCCACTATGGCCTGACGCCCGCCCAGGTCGTCGCCGAGCTGGAGCGCCGCGAAGGCACCAGCGGCATCGAGGAAAAGGCGCTGCGCAAGGCCCAGGAACGTGATGTGAACGAGAAAGGACCGCTGCCATGAATGACGATTACATCGAAGTCCGTGCCCTGGACCAGTCCCGCATCGAAGGCCTCAAGGCCTGGGGCTGGGTCAGCTACCTGCTGCACCTGGTGGTGGCCGTGGCCGCCGTCGTGCCCGGCGCCCAGCCCAGCATCGCGCTGCTGGTGATCGCCCTGATCATCGACCTGGTCAAGCGCGGCGACGCCGAAGGCAGCTGGATGGCCAACCATTTCTCGTGGCGCATCCGCAGCGTGATCTGGGCCGGCATCCTGTACCTGGTCACGGCACCGCTGTGGCTGCTGTTCTTCGTGCCCGGCTGGATCGCCTGGACGGTGATCTCCATCTGGTTCCTGTACCGCATCGTGCGCGGCATGGTCGCCATGAACCGCAACCAGGCCGTGGACCGCTGAAGCCGCCGGCCCGCCCGCCATGTCCTCCACCCCGACCTGCAAGATCAACCTCGCCCTGCAGGGCGGGGGCTCGCACGGCGCCCTGACCTGGGGCGTGCTGGACGCACTGCTGGAAGACGGCAGCCTTGTCTTCGACGGCATCAGCGGCACCAGCGCCGGCGCCATGAATGCCGTGGCCCTGGCACAGGGCTTTGCCCAGGCCGCGCGCCAGGAAAGCGATCCTGTGGCCGCCCAGGCGCTGGGCGCCCAATTGGCCCGCGCCTCGCTGACCGAACTGTGGGAAGGCGTGGGCACCATGGGCAGCCTGATGTGGGGCGCGCCATTGCCGGGCAGCCCCTTCATGGGCGTGCTCAACCAGTTCTTCTCGCCCTACCAGACCAACCCGCTGGACATCAACCCGCTGCGCAAGCTGCTCGAACGGGTCGTGGATTTCGAGGCGCTGACGCGTCCGCCCGTGGAGGGCGTGGTGCCCAAGGTCTTTGTCTGCGCCACCAATGTGCGCACGGGCCGGGGAAGCATCTTCTCGGGCAGAAGGCTCAGTGCCGACGCGGTCATGGCCTCGGCCTGCCTGCCCCAGCTGTTCAAGGCCGTGGAAATCGATGGCGAGCCTTACTGGGACGGCGGTTTCTCGGGCAATCCCGCCCTGTATCCCCTGATCTACGGCACGGCGTCCAGCGACATCCTGCTGGTGCAGATCAATCCCATCGAGCACACCGACCTGCCCAACACGGCGGCCGACATCATGGACCGCATGAACGAGGTCACCTTCAACGCCGGCCTGCTGTCCGAGCTGCGCGCCATCGAGTTCGTCAAGCGCCTGCTGGAGCAGGGCAAGCTGGACCCGGCACGCTACAAAAAGGTGCTGCTGCACCGCGTGGACGGCGGGGCGGTACTCAAGGGCTACGGCGCCTCGACCAAGACGCGCTCCGACATGCGTTTCGTGCGCGAGCTGTTCGAGCTGGGGCGCGAGCAGGGGCAGCACTGGCTCCAGCAGCACCGCAGCGACATCGGCGTGCGCCAGACACTGCACATCAACGACAATTCACCCTGATTTTTCGATCCACCGCCAGCTTCCCAGGACTCCCGTAGCGCCATGCACGACCACGACCCGAACTGCCTGTTTTGCCGCATCATCAAAGGCGAGATCCCTTCCCGCAAGGTCTATGAAGACGATGAAGTCTTCGCCTTCCACGACATCCATCCCGGCGCGCCCATTCACTTTCTGATGGTGCCCAAGAAGCACATCCCCTCCATGGCCCAGGTCCAGGCCGACGACGCTGCGCTGCTGGGCCGCATGATGGTGCTGGCGCCCCGCCTGGCCGCCGAGCAAGGCTGCAATCCGTATCCCGACGGCGGTTTCCGTCTGGTGGTCAACACGGGCACCGAGGGCGGACAGGAAGTCCACCACCTGCACATCCATGTCATGGGCGGCCCCCGCCCCTGGCTGAAGGGCTGAAGCCTTTGCTGGACGCAGGCTTGCGCGCAAGATGGCCCGCCTCTTGCTTGCAACTTCTGCGTACATGCGCCGGCCGAACGGCTTTTGTGGGGCCTTGCGAACTGCCGCCATGGCCCGGCGTCTAAAATGATCTGCAATTCTTAGGAGAGATTCTCATGGGCTCGTTTTCCATCTGGCATTGGCTGATCGTCCTGGCCATCGTGGTTCTGGTGTTCGGAACCAAGAAGCTGAAGAACATCGGTTCCGACCTTGGCGGTGCAGTCAAGGGCTTCAAGGACGGTGTGAAGGACGGCTCGACCTCCACCGACACCCCCGCAGCTGCCCCTGGCCAGGTTGCAGGCCAGACAGCCACCGACAAGGCCACCATCGACGTCGAAGCCAAGCAAAAGAGCTGATGCTCCGCACGCCAAGCCTCCATGTTTGATATCGGTCTGTCCAAGATGGCGCTGATCGGCGCCGTGGCTCTCGTGGTCATCGGCCCCGAGAAGCTGCCGCGCGTGGCGCGCACCGTCGGTACCCTGCTGGGCAAGGCCCAGCGCTACGTCTCCGATGTGAAGGCCGAGGTCAACCGTTCGATGGAACTCGACGAGTTGCGCAAGATGAAGGACACGGTGGAAGGCGCGGCGCGTGACGTCGAGCAGTCCATCCACACTTCGGCCGCCAATTTCGAGAAGGACTGGAACGAGTCCACGGCATCGCTCAACGGCACGTCTTCCTCGTACGACTCCTCTTCCTACGGCTCCGACAGCGATACGTACAGCGCCGTGGCGCCGGCCTACCGCCACCCGGGCAAGAACTGGCGCCTCAAGCGTGCTGCCGTGCCCCAGTGGTACAAGGCCCGGGCCGGCGTGCGCACCAAGGCGCAGTCGGGCGCGGCGCGCGTGGCGCGCTTTCGTCCCCAGAAGTCCCGCTGAAGATGCTGGCGCGCAGCGGGCCACGAGGCAACCGGCCCAGCCTCTGCCACCCGGGCACCCGCCATCGCCCCACCCTGCCCGATCCGTCGGGCTTTCTGCTTTTCATACCAGGTCCGTGGACGCCCTTGCGGCCCGCCGCGGTTTCGCACCATGTCCGACATTCCACCTAAAGACGACGAGCTGGCAGGCACCGAGCAGCCTTTCGTCCAGCACCTGATGGAGCTGCGCGACCGCCTGCTCTACTGCATCTACGGCATCGGTCTGGCGATCGCCGTGCTGGCCGTATGGCCCGGCCCCAACGGGCTGATCGACTTCATCGCCCACCCGATCAAGGCCCACATGCCGCCCGATGCCAAGCTCATCGCAGTCGGCGTGTTCACCCCCTTCTTCGTGCCGCTCAAGGTACTGATGATGGTGGGCATCTTGGCCGTGCTGCCCTGGATCATGTACCAGATGTGGGCCTTCGTGGCGCCCGGCCTGTACAGCCATGAAAAGCGCTTTGCGCTGCCGCTGATCATCTTCGGCAGCCTGCTGGCCTATATCGGCATCGCCTTCGTGCAGTTCTTCGTGCTCGACAAGATGTTCGCCTTCATCCAGGGCTTCACCCCGGACAGCGTGGCGGCCACGCCGGACATTGCATCGTATGTGGAGGCCATCCTGTCGCTGTACCTGGCCTTTGGCCTGGCCTTCCAGGTGCCCATCGTGGTCATGTTGCTGGTGCGCTTCGGCCTGGTGGACATCGCCAAGCTCAAGTCCTTCCGCGGTTATTTCATCGTGGTGGCCTTCATCATCGCCGCCGTGGTCACGCCGCCCGACGTGATCTCCCAACTGGCCCTGGCCGTGCCCATGTGCATTCTTTACGAGATCGGCATCCTGGGTGCCGGCTGGTTCAGCCGCGTCTCCAACGCGCCGGAAGAAGAAGCCGAACCCGGCACCGCAGTGGACAAGCCCGCAGAGGATAAACCCTCCCCCTGAGTCGCTTCGCGCCTTCCCCCAGAGGGGGACGACACCCTCGGTGCGGGGCGGCGCGGCCGGCCCAGGCCCTTCCTCGGTGTCCCTCGCTTTAGGGCGCGCCAGTTTCAAGGGCCTACGCTGAAACACGAGGAATTTGTAATAAAAAGCCCTTGGTTCATCACCAAGGGCTTTTTCTTTGTCTATGGCCAAGCCCCTTCCGGGGTTGGCATCTCACCGAGGCAGGTCGGACGTGCCCATGAGGAACTCGTCAATGGAGCGAGCGGCCTGGCGGCCTTCGCGGATGGCCCAGACCACCAGGGACTGGCCGCGGCGCACATCGCCGGCGGCGAAGAGCTTGGGCACGCTGGTGGCGTAGCCGCCCGTGAAGTCGGTGGTGGCCTTGGCGTTGCCGCGTGCGTCCTTGTCCACGCCAAAGGCATCGAGCACGGCCTGCACGGGGCTGACGAAGCCCATGGCCAGCAGCACCAGGTCGGCCTTGAGCACCTGCTCGCTGCCGGGCACCTCGACCATCTTGCCATCCTTCATTTCGATGCGCACGGTCTTGACGGCCGTGACCTGGCCCTTCTCGCCGATGAACTCCTTGGTGGCGATGGCGAACTCGCGCTCGCAGCCTTCCTCGTGGCTGGAGCTGGTGCGCAGCTTGATCGGCCAGTAGGGCCAGACCAGGGGCTTGTTCTCCTGCTCGGGCGGCATGGGCATCAGCTCGAACTGGGTCACGCTGACGGCGCCATGGCGGTTGCTGGTGCCCACGCAGTCGGAGCCGGTGTCGCCGCCGCCGATGACGATGACATGCTTGCCATCGGCCCGCAGCTGGCCCTTGAGCTTGTCGCCGGCGTTGACCTTGTTTTGCTGCGGCAGGAACTCCATGGCGAAATGGATGCCCTTGAGTTCGCGGCCGGGCACGGGCAGGTCGCGCGACTGCTCGGCACCGCCGGTCAGCAGCACGGCGTCGAACTCGGCCATGAGCTGCTCGGGGCTGACGGTTTCCTTGGCCCAGTTGGTGACCTTGGAGTCTTCGCCCAGGCCGTCCTTGCCCGCCACCAGCACGCCGGTACGGATCTTGACGCCTTCGGCCACGAGCTGCTCGACGCGGCGGTCGATGTGCGACTTCTCCATCTTGAAGTCGGGAATGCCGTAGCGCAGCAGGCCGCCCACGCGGTCGTTCTTCTCGAACAGCGTCACATCGTGGCCGGCGCGGGCCAGCTGCTGCGAGGCCGCCAGGCCTGCAGGGCCGGCGCCGACCACGGCGACCTTCTTGCCGGTCTTGCGGCTGCTGGGCAGCGGCTTGACCCAGCCTTCGGCCCAGGCACGGTCGATGATGGCGTGCTCGATGGACTTGATGCCCACGGCGTCGTCGTTGATGTTCAGGGTGCAGGCGGCCTCGCAGGGGGCGGGGCAGATGCGGCCCGTGAACTCGGGGAAGTTGTTGGTGCTGTGCAGCACGGCGCTGGCGCTCTTCCAGCCGCCGTGGAAGACCAGGTCGTTGAAGTCCGGAATGATGTTGTTGACCGGGCAGCCGTTGTTGCAGAACGGCGTGCCGCAGTCCATGCAGCGCGCGCCCTGGATCTTGGCCTGGCTGTCATCGAGGCCGATGACGAATTCCTTGTAGTGCTTCACGCGCTCGGCGACGGGCGCATAGCCCTCCTCGAGGCGCTCATATTCCATGAAGCCGGTGGTCTTTCCCATGATTCGTTGTCCTGATGTGTGGGGTGCAGGGATGGATGCGGGCTGCTGCCCGCATCCTTCGCTTCCTTGTTATTTGGCGGCCACGGCTTCCTTGGCGTGTTCCTCGACCTCGGGCGTGGCGGGCTCTTCCATCACCTGGCGCTCGTACATCTCGGACAGGGCACGCTTGTACTCGCTGGGGAAGACCTTGACGAACTTGGAGCGGGCCGCCGCCCAGTTGTCCAGCAGGTCGCGGGCGCGCTTGGAGCCGGTCCAGCGGCTGTGCGCCTCGATCAGCGCGCGCAGCTGGCGCTCGTCGGTTTCGCGGCGGTGCCAGACGGCGGGCGAGACCTGGGCCAAGTGCTCGTCGTGGGGCAACACCTGGTCCAGCGAGACGGACGCCTTGTTGCAGCGCTCGGCGAAGCGGCCATCCTCGTCGTAGACATAGGCCACGCCGCCGCTCATGCCGGCGGCGAAGTTGCGGCCGGTCTTGCCCAGCACCACCACGGTGCCGCCGGTCATGTATTCGCAGCCGTGGTCGCCCACGCCTTCGACCACGGCGGTGGCGCCAGACAGGCGGACCGCGAAACGCTCGCCGGCCACGCCGCCGAAGAAGGCCTCGCCGCTGGTGGCGCCGAACATCACGGTGTTGCCCACGATGGTGTTGCTGGTGGTATCGCCACGGAACTCATGGCTGGCGTGCACCACCACGCGGCCGCCGGACAGGCCCTTGCCCGTGTAGTCGTTGGCGTCGCCGCGCAGGTTCAGCGTGATGCCGTTGCACAGGAAGGCGCCGAAGGACTGGCCGCCGGTTCCCTCGAAGTGGATGCGGATGGTGTCATCGGGCAGTCCTTCGGGATGCACGCGCGTCACGGCACCGGAGAGCATGGCGCCCACGGAGCGGTTGACGTTGCGCGCCACTTCCATGATGCGCACACGCTCGCCGTTCTCGATGGCGGGCTTGCAGCGCTCGATGAGCTTCACGTCCAGCGCCTTGTCCAGCAGGTGGTCCTGCTTTTCGACATGGAAGCGCGCCACGTCTGCGGGCACTTCGGGCTGGGCGAACAGGCGCGAGAAGTCCAGGCCCTGGGCCTTCCAGTGCTGCAGGCCCTTGCGGGTGTCCAGCAGGTCGGAGCGGCCGATCAGGTCGTCGAACTTCGCCACGCCGAGCTGGGCCATGATCTGGCGCACTTCCTCGGCGATGAAGAAGAAGTAGTTCACCACATGCTCGGGCTTGCCCGAGAACTTGGCGCGCAGCACCGGGTCCTGCGTGGCCACGCCCACGGGGCAGGTGTTCAGGTGGCACTTGCGCATCATGATGCAGCCCTCGACGACCAGGGGCGCCGTGGCGAAGCCGAACTCGTCGGCACCCAGCAGCGCGCCGATGACGACGTCGCGGCCGGTCTTCATCTGGCCGTCGGCCTGCACGCGGATGCGGCCGCGCAGGCGGTTGAGCACCAGGGTCTGCTGGGTCTCGGCCAGGCCGATTTCCCAGGGCGAGCCCGCATGCTTGATGGAAGACCAGGGCGATGCGCCCGTGCCGCCGTCATGGCCTGCGATGACCACGTGGTCGCTCTTGCACTTGGCCACGCCGGCCGCGATGGTGCCCACGCCCACTTCGGACACGAGCTTGACCGAGATGTCGGCGTGCGGCGCCACGTTCTTCAGGTCGTGGATCAGCTGGGCCAGATCCTCGATGGAGTAGATGTCGTGGTGGGGCGGGGGCGAGATCAGACCGACGCCGGGCACGGAGTGGCGCAGCTTGCCGATGTAGTCGGACACCTTGCCGCCGGGCAGCTGGCCGCCCTCGCCGGGCTTGGCGCCCTGGGCCATCTTGATCTGCACCTGGTCCGAGGACGACAGGTACTCGGCCGTGACGCCGAAGCGGCCCGATGCCACCTGCTTGATCCTGGAGCGCAGCGAGTCGCCGTCCTGCAGCTCGATGTCGGCCTCGACCTTGTCGGCGCCGATGATGGAGCCCAGGGTCTCGCCCTTCCTGATCGGGATGCCCTTGAGCTCGTTGCGGTAGCGCTGGGGATCTTCCCCGCCTTCGCCGGTGTTGCTCTTGCCGCCGATGCGGTTCATGGCCACTGCCAGCGTGGCATGGGCCTCGGTGCTGATGGAGCCCAGCGACATGGCGCCCGTGGCAAAGCGCTTGACGATCTCCTTGGCCGACTCGACCTGGTCCAGCGGGATGGCCTTGGCCGGGTCGAACTTGAACTCGAACAGGCCGCGCAGCGTCATGTGGCGCTTGCTCTGGTCGTTGATCAGCTGGGCGTATTCCTTGTACGTGCTCCAGTTGTTGGAGCGCGTGGAATGCTGCAGCTTGGCGATGGCGTCGGGCGACCACATGTGCTCTTCGCCACGGGCGCGCCAGGCGTATTCGCCACCGGCGTCCAGCATGGTCTCCAGCACGGGATCGTCACCGAAGGCCGCGCGGTGGTTGCGGATGGTTTCCTCGGCGATCTCGAAGACGCCGATGCCCTCGACGCGGCTGGCCGTGCCGGTGAAGTACTTGTCCACGGTGTCGCTGTTCAGGCCGATCACCTCGAACAGTTGGGCGCCGCAATAGGACATGTAGGTGGACACGCCCATCTTGGACATGATCTTGGACAGGCCCTTGCCGATGGCCTTGACGTAGTTGTAGATGGCCTTGTCGGCCGACAGGTCGCCGCCCAGCTCCTTGTGCATGTCGGCCAGGGTTTCCATGGCCAGGTAGGGGTGCACGGCCTCGGCGCCGTAGCCTGCCAGCACGGCGAAGTGGTGCACTTCGCGCGCCGTGCCCGTCTCCACGACCAGGCCGGCCGTGGTGCGCAGGCCCTCGCGCACCAGGTGCTGGTGGATGGCCGACAGCGCCAGCAGCGCGGGGATGGCCACCTGGGTGGCGCTCACATGGCGGTCGCTGATGATCAGGATGTTGGCGCCGCCCTTGATGGCGTCCACGGCCTGCGCGCACAGCGATGCCAGCTTGGCTTCCACGCCCTGCTTGCCCCAGGACAGCGGGTAGGTGATGTCAATCGTTGCGCTCTTGAACTTGCCCTGCGTGTGGCGTTCGATGTCGCGCAGCTTGGCCATGTCGGCGAAGTCCAGCACGGGCTGGTGCACTTCCAGGCGCATGGGCGGGTTGACCTGGTTGATGTCCAGCAGGTTGGGCTTGGGTCCGATGAAGGACACCAGCGACATCACGATGGCTTCGCGGATGGGGTCGATCGGCGGGTTGGTCACCTGCGCGAACATCTGGCGGAAGTAGTTGTACAGCGGCTTGTTCTTGTCCGACAGCACGGCCAGCGGGCTGTCGTTGCCCATGGAGCCGATGCCTTCCTCGCCGTTCTTGGCCATGGGGGCCAGCAGGAACTTGATGTCTTCCTGCGTGAAGCCGAAGGCCTGCTGGCGCTCGAGCAGCGGCAGGCTGGCGGCCTCGGGGCCGGCATGGGTGTCACCGCCCACGCTGCCCAGCTTGATGCGCAGGTTCTCGATCCACTGCTTGTAGGGCTTGGTGTTGACGATGTTGGCCTTGAGCTCGTCGTCCTCGATCAGGCGGCCCTGCTCCAGGTCGATCAGCAGCATCTTGCCGGGCTGCAGGCGCCACTTGCGCACGATGGCGCTGTCGGGCACGGGCAGCACGCCGGCTTCGGACGCCAGGATGACCAGGTCGTCATCGGTGATCACGTAGCGCGAGGGGCGCAGGCCGTTGCGGTCCAGCGTGGCGCCGATCTGGCGGCCGTCGGTGAACACGATGGAGGCCGGGCCGTCCCAGGGCTCCATCATGGCGGCGTGGTATTCATAGAAGGCGCGGCGGCGCTCGTCCATGGACTCGTGCTGTTCCCAGGGCTCGGGAATCATCATCATCACGGCCTGGCTGATGGGGTAGCCGGCCATGGTCAGCAGTTCCAGGCAGTTGTCGAACGTTGCCGTGTCGGACTGGCCGGCGAAGCTGATGGGATAGAGCTTCTTGAGGTCCTCGGCCAGGACGGGCGAGGCCATCACGCCCTCGCGCGCCAGCATCCAGTTGTAGTTGCCGCGCACGGTGTTGATTTCACCGTTGTGGGCCACGTAGCGGTAGGGGTGGGCCAGCGGCCACTCGGGGAAGGTGTTGGTCGAAAAGCGCTGGTGCACCAGGCCGATGGCCGAGACGCAGCGCTCGTCGGACAGGTCGTTGTAGTACACGCCCACCTGGTCGGCCAGCAGCAGGCCCTTGTAGACCACGGTGCGGCTGCTCATGCTGGGAACGTAGTATTCCTTGCTGTGCTTGAGCTTGAGGTTCTGGATGGCGGCGCTGGCCGTCTTGCGGATCACGTACAGCTTGCGCTCGAGCGCGTCCTGCACGATCACGTCGGCGCCGCGGCCGATGAAGACCTGGCGCAGGATGGGCTCCTTTTCCTGGACCGTGGGCGACATGGGCATGTCGCGGTTCACGGGCACATCGCGCCAGCCCAGCAGGACCTGGCCTTCGGCCTTGATGGCGCGTTCCATCTCCTGCTCGCAGGCCAGGCGCGAGGCGTGTTCCTTGGGCAGGAAGATCATGCCCACGCCGTACTCGCCCGCGGGCGGCAGGGCCACGCCCTGCTTTGCCATCTCTTCGCGGTAGAGCTGGTCGGGAATCTGGATCAAAATGCCCGCGCCGTCGCCCATGAGCTTGTCGGCACCCACGGCACCGCGATGGTCGATGTTTTCGAGGATCTTGAGCGCGCCGGTGACGATGTCATGGCGCTTGACGCCCTTGATATGCGCAACAAAGCCGAGGCCGCAGGCGTCGTGCTCGTTGCTCTTGGAGTACAGACCGTGGTCTTGGAGATGCTTGATCTCGGCAGCCGTCGTCATGGCGGAATCCTCAAATTTTTCGCAGGGAACGCAAGATTAAGGCAAGGCATCACCTCATGCAATAAATTTATATAAGGGTCAGATCCCAATTAATTCCAGAACAAAAAAATCGGAAATTAATGAGGGACACATTTATTTCACAGAGGCCTGCGATGAGGAATCAAGCACTTGCAGGCCATCAGTGGGTACTAACGCACTGTTGTGGTGCGCTCATTGGTCCGTCCTGGCGGACGGCCGGCGCGCTGGCGGGTCACGCGGCGCTCGGTGCGCTGTTGTAAATCGGCAATGAATTGCTCATCGCCCAGCGCCCAGCCCCGCAGCGCCGACTGGCTGATGCGTTCGCCGTCATCGCTGCTGACGCCCTCTTCCACGGCCGACACATACGCCGCGTCGCGCGCAAACGGGGTGTTGCCCAGCTCCCAGAACACGGCATGCGGCTGGATCAGCGCGTCGCTGCGCAGGCCGGCGTTGTGCGCGTAGCTGGACCAGGGCCAGTCGGCCGGCCGCTGGACCAGGCCGGCGCGCACGGGGCTGTCGTCCATGAAGACCATGGTGGGCAGCAGCCAGCTGGGCTGCAGGACCGTGCCGCGATAGCGGCCCTCCCACAGCGTGCCGCTGCGGCCGTGGCGGTCGTTGAAGTAGCGCACATAGCGCCGGCCCACGGCCTGCATGAACCTGGGCAGGCCATCGTCGGTGCGCGGCGTGGCCAGCAGGTGGAACTGGCTGGGCAGGAGCACGTAGGCATGCACGGCCAGCTCGCAGCTGCGCGCCATCTCGCGCAGCAGCTCCAGCATGGTCTCCCGATCCTGGGCATCGATGAAAATGTCCGCGCCGTTGTTGCCGAGCTGGATGATGTGGTGCGGCAGATCCGCAATGGTGAGTCTGGGCAGGCGGGCCATGGTGCTGGGTGCAGGCAAGCGGGTGCAGGGCGTGGAGCGGCAATTATGGAGCGCCCCGCCCCGCTCTGCCGCACTGCGCCACACTCCGTTTTACAGGGAAAGACGCGACGAGGCCCTCAGCAGCTGGCTCACCAGCTGCGTGGCAGCCAGCAGCCGGGGCAGCAGTTGCACGCGCATCATCTCGGCGCTGTTGCGGTTGGCCTGGCCGCTGATGTTGAGCGCGGCCACGGTGCGCCCTGCCGCGTTCTTCACGGGCGCCGCGATGGAGATCAGGCCTTCGGCCAATTCCTGGTCCACCAGGGCCCAGCCCTGGGCGCGCACCTCCAGAATGCGCTGGCGCAGGCGCTCGTCGTCCTGCTCGGTCAGCGCCGTGAACTGGCGGCGCTCGCGCGCATCCAGCAGGGCCTGCAGGGATTCATCGCTCTCGCCGGCCAGCAGCACGCGCCCCATCGAGGTCCAGCAGGCCGGCAGGCGCGAGCCCACGCTGAGGTTGGTGCTCATGATCTTGTGGGTGTGCACGCGCAGCACATAGACGATGTCGCCCCCATCGAGCACGGCAGCCGAGCAGGACTCCTTGACCTCGTCGACCAGGTTCTCCATCACGGGCTCGGCCAGGTTCCAGACCGGGGTGGAACTGAGGTAGGCAAAGCCCAGTTCCATGATGCGCGGCGTGAGCTGGAACAGCTTGCCGTCGCTCTTCACATAGCCCAGCGTCTGCAGCGTCAGCAGGATGCGCCGGGCCCCGGCGCGCGTGAGCCCCGTGCGCGCCGCCACCTCGCTGAGCGTCTGCGCAGGCGCCTCGGCGCTGAACGAGCGGATCACGCCCAGGCCGCGCGCAAAGGACTGCACATAGCTGTCGCCGGGGCGCGGCGTGCCGCCCTCTTCTTCTGCCCCACCTGTGGAAATTACGGAAGCGGCATTTTTTTCCATGGCTCTATAATTCTTTCTGCGAACTTTTGTTCTACATACGAACATTTTAGTGCAGCGCCAGCGGCCTGCATACCGGAGACAAGCAAGTGATCAACAAAATCACCGACACCATCGCCGAGGCGTTGTCGGGCGTCCAGGACGGCTCCACCGTGCTGATCGGGGGCTTCGGCACCTCGGGCAATCCCACCGAACTCATCGACGGCCTGATCGCCCAGGGCGCACGCGAGCTGACCGTGGTCAACAACAACGCGGGCAACGGCGACCAGGGCCTGGCCGCGCTGCTCAAGAGCGGCCAGGTGCGCAAGATCATCTGCAGCTTCCCCCGCCAGGTGGACAGCTGGGTGTTCGACGACCTGTACCGCAGCGGCAAGATCGAGCTGGAACTCGTGCCCCAGGGCAACCTGGCCGAGCGCCTGCGCGCCGCCGGCGCCGGCATCGGCGGCTTCTTCTGTCCCACGGCCTATGGCACGGAGCTGGCCAACGGCAAGGAAACGCGCGAGATCAACGGCAAGCACTATGTGCTGGAGCATCCCATCCACGGCGACGTGGCACTGGTCAAGGCCGAGAAGGGCGACCGCTGGGGCAACCTCACCTACCGCATGTCGGCCCGCAACTTCGGGCCCGTGATGGCCACGGCGGCCAAGCACACGATCGCCACCGTGCACGAGATCGTGGAGCTGGGCGCGCTGGACCCCGAGGCCGTGGTCACGCCCGGCATCTACGTGAGCCAGATCGTGAAGATCGACCGCGTGGCCACCCAGGCCGGCGGTTTCAAGAAAACCGCATGAGCGCCCCAACCGCCGAAAGCAAGAGCATGAGCAGCTACCAGAAACGCAGCAAGCAAGAGCTGGCCCGGCGCGTGGCCGAAGACATCTTCGACGGCGCCTACGTCAACCTGGGCATCGGCATGCCCACCCAGGTGGCCAACCACATCCCGGCCGGCCGCGAGGTCATCCTGCAAAGCGAGAACGGCATCCTGGGCATGGGCCCGGCGCCCGCCGAAGGCCAGGAGGACTATGACCTGACCAATGCCGGCAAGCAGCCCGTCACCCTGCTGCCGGGCGGCTGCTACTTCCACCATGCCGACAGCTTCGCCATGATGCGCGGCGGCCACCTGGACATCTGCGTGCTGGGTGCCTTCCAGGTCTCGGCCACGGGCGACCTGGCCAACTGGAGCACGGGCGAGGCCGGTGCCATTCCCGCCGTGGGCGGCGCCATGGACCTGGCCGTGGGTGCACGCCAGACCTGGGTGATGATGGACCTGCTGACCAAGACCGGCGAATGCAAGGTCGTCGAGGCCTGCAGCTATCCGCTCACGGGCCTGTCCTGCGTCAAGCGCATCTACACCGACCTGTGCACGCTGGAATGCACGCCCGAGGGCCTGCGCCTGATCGACACCGTGCCCGGCCTCTCGCACGCCGAGCTGCAGTCCATCGTGGGCCTGCCCATCAAGGACGCGACGGCCACGGCCTGATCCCTCCGCTCCCCCAGTGGGTGCGCTGCGGCGCACCCCGGCACCTCTTCATTCTTTTCCCAGGAGACACCATGAGCCAGTCCAACCAGGCCTTCATCTGCGACGCCATCCGCACCCCCTTCGGCCGCTACGGCGGCGCCCTGTCCCCGGTGCGTGCCGATGACCTCGGCGCCGTGCCGATCAAGGCGCTGATGGAGCGCAACCCCGGCGTGGACTGGACGGCCGTGGCCGACGTGCTCTACGGCTGCGCCAACCAGGCCGGCGAAGACAACCGCAACGTGGC
>NZ_JCABYI010000025.1:0-48217 GCF_059499305.1 Delftia sp.
TGGTGGTGAAGGGAAAGCGGGCCAGATCGGACAGCGTGCGCAGGTCGGACGGATGAACGCCCTTCTCATCGAAGGCGCGGCGGTAATGCGGCACATGGTCGTAGGCATGCTGCAGCGACCAGCGCAGGCGCAGCAGCTGCAGCGAGGCGATCTCGTCGCGGCTGGCGGTTTCGATGGGTTCGAGTTCGCCGGGGGCGGGGCGCTGGACAGGCATGGCTGGGCCCTTTCAGACGGGCTGGTTCAGGCCGGGCACGGTGGGCCGGCCCTTGAAGCTGTGCGAGCGGCCACGGAACAGCGCGATCACTTCCTGGCGCTGGTTGGTGACCTGCACGTCATAGACGCCGGTGCGGCCTGCGCGCGAGACTTCGCGGGCCTGGGCCGTGAGCACGTCGCCGGGCCGGCCGGGCGCGACGAAGTCCACGCTCAGGCCCGAGGCCACCGTCATCTCGTTGCGCGCATTGCAGGCATAGGCAAAGGCCGTGTCGGCCAGCGCCGTGATGAAGCCGCCGTGGCAGATGTCGAAGCCATTGAGCATGTCGTCGCGCACGGCCATCTCCATGCGCGCCGCGCCGGGGGCGATGTCCGTGATGCGCAGGCCCAGGCCTTGCGCGGCGCGGTCGCGCGCCAGCATGCCGTCGCGCACCTGCTCGGCCAGTCGCTGGGCGGCCTCGCCCGGGGTGTGGTTGTCTTGCATGGCGGGCTCCTCAGCGGTCCGAGAACACGGCAGCCCGCTTGCCCAGAAAGGCGGCCACGCCCTCCTGGTAGTCGTGGGCTGCGCCCAGCTGGCCCTGCTGGCGCGCCTCGCGCGTGAGCGCATGTTCGTAGTCCAGCAGCTGGGCCGAGTCCATGGCCTCCCGCGTGCGCGCCAGGGCCCGCACCGGCATGGCGGCCAGGCGCTGCGCCAGGGTCTGGGCCTCGCTGCGCAAATCGGCATCTTCCACGCAGCGCCAGATCAGGCCGATGCGTTCGGCCTCGGCCGCAGGCAGCTTGTCGCCTAGCAGCGCAAGGCCCAGGGCGCGCGCACGGCCCACCAGGCGCGGCAGCAGCCAGGTGCCGCCGCAGTCGGGCACCAGGCCGATCTTGGCAAAGGCCTGGATGAAGCTGGCCGAGCGTGCGGCCAGCACCAGGTCGCAGGCCAGCGCGATATTGGCGCCCGCGCCGGCAGCCACGCCGTTGACGGCGGCCACCACGGGCACGGGCATGGACTTGAGACGCAGGCACAGCGGCTGGTAGCGGCGCTCGATCAGGTCGCCCAGGTTCTGGTCGGGCGCGGCCTCGGGGTCGGAGAGATCCTGGCCCGCGCAAAAGCCGCGCCCCGCGCCCGTGAGCACCACGCAGCGCACCGAGGCATCGCCGGCAGCCTGTTCCAGGGCCGAAAGCAGCTGCTCGTGCAGCTGCGCGTTGAAGCTGTTGAGCGCGTCGGGGCGGTTCAGCACCAGGGTGCGGACGGCGTCTTGCTGCTCAACCAGAACCAGCGATGGGGGCATGGAAGTCTCCGTGGCCTGTCTGCCGTCTTTATGCGGCAGATCAAACATAATTTACCGAATGGTCGGTAAATGTTAGTCGCCAGACCCTTTCCACCACAAGCGCCCAGGCACCGAGGAAACCCTAGGCCCCATGAAAAAAGGCCCTCACGGGCCGATTTGTCGAAGGTTCAGGGCTTGAAACCCGAGCGCTGCACCACCGGCGTCCACTGGGCGCGGTAGGCCTTGAGCATCTCGGCCGTCTGCGCGCTGCTGCTGGAGACCGGGGTCAGCCGGCTGGCCTCGAATTTCTGGCGCGTGTCGGGCTCCTTCATGATCTCCTGCACCATGCGCGACAGGCGCTCGGCAATGTCGGGCGCCATGCTCTGGGGCGCGAACAAGGTGTTCCAGCCCATGCCCGACAGGTTCAGGCCCGATTCCTTGAGCGTGGGGATGTCCGGCGCCATCGTGCTGCGGCGCTCGCCCGACACGGCCAGCACGCGGATCTTGCCGGCCTCGTGCTGGGGCAGCAGCACGTCGAAGGTGTCGATGGCCAGCGGCACCTGGCCGCCCACCAGGTCGGTCAGCAGCGGGGCCGAGCCCTTGTAGCCCACGGTTTCGGTCCGGACCTTGGCGGCCTCGCCCAGCATCAGCGAGAAGAAGTGCGGCAGGCTGCCCGTGGCCGGCACGCCCACGTTGGCCTGCTGCGGATTGGCACGCAGCCAGGCCAGCAGGTGCGACAGCTGCCTGACGGGCACGGCACTGGCCACGGCCACGCCGAATTCGTAGCGATTGACCTCGCTGACCGGGCGGAAGTCCTTGTCGGGGTCGTAGCCCGAGTCAGGGAACACCAGGGGCGCCACCAGCATCACGGCCGGGTTGGCCAGCAGCAGCGCGGGCTGGGAGGCCGGCGCGTTCTTCACATACTGTGCCGACAGGCGGCCTCCCGCGCCGGGCTTGTTCTCCACCACCACGGGCGAGCCCACGCGCGCCTGCAGCTTGTCGGCCAGGATGCGCGCCACGCGGTCGGTGGCGCCACCGGGCGGGTAGCCCACGACGATGCGCAGCGGCGCCTTGCCCGGAAACAGCGGCTCGGCCGCCGTGGCACTTCCAGCCAGCCCGCTGGCAGCCCAAACGGCCGAGGCCGGTGCCAGGGCCAGGATCTGGGTCAGGGTTCTTCGCTGCATCGCAAACTCTCTCCTTGCATGGACGGATTCCCGTGCGGAACGCACGCCGCACAATGTAGCGGCCTCAAAAAGCCCGTTGCCGCCGATATTGACCAGGGTTAACCCGGGGCAAGACGCCCTGCGCTGCTCGGGCATCGCGGCAACCTGGCGAAGCCGACTCGGCGACAATCGCCCACCATGAGCTTCGCCCCCCTGACCAACGACACCTTCCTGCGCGCCTGCCGGCGCCAGGCCACCGACTACACGCCGCTGTGGCTGATGCGCCAGGCGGGCCGCTACCTTCCCGAATACAAGGCCACGCGCGCCCGGGCCGGCAGCTTCATGGGCCTGGCCACCAACGTGGACTACGCCACCGAGGTCACGCTGCAGCCTCTGGAGCGCTTCCCGCTGGACGCGGCCATCCTGTTCTCCGACATCCTGACCGTGCCCGACGCCATGGGCCTGGGCCTGTCCTTTGCCGAAGGCGAAGGCCCGCGCTTTGCCAAGGTGGTGCGCGACGAGGCCGCCGTGGCCGAGCTGGCCGTGCCCGACATGGACAAGCTGCGCTATGTGTTCGATGCCGTGACCAGCATCCGCCGCGCGCTCGATGGCCGCGTGCCGCTGATCGGTTTCTCGGGCAGTCCCTGGACCCTGGCCTGCTACATGGTCGAGGGCAAGGGCAGCGACGACTACCGCCTGGTCAAGAGCCTGATGTATGCGCGCCCCGACCTGATGCACCGCATCCTGTCCGTCAACGCCGACAGCGTGGCCGCCTACCTCAACGCCCAGATCGATGCGGGCGCCCAGGCCGTGATGGTGTTCGACAGCTGGGGCGGCGTGCTGGCCGATGGCGCCTTCCAGGAATTCAGCCTGGCCTACACGAAGCGCGTGCTGGCCGGACTCAAACGCACGGGCGTCGATGGGCAGGACGTGCCGCGCATCGTCTTCACCAAGGGCGGCGGCATCTGGCTGCCCGACATGAAGGACCTGGACTGCGAGGTGCTGGGCCTGGACTGGACGGCCAACCTGGCCCGCGCCCGCGCCATCGTCGGCGGCGAGGTGGGCGGACCCGGCAAGGCGCTGCAGGGCAACATCGACCCCAATGTGCTGTTCGCGCCGCCCGAGCGCGTGGCCGAGCAGGCGCGCGCCGTGCTCGACAGCTTCGGCGCCCCGCACACCGACAGGACCACCACGGGCCCCACGCACATCTTCAACCTGGGCCACGGCATCAGCCAGTTCACGCCGCCCGAGCATGTGGCCGCCCTGGTCGAGGCCGTCCACGGCCATTCGCGCGCCATGCGCCAGCGCTGAGCGCCCGCCCTGCTCCTCATCACACGCAGGACCGGATGCCAGCGCAGCGCCGGCCCCCTGCCGTGACAGCCACCGGCCCGGCTGGGCCGCGCTGTCCACAGTCCGCGCGCCCGGCCGGCGCTTGCTGCACAAGATGGCCACAGACCATCTTATGCACAGAAAAATCTGAGCGAGGTCTTAGGACTCACAGTTGTCACCCGCGCCTGCACGCGGGCGACATATCGATATAAGCCGTTGTTTTTGAAGATTTTTTTTGATAGCACCGTTTTCAGAATGCACCACTCGGAAAGGTCAGACAAATGGGGGGATGGCCATAGATCCGAATAATCCCCACAAAGTTATCCACAGAAATTGACGATATACCCAGAAACCCGTAGCCACCGCCCGGGATGTCTGGTGTAGAACGCCGCTTCCCACGCCTCGGACGCTGCCCAAGGCTTATGCTTGGCGGCTTTGTTGCCGCTGTTCGTGCCCTGCGGCGCCAGCGTTTTCAGGCCCCGCTTTCTTCCCATGCCCCTTCCCGCCCATACCGTCCATGTCGCCGTCCAGACGCCGGCGCACAGCGCCGTGGGTGATCTGCTGAGCTACACCTGCGAGCAGCCGCTGGAGCCGGGCACCCTGGTGCGCGTGCCGCTGGGACGCCGGGAACTGCTGGGCGTGGTCTGGGACGCGCCGGCCCAGCCGCCCCCCATGCCCGAAGGCGTGGAGCTGCGCGCCATCTGCGCCGTGCTGGAGGGCATCGCGCCGCTGCCGGCGGCCTGGCGGCGGCTGGTGGCCTTCGCCGCCTACTACTACCAGCGCAGCGTGGGCGAGATCGCCGTGACGGCCCTGCCGCCGCAGCTGCGCGACATGACGGCCGAGCAACTGGCGCGCCGGCTCAGGCCGACCAAGGCCGCGGCGAAGAGAGCGGCCAAGGCTGCAAAGGCGGAACAGGCGCAACCGGCGCCTGGCGCTGCGCCTGCATCAGCGCTCGCACCGGCCCCGGCCGCCGCAGACATTCCCCCCATCGTCCTCAGCGCCGAGCAGGCCGACGTCTTCACGCAGATCGCCGCCCACCCCGGCCCCTTCCTGCTCTACGGCAGCACGGGCAGCGGCAAGACCGAGGTCTACCTGAGGACCACCCAGGCCGCGCTGGATGCCGACCCCGGCGCCCAGGTGCTGGTGATGGTGCCCGAGATCAATCTCACGCCCCAGCTGGAGCAGCGCTTCCTGGCGCGCTTTGCGCCGCAGTACGGCGCGGCCTGCGTGGTCAGCATGCACAGCGGCATGACCAACCCGCAGCGGCTCAAGAGCTGGCTGGCGGCACACACGGGCACGGCGCGCATCGTGCTGGGCACGCGCATGTCGGTGTTCGCCAGCCTGCCGGGGCTGTCGCTGATCGTGGTGGACGAGGAGCACGACGCCAGCTACAAGCAGCAGGAAGGCGCGCGCTACTCGGCGCGCGACCTGGCCATCTGGCGCGGGCGCGATACCGGCGCCAAGGTCATCCTGGGCAGCGCCACGCCCTCGCTGGAGAGCTGGCACGCCAGCCGCCCGCCCAGTGCCGACGAGCCGCAGGGCGGCCGCTACCTGCGCCTGCACATGCCCAGCCGCATCGGCGCGGCCGCCCTGCCGCGCGTGCGCCTGGTGGACATGGGCCAGCAGCCGCGCAAGGCCGTGTTCTCGCCGCCGCTGATCGATGCCATCACCGAGCGTGTGCAGCGCGGCGAGCAAAGCCTGGTGCTGCTCAACCGCCGCGGCTTCGCGCCCGTGCTGTTCTGCGCCGACTGCGGCTGGAAAAGCGACTGCCCGCACTGCAGTGCCCACCAGGTCTTCCACAAGGCCGACCGCACGCTGCGCTGCCACCACTGCGGCTACACCCAGCGCGTGCCCATGGCCTGCCCCGGCTGCGGCAATCCCGACATCCTGCCGCTGGGCAAGGGCACGGAGCAGCTGGAGGAAGAACTGGCCCGCCTGCTGCGCAATGTGCAGCGCCCCGACCGCGAGCCCGCCCGCGTGGCGCGCATAGACGCCGACACCACGCGCGCCAAGGGCGCGCTGGAGGAGCAGCTGGCCCAGGTGCATGCCGGCGACATCGATGTGCTGGTCGGCACCCAGATGGTGGCCAAGGGCCATGACTTCCGGCGTATCACCCTGGTGGCCGCCGTCCAGCCCGACAGCGCGCTGTTTTCCAGCGACTACCGCGCGCCCGAACGCCTGTTCAGCCTGCTGATGCAGGCGGCCGGCCGCGCAGGGCGCGACGCGCACTACGTGGCCGCCCAGGGCAGCCATCCGGAGATGTGGATACAGACGCACGACCCGTCCCATCCCGTCTACACCGCGCTGCGCTCGCACGACTACCCAGCCTTTGCGGCGCGCCAGCTGCGCGAGCGGCGCGATGCGGGCATGCCGCCGTTTGCCTTCCAGGCCATCGTGCGGGCCGATGCGCGCAGCCAGGAGGCCGCCCAGGCCTTTCTGGCCGCCGCCGCCCAAGCCGCGCGCCAGGCCGGCCTGCCCCATGTGGACGATGTGTTTCTCTACCCGCCCATTCCCATGTCCGTCCAGCGCGTGGCCAATGTGGAGCGGGCGCAGATGCTGATCGAGTCGGCCCAGCGGCCCGCCCTGCTGCGCTTTCTCTGGGCCTGGCAGGCGCATCTGCACTGGATCAGGGCACAGCCCGAGCACCGCGCCCTGGTGCGCTGGCTGGTGGACGTGGACCCGCTGGCCATCTGAACGTGGCACAGCCTCTGGAACGGCCCCAAAAAACCTCAAGCCTTTCAGGCCTTTGGTGCAATCCCACAAAGCGTTCACCGCTCCTTTTTCGGAAGCGCTTTTAGCGCATCCGCCGCACGGCTCCCATCGGGATTTGCGCTGATGCAGGCGGGGCATGTTTATTGCATCGTGCCGCATTCAGCCCACAAGGCTGGATCATTCAATGCCTTTCCAGGAGCGATACATGCCGTTCACCCCCTTCCGTATGACCTTGATGGCCGTCGCGCTTGCGCTGGCAGGCTGCGCGTCCCAGCCCGGCGCCAGCCAGGCCCCCGCAGCCGCAGCGCCCGCCACGGCGACCGCCCCTGCACCCGCTCCCGCCGCACAGGCCGGCAAGCCCCATGTGGTCGTCCTGGCCACGGGCGGCACCATTGCCGGCGCGGGCGCCAGCGCCGTCAACAGCGCCACCTACACGGCCGCCAAGGTCCCCGTGGACAAGCTGCTGGCCGGCCTGCCCGAGCTGAGCAACATCGCCAACGTCTCTGGCGAGCAGGTCTTCCAGATCGCCTCCGAAAGCTTCACCAACAAGGAACTGCTGACGCTGGCACGCCGCGTCAACGAGCTGGCCAAGCAGCCCGGCGTGGACGGCATCGTCGTCACCCACGGCACGGACACGCTGGAGGAGACCGGCTACTTCCTGAACCTGGTGGTGCCCACCGACAAGCCCATCGTCATGGTCGGCTCCATGCGCCCCGGCACGGCCATCTCGGCCGACGGCGCGCTGAACCTGCTGGGCGCCGTGGCCACGGCCGCCTCCAAGGACTCGGCGGGCAAGGGCGTGCTGGTCAGCATGAACGACAACATCGACTCCGCGCGCGATGTGGCCAAGCTCACCAACATCAAGACCAATGCCTTCTCCAGCCAGTGGGGCCCGCTGGGCATGGTGGTCGAGGGCAAGACCTACTGGTTCCGCGCCCCCGTCAAGCGCCACACCAGGGGCAGCGAGTTCAACATCGAGCAGATCACCGACCTGCCCGCCGTGGACATCGTCTACGGCTACGGCAACGTGCCGGCCACGGCCATCGACGCGCTGGGCAAGGCCGGCGTCAAGGCCATCGTGCACGCCGGCACGGGCAACGGCTCGGTGGCCGACCGCATCGTGCCCAAGCTCAATGAACTGCGCCAAAAGGGCGTGATCGTGGTGCGCAGCTCGCGCGTGCCGGCCGGCTTCGTGCTGCGCAACGCCGAGCAGCCCGACGACAAGTACGACTGGGTCGTCGCCCATGACCTGAACCCGCAGAAGGCCCGCCTGCTGGCCGCCGTGGCCCTGACCAAGACGCAGGACACGAAGCAGCTGCAGCGCATCTTCTGGGAGTATTGATAGGCACCCCCTGAGGCGCTGGCGCGCCTTCCCCCTCTCTACCCGCTTCGCGGGGGAGGGGGACGACACCCTCGGTGCGGGGCGGCCCTTCCTCGGTGTCTCTCGCCTTGGGGTGCGTCGGTTTTTTGCGTTGCGCCCTGAAAGCCCGGTCATTTTTGGCCGGGCTTTTTCTATTGCCGCTTGCTAGTTCGATGTGAACAGCGGGGTGAGGGGGCCTTGGGCGATGTGGCAGTGCGCTTGTTCGAGGGCCTGGGCGAAGGCGTCGGAGCGCAGGTAGGCGTATTCGACGGCGCGCTGGGCGCCTATGGCGTCGCCCTGGACGGGGGCGGTGGCGGGGTGGCACATCATGAGGCTGCCGGGCTGCAGCTGGGCCAGCCATTGGGCCATGTGGCGGCCATAGCCTTCGGGCGTGGGCTTGTCGAAGGCGTAGACGCCGCCGAAGCCGTGGTTGAGCGGCACGCCCTGGCGGCGCAGGCGGCGGGTGGTGGTCCAGCCGCCGAGCAGGGCGATGATGGCGGCCTTGGGGTCGCGCCAGAGCTGGCCGGCCGGGGTGGTGGAGCGGACCCAGGGCAGGTCGTCGGCGTTGTCGCCATAGCGCTGGCGCAATTCCTGCACCAGCGCGGCGCGCACGCCGGGGAGCTGGTGCACGTGCTGGTGGCCGTCGATGAAGTCGGGGGCCATGCCCAGCGCGTCCTCGAAGGCGTCGAGCTGGCGGCGCCAGGCGTCGCGCATGGCGGCGCCGCCGAGTGCGCCGGCATAGGCGCGCGCGATCACGGCACCGATTCCGGCGGCAGGCTGCAGGCCGTGGCCTTCGGTCAGGTTGAAGTGCAGGCCCAGCGACAGGCGCGGGCGCAGCGCGGGCAGGCGCCTGGCCGCCTGCCTCCAGTGCGGCGAGGTGGTCATGCAGCTGGTGGCCGACAGCCGGCCCTGCAGCGTGAGCTGCTCCACGGCCTCGTCGACCAGGGGGTGCAGCGCATAGTCGTCGGCGCACAGGACGACGGTTCTGGCCGGGGACTTCTCCCCGTTTATGGCAGGCATGGTGTTCATGGGGATTCCTTGCGTCCGGGGGCCGCAAAGGCCCAGAACTTGGCCAGGACGAAGGTGCCCACCGCCACCAGCACCAGCACCAGGGCCAGGCTCCAGAAATAGTGCCAGTGCAGCCAGTGCAGGGCCGCCCAGTACAGCAGCTCATTGGCCACGAAGGAGACGCAGGCCACGGCGAAGTATTTGGCCACCACGGCCCGGCCACGCGCCTGGGTCTGCACGAAGGTGAACAGCGCATGGCCGTTGTAGCTGACCACGAAGGCCACGAGAAAGGCCAGCACATTCGCATGCAGCGGCGCCATGCCCGCCAGCTGCACCAGCAGGGCGACCACGGCCAGGTGCGTGGCGGCCGCGCAGCCGCCCACCAGCACGAACTGCAGCGCCTGCGGCAGGCGGCGCAGCTGCGCGATCACGTCGTGCATGACTACTCCCGCGGCGCCAGCGGGCTGCGGTCCTCGTCGCGCGCCAGCAGATAGGTGGGACGGCGCTTGACCTCGTCATAGATCCGGCCGATGTACTCGCCCAGGATGCCGATGGACATCAGCTGCACGCCCGAGAACAGCATGATGCTGGCCGCCAGCGTAGGCCAGCCGTCCAGCGGGTTGCCGAAGATCAGCGTCTCCATGGTGATCCACAGCCCGTAGAGCAGGGCCGCCAGCGAGATCATCCCGCCCACGATGCTCCACACGCGCAGCGGCAAGGTGGTGAACGAGGTCAGCCCCAGCAGCGCCAGCGAGCCCAGGCGCCGGAAATTGAAGCTGGACGCCCCGGCCGTGCGGTCGGCCGGCACGAACGGCAGTGCCGCCGCCTTGAAGCCCACCCAGGCGTACAGGCCCTTCATGAACCGGTGGCTCTCGGGCAGGGCCTTGAGCGCGTCGGCCACGCAGCGGTCCAGCCAGCGGAAGTCGCCGGCATTGGGCGGGATCTTCACCAGGTTGCCGGCATTCATGAGCCGGTAGAACAGGTTGGTGCCCACCCGCTTGGCGCCGCTTTCGGCGCCCCGGTCGGCGATCACGCCATAGACCATGTCGTAGCCGGACTGCCACAGCTCGCACATCTGGGGCAGCATCTGCAGCGGATGCTGGAAGTCGGCATCGATCAGCACCACGGCATTGCCGCGCGCATGGTCTATGCCGGCCGACAGGGCCGCCTCCTTGCCGAAGTTGCGAGACAGCGCCAGGTAGCGCACGGGCAGCTCCTGCGCCATGCGCAGCGCGATCTCGTGCGTGGCGTCGCGGCTGCCATCGTTGACGACGATCAGCTCGTAGTCGGGCGTCAGCGTGCGCACGGTCGCGTCCAGGGCGCGCAGGAACGCCTCCAGGTTGCCCTCTTCATTGTGGGCCGGCACCACGCAGCTCAGCCGCAGCGGCGCGCGCGGCAGCATTCCCTTGGGAGCGGCCGGAGCAATGTCAGCATGCAATTCGGTCATAGGCCAGCATTGTCAGCGGGCTGGCTGCCCGCGCGCGGCAACACATCAAAAACCGCATACGCATAAGGTGTGGGCACAGGAAAACGCCAGCCCGAGCGTTGCAGCGTGAGCACACGCGGCTCCTGCGGCAGGCCCAGCTTCGCCAGCCAGGCCTGCGCCTGCCGCTCGCAATCGCGCGATTTCGCGGTCGGCCCGGGCTCGCCGGCCACGGGGCCGCGCGGGCACAGCAGCAGGCCGGGCTGGCGGCGCCAGTCCGGCAGCGCCAGCACACGCGCATATTCGCTGTCGGGCAGGCCGGGGATGGTGCGCAGATGCGGCTGTGCATAGAAGGAGAGCATGGCGTTTTCCGCCCAGTCGCCGCCCACCCACTGCAGCGGCTGCTCCGGGTGGCGCTGGTTCCAGGACAGCACGATGGCCTGGGCCGCATCGGCCGCGGGCCGGTAGTAGTCGGAACTGCTCTTGCGCGCATTGCCCCAACCCGCGGCCACGCCAATCACCAGCACCACGGCCAGGCTCGGCCACCAGGCGCGGCGCAGCGCGGCCAGGGCGGCCTGCGTCGCGGCAGGCGCCTCGGCGTCCAGGTTGCGCAGCCACAGCAGCACGAAGGCATAGCCGATGGGAATGGCCCAGGGCGTGGACAGCTCCACCACGCCGGTGGCGCCAAAGCCCAGCGTCGTCAGCCAGGGCATGAGGGCCAGCCAGAACAAGGTGTCGCCCCGCCCCTGCCAGGCCCAGCTGCGGCGCAGAAAGCGCGCGCTCCAGCGCAGCCAGCCACCGCCTTGCTGGCGGGCCTGCATGAAGCCATACACCAGGCACACGGCCAGCCAGGCCGGCAGCCAGTAGAAGATGGGCGCCAGTGCAAAGCGCAGCACATAGCCCCACACCACCTGCCCGCCGCCCTGGTCCATGGCATAGCCCAGCGTCACCCACTGGTGGTGGGCAATCCAGGCCACATGCGGCGCCAGCGCCAGGCCAAAGGCTGCCAGCGCCACATAGGGCCTGGGAGTGAGCAGCCACTGGCGACCTTCGCGCACCAGGAGGATGGGCAGCAGAAAACCGGCCAGGAACACGCCGCTGTAGTACTTGCTGAGCATGCAGGCGGCCGAGACCACGCCCAGGGCCACGCTGAAGGCCACGCCGCGCGCCCCCTTTTCCTGCCAGCTGGCCAGCAGCAGGGCCGCCGCCCAGGGCCACAGGGACAGCAGCTGGCTGTTGGCGTTGAACTTGCCGGCCAGCGTCGTATACGGGAAGCACCACAGCAGCAGCAGCGCCCCCAGCGGCGCCAGGCGCGCCAGCCCCAGGCGCTGGCCCAGCACATAGACACCCCACAGGCCCACGCCCACATTGGCATAGGACAGCAGGCGGTAGAAGGCGTCGTTCTGCGGAAACACCATGAACCACAGGCCGACCACCCAGGCGAAGAACGGCGGGTGCTTGTGCGTGCCCAGCTGCAGCGGCTGGGACCAGGCATAGTTCTCCAGCATGTCGTGGTAGCCGTCCAGGTTGCCATTGGCCAGCCAGGACACCAGGGCCCAGAGCAGGCAGGCCAGCGTCACCATCCAGAGCAGGCCCGCGCCCGTGGGGGCGCCGGCCGGGGCAGAGGGGGAGGGTTTCATGCAATCCCGTCGAGGTGGTGAAAAAACATGGGCGCGATTGTAGAGAGCGCCAGCCTGCCGACAGGCCTGGACTGTCCGGGCCTGCCAGGCCTGCCGCTCGGACCGGCTCAGGTCATCAACGCCACGGCGCCCGAGAAGCTCAGGAAGGCCAGCACCGTGGACACCAGGATGATGCGGGCCACCCGCCCGCCATGCGCACCGAAGCGCTCGGTCAGCAGCGAGACATTGCTGGCGCTGGGCAGTGCGGCCAGCAGCACCAGGGCCACGAAGGCCTCCTCACCCAGCGGCAGGCCCAGCGCCATGGCCGCGCGGGCCACGGCCCAGACCAGCAACGGATGGACCAGCAGCTTGGCCAGCGCGATGGGCACGTAGTCGCGCGCGGCCACGCGCTCATGGCTGTTCATCTGCGAGCGCGCCAGCACGGCGCCTATGGTGAACAGCGCCACGGGCGAGGCCGCGCCCGCCAGCATGGCCACGGTGCGGTCGATGGGGCCGGGCAGCGTCCAGCCCGCCGCCGACGCCACTGCGCCCAGCACGATGGACCAGGGCATGGGGTTGGAGGCCATGCCCGCCAGCGCGCGGCGCAATGCCACCGCCACACCGTGCCCGCCCGGCATTCCGAGGCGCGACAGCGCAATGCACAGCGAGGTGGTCACCACCATGTCGATGGCCATGGTGACGATGACCGGGCCCGCCGCACGCTCACCCAGCAGCGCCACCAGCATGGGCACGCCCATGAAGCCGGTATTGGGGAAGGCGGCCACCAGCGCGCCGAAGGCCGCATCGTTCCAGCCCACGCGCCGCAGCGTGAGCGCCACGGTGGCGCCCACCATCAGCAGCGCGCACAGCAGGTAGACCACGGAGACGCCCACATCCAGCAGTTGCGCGATCGGCGTCTGCGCGCCAAAGCGAAACAGCATGCAGGGCAGCGCGAAATACAGCACGAAGGCGTTGAGCCCCGGTATCGCCGCCTGCGGCAGCACGCCACGCCAGGTGGCTGCGAAGCCGCAGGCCACGAGAGCAAAGAAGGGGAAGGTGATCAGCAGGACGGACAGCACGCGGCGATTCTGGCAGCAAGCCGGCGCGTACGCTGCGCGCCCGTGGCGCACCGGTGACGGCGGGCGAAAAAAAACCTGCCGGAATCCGTCTCCGGCAGGTCTGGCGGCAAGAGCGCGGGCGCTCTCAGAGTGCCAGGTCCTTTTCGATCTCCTGCACCTTGCGGCGGGCCAGCGCCAGGTTGGAGCGGCTCTTGTCCAGCACCAGGTAGAAGAACACGCCTTCATGGGCGGCCACGGGCCGGATGACGTGGTACTGGTGGGTCAGGGTGATCAGGATGTCGTCGATGGCATCGTCCAGCTTGAGCATGCGCATGGTCTTGAGCTTGGCGCGCACCACCTCCGTGTTGCCGGCGGCGGCCAGCTCCATGTCGAGGCCGGAGCCCGCGCTGCCCATCAGCATGCCGCTGGTGCTGTCCACCAGGGCTGCGCACAGGGCGCCATCGATGCCCAGCAGGCCGTTCAGAGAATCATGTATCGAAGCCATATGCCACCTCTTTCAAATAGCAAGGGCAGGCGATGCGATGGACTCATCGCGCCCGCTCCTCGGGGGAGAAAACTCTTGAATCGGATACGGGGGTCAGAGACGGGACAGATCGCCGGCCACTTCGCCCGCGGCCCACAGCGCACGTCCCAGCAGGGCGCTTTGATCGACCACCATGCACAGGATGGCCGGGTGGCTGCCGCCCACGGCCTGGAAAAGGACGGTACCCAGTTCGGTCTCGAAGGTCAGGCGGTGGCAGGACTTGTGGCCTATCTCGGCGGCCACGGCCTTTGCCATGGCCATCAGCGAGCCCGCCATGGCAGACAGGCGCTCCGTCGGCAGCTCGCTCTTGACCCGCAGGGCCGTGATCTCGAAACCATCGGGCGTGCACAGCAAGGCGATATGCACGCCCTCGAGAGGCGCCACCACGCGATTGAGTGCAACTTGGCCAGCTTCGATCACGGTGGAGGAAATCTGGGGATGCGTTGGTGTCTTCATGCCTGACTTTGCAAGGAAAGCAAGGAAACGAGCACCCCCAGCGCATCCAGCAACTGCTGCCGGTCACGGGGGTCCGCCTGGATGACAGGCACTATACCGCGACCTCGATCGGCCAAGGCGGTGCTGAACGCCTCCTGCTGTTGTTCGCTGGCGTCACGGCAACTGAGCAGAAGCACCTGGGGTTCGACCTCCAGGGTGGCGATCTCGGACAGGAGCTGCGCGGCATAGTCCGGCGCCGAGGCATCGCCCACATCCACCATCAGCAGCACGCCCACCGAAGCATTGAGCACCCAGCGGCGCACGAAGTCGAAGCGGTCCTGGCCCGGGCTGCCCACCAGTTGCAGCCGCATTCCCTCGCCCAGATCGATCTCGCCGAACTCCGCGCCCACGGTGGTGAACTCCTTGGAATGGGCGGCCCGGTCGAGATTGGGCACATCCGTTGCGGCCATCAGCGCTCCGCACAGGCTGCGCAGCGCCGTGGTCTTGCCGATGCCCATGGGGCCGATCAGGCTCACCCGCACCAATCCCGCACCGGGCTGGTCGCTCATCCACATGCTCATGCCTGCCCTCCGCGGCGTATCCAGCCGGTCAGCCGCTGCACCCACTGGCGCGACAGGCCTGGCGCCACGGCAGTGGCAGCCCCGTGCGCCTGCGCGCGGTGGCCGCCCAGCGGCGTCGGATCGTCCGCACGGGCCGGCCTCAGGCTGCAATCGAGCGTGCCGCGCAGCCGGGGGTGGCGCAGCAGCTCGGCCACGGCGGCAGGCGCCATGCCGCTGTGCTCGCACAGTGTGGCCACATCCATCGGGCCACGGCACAGCATGGCCAGGGCCCGCAGGGATTCGGCACTGTTCCAGGGCGCGGGCAGCGCCACCCATGCCTTGAGCCGGAATTGGTAGCGGCAGCCCTCAGCCTGCTGCCGAAGGTCATCCAGGGCGCGCACCAGGGTCTGCGAGGACGCCACCTGCTGGCGCACCGTCCAGTCCATGAGAAAGACGGCGGCCCGGTCCAGCATGTCGATCAGGTCGGAGAGCGTGAAATCCAGATCCAGATAGGTGGCCAGACGCTGGGGCGTGCGTTCCAGGTGCTGCCCCTGGGGCACACCGCCCACATAGACCACGCAAGGCAGCCATCCGGCCGCCTCGGGCACGGGCAGGCTGCCGTCCACCACCAGCACCTGGGCGCTGACCAGGGGCACCTGCCGCCAGCCGCGCAGCGACTTGCGGGACGCCACGGCAAACAATGTCTCAAAACGCTGCTTGAGCAGCGGCGACCACAGCTCGGCAGCCAGGCCAATCTCATCGGTAGTGCGAGCCAACTTCAACGCCTCCCCGGATAGCAGCGGGAAATGAACAGATTGAGGTCGCCTGGAGCAAATATAGGCGAGCACTGATATTTTCGATAGTTTTCGCTCAACGATCACACCCATCAATGTGAACTTTTCTATCGGTGGCTGTACAGCCACAGACAGCTCCCAGCGGGTCGCGAGATTTGTCGCCGAATTCCAAGGGTGCTTACACCTGCCCGGACGGCCCCGACCCCCGAAGCGGTATGCTCCCGCTTCCCTCACTTTCACGCCTTTCCCCGCGCAACGCACCCATGTCCGCAGGACTCAATCTGGCCCAGCTCCAGGCCGTCCACTACACCGAAGGCCCCTGCCTGGTCCTGGCCGGCGCGGGCTCGGGCAAGACACGCGTGATCACGCACAAGATCGGACGCCTGATCGAGACGGGCATGGCGCCACGGCGCATCGCAGCCATCACCTTCACCAACAAGGCAGCGGCCGAAATGCGCGAGCGCGCGGCCGGCCTCATCGGCCGACAGGCCAAGGATGTGCTGGTCTGCACCTTCCACGCCCTGGGCGTGCGCATGGTGCGCGAGGACGGCCATGTGCTGGGCCTCAAGCCCCAGTTCAGCATCCTGGATGCCGACGACGTGACGGGCATCCTCAAGGACTGCTCGGGCGGCACCACCGACCTGGCCACGGCGCGCCAGTGGCAATGGACCATCAGCAACTGGAAGAACGCCGGCTGGGACAGCCGCAAGGCCCTGGCCATGGCCCAGGACGACAACGAACGCAGCACGGCGCTGATCATGCAGCGCTACGAAGAGCGCCTGACCGCCTACCAGAGCGTGGACTTCGACGACCTGATCGGCATGCCCATGCGCCTGCTCAAGAACCACGCCGAGGTGCGCGAGAAATGGCAGCGCCTGCTGGGCCATGTGCTGGTGGACGAATACCAGGACACCAACGCCACGCAGTACGAGCTGCTCAAGCTGCTGGTGGGCAGCCGGGCCCACTTCACGGCCGTGGGCGACGACGACCAGAGCATCTACGGCTGGCGCGGCGCCACGCTGGACAACCTCAAGAAGCTGCCGGTGGAGTTCCCGCAGCTCAAGGTGATCAAGCTGGAGCAGAACTACCGCTCCACCTCGGCCATCCTGCGTGCGGCCAACAACGTGATCCAGCCCAACCCCAAGCTCTATCCGAAGACGCTGTTCTCGGAGCTGGGCGAAGGCGAGCCCGTGCGCATCGTGGACTGCGACACCGAGGAGCACGAGGCTGAGCGCGCCGTGGCCCGCATCCAGAGCCTGCGCGCGGCCAGCAACCCGCCGCCGGACTGGAAGGATTTCGCCATCCTCTACCGCGCCAACCACCAGGCCAAGCCCTTCGAGAAGGCCTTGCGCAAGGCCAACATTCCCTACAAGGTCTCGGGCGGCACCAGCTTCTTCGACCGCGCCGAGATCAAGGACCTGTGCGCCTGGTTCCGGCTGTGGATCAACAACGACGACGACCCCGCCTTCCTGCGCGCCATCGGCACGCCCAAGCGCGGCATAGGCCACACCACGCTGGGCAAGCTGGGCGAGTTTTCCTCGCAGCACAAGCTCAGCATGTTCGGCGCCCTGTTCGCGCACATGCTGGAAGCGGCCCTGCCCAAGAAGGCGCATGACAGCCTGCTGGAGTTCGGCCGCTACATCAACGACCTCGAATACCGCGCGCGCCACACGCTGGGCGCCGAGCAGTCGCGCGGCTTCATGCTCGACTGGCTCAAGGAGATCGGCTACGAGCAGTACCTCTACGACAGCGAGGACAGCGAATCGGTGGCCGCAGCGCGATGGAGCAACGTGCTGGAGTTCTGCGACTGGATGGCCCAGCGCGCCGGCGGCCAGATCGAGGATGCGGCGGGAACGACCACGCACACCGAGGTCAAGAGCCTGCTGGAGGTGGCGCGCAACATCGCCCTGCTGTCCACCATCAGCGAGCGCGAGAAGGAGCAGGACATGGTCATCCTGTCCACGCTGCACGCCTCCAAGGGCCTGGAGTGGCCGCATGTGATGCTGGTCGGCGTGACCGAGGGCATGCTGCCCTTCAAGCTCGACGACGACGATGGCCGCCAGCAAAAGGTCAGCGACGAGACCGCCCAGCGCCTGCAGGAAGAGCGCCGCCTCATGTACGTGGGCATCACGCGCGCCCGGCGATCGCTGGCCGTGAGCTGGACCAAGCGCCGCAAGAAGGGCCGCGAGATGGTCTCCACCCTGCCCAGCCGCTTCATCAAGGAAATGGGCCTGGACGCCGCCACCTCGCGCGAAGACCCGCGCGAGAAGCTGCGCCAGCTGCGCGCCGAGTTCGCGCTCAAGGCACAGCAGTCCACGCCCGCCGACTCCTGATTCCCCGAAAGACACCGCATGCGTTTTTACCGCCCCGTTCTCAGCCTGGCGCTGGTGGCCGTGACCGCCGCCTGCTCCAGCACCGCCTTGCAGCCCACCGCCCAGGCCAAGGCCGCACCCAAGGCCGCCCGCACAGCCTCCGCACAGCCCCCTCTCTCATGCCCCGAGGGCGAGGAAATGAAGGACAGCCAGCTGCAGGGCGAATGGACCGGCACGGTCGAAGGCCAGGCCCAGCCCGTGCGCCTGCAGCTGGGACCGCACCCCCAGTGGAAGGGCAACGTCAAGGGCACGATCGCGCGCGGCGCAGACACCCGGCCCATGGTCGGCGACGTGGCCGATGACCACATCACGCTGGAAGAAAGCGCCGACGGCAAGCGCATCACCGCCACCTGGCTGGGCGATGTCGTCGAAGGCAGCTGCGCCCGCGAGATCCGCGGCAACTACCTCGAAGGCGAGGATGCCGCGCCCCGGCCCTTCGTGCTGCGCAAGCTCGCGCCCTGACCGGCCCCCGAGCCTGCACACGAGCCCCTGCTGCCTCTTCACTCATTACCCCTTACTCTTCGCTCCTTCCATCACCGGACCCCTGCCATGACGAATCCTCCACACCTGGATCGCCGCAAGCGCCCAAGCCGCACGCCGACACCCCTGCAGTGGGCCCTGGCCATGGGCCTGGGCGCCACGCCCTGGCTCGGCGCCCAGGCGCAGACCGCGCCCCGCCCCCTGTCCGAGGACGCCTGGCGCCAGTGCGCCGCCACCACGGACAACCAGTCTCGCCTGGCCTGCTTCGACACCTGGGCACAGCAGCAGCAACCGCTGACCGCGCCGCCGGCCACCGGCTGGAGTGCTCCGGCCGCCAGCGCCGCAGCCGATCCTGGCGCCCTGCCCACGCCCGCCCCCGTGGTGACGGCCGACAGCGGCCAGGGCCTGGCGCTGCCCACCACCCCCACCAACGGCGGCTGCCGCGACCCGCGCTACAGCGAGCTGTCGCGCTACTTCGAGCTGGAACCGGGCAGCGACTGCGGCACCTTCAGCTTCCGCGGCTACCGGCCCATGTCCGTGTCCGTGGTGACGGCCGACCATGTCAACCGGCAGCCCACCACGCCCGGCAAGGACCCTGCGCAGTCGCAGCCCTACAAGACCGAGGAAATGCGCGTGCAGCTGTCGGTGCGCACCAAGGTCGCCCAGGGCCTGCTGACCGGCAGCACCTCGGCGGGCAAGGACTCGCTGTGGGTCGGCTACACCCAGCAGTCGTACTGGCAGCTGTTCAGCCCCGCCATCTCGCGGCCCTTCCGCAACACGGACCACGAGCCCGAGATCTTCTACGTCTACCCCACCGATGCCCGGCTGCCCTTCGGCTGGCGCTGGCGCTACAGCGGCGTGGGACTGGTGCACCAGTCCAACGGCCAGAGCGATCCGCTGTCGCGCAGCTGGAACCGCTGGTATCTGATGACCGGCTTCGAGCTGGACAACCGCTGGCAGCTGCACGCCAAAGCCTGGCAGCGCATCCGCGAAAGCGCCGAGCACGACGACAACCCGCGCATCCAGGACTACATAGGCCGGGGCGAGGTGAAACTGGGCTGGAACGTCAATGCGCAGAACTATCTGGGCTTCACTGCGCGCGGCTCGCTGGGCCAGGGCCGCGGCTCCGGCCGCGTCGAATGGCTGCGCACCCTAGGCGAAGGATGGAACGGTGGCAAGAGCAATTTGCGCCTGCATGTCCAGCTTTTCAGCGGATACGGTGACAGCCTGATCGATTACAACTACAAGCGCACCGTGCTCAGCGTGGGCTTCAGCCTTCTGGACTTCTAGAAGGCCGGCCCTCGCGGGCACGCTTTGCCGCTTGCCCTTCGCGGGGAAGCCCCGCCCCGCTGGCTGCATTGCCAGCGGCCGGGGCCATGCGTCAGAATGCGCCGATGCCCCGGGCCTTTTCAGGCAGGCCCGGAACCCGCCCCAGAACGAACCGCGGAGGTCCGCCATGGATTTGCAATACCAGCTCAAGGCCGGCAGTTACTGCCTGTACGACATGCGCGAGACGCCCAGTGCCATCACGGGCGAGCGCCGCTGCCGGCTCAGGACCGAGCTGGTGGCCATTGCCTTCGACCTGGTCACGGGCCAGGTCCATGAGCATGGCTCGCCCACGCGCATCCATGCCTGGGCGCTGTGCATGCGCCGGCGGCTGCGCGCGGCCGGCGACTGGGACCAGGCCGACAGCATCGTCGTGGTCTCCGGGCCCCTGCCGGTGGATGAGATCAACAAATGCCTGGGCATACGCGGCTATTGCCGCCGCATGTTCCAGCGCCTGGCCAGCCTGCCGCACGGCAAGCTGCAGCCCCACGCGCATGCGCACGCTCATGGTGCCCACGGCGCCTACGGAGCTTACGGCGCCCATGCAGGCCGGCACCAGAGCCATCAGGGCCAGCAGCGGCGGGCTGCCTGAAGGCCCGCGCGCCTGCCCGGCGCGGCCTCACTCGGGACTCAGGTCCTGCTCCTCATCTTCATCGCGCGGCTCGGCATGCTTGACGATGGTCACCGGCAGCCGGCTGTTGCGCGCCACCTCGCGCGAGACCGAGCCGATCAGCACGCGCCGCAGGCCGCCCTGGCCCAGCGCGCCGATGATGATCTGCTCGCAGCCCGTGCTCTCGGCAATGTCGGCCAGCGCGGCGGCGGGCTCGCCCAGGCCGATCTCCACCTCGTAGGAAATGCCGGCCGCCCGCACCAGGGCCACGGCCGGCGCCACCAGGTGCATGCCGGCGTCCACGCTGGCGGCGGCGATCATGTCCGAGTCCTGCGTGGCCAGCTCGAACAGCGAGGCCTCCTGCTGCACATGGGCCAGCACGAAATGCGCCTGAAGGCCCTGGCGCACCAGGGAGATGGCGTGGTGCACGGCATCCAGCGAGGGCTCGGACCCGTCGACGGCAATCATGATCTTCAGCATGCAGACCTCCTTTTTTGTAGCTGGCGAATCGCAACCATCCCAGTGTAGACGCGGGCCGGCTAAGCCGGACGGGCTCCGGGGACAGTCGCGGCGCGTCCGACACGCGCATGCGGCCATCTGGGACAATGGAGGGCTATGCTGCAATTCGACCTGCTCAAGACCGATCCCTCCAGCCACGCGCGCCGCGGCCAGCTCACGCTCAACCACGGCGTGGTGCAGACACCCATCTTCATGCCCGTGGGCACCTATGGCACCGTCAAGGGCGTGATGCCGCGCAGCCTGCAGGAGATGGGCGCGCAGATCATCCTGGGCAACACCTTCCACCTGTGGATGCGCCCGGGGCTGGACATCATGCAGAGCTTCGGCGGCCTGCACGGCTTCGAGAAGTGGGACAAGCCCATCCTCACCGACTCGGGGGGCTTTCAGGTCTGGAGCCTGGGCGCCATGCGCAAGATCACCGAGGAAGGCGTGCACTTCGCCAGCCCCGTCAATGGCGACAAGCTGTTCATGTCGCCCGAAGTCAGCATGCAGATCCAGACAATCCTGAACTCGGACATCGTCATGCAGCTGGACGAATGCACGCCCTACGAGACCAACGGCCACAAGACCACCGAGGCCGAGGCACGCAAGAGCATGGAGATGAGCCGCCGCTGGGCCAAGCGCTCCAGCGACGAATTCCAGCGCCTGGGCAACCCCAACGCGCTGTTCGGCATCGTGCAGGGCGGCATGTACGAGAACCTGCGCGAGGAATCGCTGCAGGCCCTGGTCGAGATGGACTTCCCCGGCTACGCCGTGGGCGGCGTCTCGGTGGGCGAGCCCAAGGACGAAATGCTGGCCATCATGGCCCACACGCCCCACCGCCTGCCGGCCCACAAGCCGCGCTACCTGATGGGCGTGGGCACGCCCGAGGACCTGGTGCAGGGCGTGGCCGACGGCGTGGACATGTTCGACTGCGTCATGCCCACGCGCAATGCGCGCAACGGCACCATCTTCACGCGCTATGGCGACCTGAAGATCCGCAATGCCCGCCACAAGACCGACCACCAGCCGCTGGACCCCAGCTGCACCTGCCACGCCTGCGCCGGTGCCAGCGGCGTGAGCTGGGAGCAAGGCGGACGCGACGGCTTCTCGCGCGCCTACCTGCACCATCTGGACCGCTGCGGCGAGATGCTGGGCCCCATGCTCACCACCATCCACAACCTGCACTACTACCTGAACCTGATGCAGGAAGTGCGCAATGCGCTGGAGGCCGGCAACTTCAGCGAAATGCGTGCGCGCTTCAAGGCCGAGCGCGCTCGCGGCGTCTGACGCCCCGCAGCCGATCGTTCAGGTCACTCAGGTGGCCAGGGCCGCTCAGGTCGCCATATCCTTGAGCGACCAGGACACGCCGGTCTCGAAGCCGGCGCGCATCTCGTCGGCCACGCGCTCCAGCTCGTCCAGAAACAGGCGCATGGCGGCCGCCCTGGTGTAGCCGATGCGCTGGTACAGACAGCTTGGCAGCTGTGCTCCTGCATCGTGCAGGGGCCGCCAGAGCAGGCGGCCGGCCGCCACATCCTCGGCCACGTTGTCGGGCACCAGGAATCCCAGGGCCGTGCTGCCGGCCACCAGGCGCCGCACCATGGGCACGGAGCTGGTCTCCACCAGCGGCCGCTGCTGGTGCAGGGCTGCGCTGTCCATCTGCTCCAGCATGCTGCGCAGCTCCATGCCCGGCGCCATCAGGATCAGCGGATAGGCCACGCAATCGCGCAGGCGCAGCAGGCGCGGCTCGGTGGCCAGCGGATGGCCGGGGGCCATCACCGCGCCCAGCGGCTGGGGCCAGGCCCGCACCTCCTGCACGCCGGGCGGCGGCGGGCGGCGCAGGCAATAGGCCACATCGATCTCGCCCTGCGCCACGCCGCGCAGCAGTTCCTCGCCCGTGCCCGAACGCACGCTGAAGGTGATGCCCGGATAGCGTGCATGCAGGCTGGAGATCACCAGCGGCAGCAGGTACTCGGCCGTGGCATGGGACACGCCCACGCGCACATGGCCCCGGCGCAGGGCGCGCAGGTCCTCCACCTGGGCCAGCGCGTTGTCGAAGTCACGCTGGCTGCGCCGCACGGCCGCCAGCATCAGCTCCCCGGCCGTTGTCAGCTGCATGCCGCGCGGCAGGCGGTCGAACAGCGGCACGCCGACCTGGGCCTCCAGGTTGAGGATCTGCTGGTTCACGGCCGCCGCCGTCAGGTGCAGCGTGACGGCGGCCTTGCGCACCGAGCCACGGCGCGCCACCTCGTCGAAACAGCGAAAGGCCTGGGAGATTGCGGGCATGGCGCGGAGTGTAAATTTTTATCTGACACCTCATCCAAAACAAACAGCTATTCCTGACGCTTGCGACTGCCTACAGTGGCGCTCATTCCCCGCCCTCCTTTGAAAGCAGCCCATGGCAAGCACCGTAGACCAAGTCACCCAGCGCCGCCGCGGCGTCGGACTCATCGCCCACGACCCCGCCCTTTCGGCCGGCGGCTACACCCTGATCGCGCCGCAGACGGCCGACGGCCATGTCTACCTGGTGGACATCGAGGGCCGCGTGGCCCATGAATGGAAGCTGCCCGTGCGCGCGGGCCGCCATGCCGTGATCCTGCCCAACGGCAACCTGGGCTACAACGGCAACCACCCCCGCTCGCCCGATCGCTATGCGCCATGGTCCATGTGGCATGGCGGCGATTTCTACGAGGTCACGCCGCAGGGCGAGATCGTCTGGCGCCACGAGGACCCGGACCACCACCATGACGCGCAATGGCTGCCCAACGGCCATCTGCTCTACGCCGCCTGCGCGCCCGTGCCTGCGGGCTTTGCCGAACGCGTGCCCGGCGGCACCGCGCACGGAGCCGGCGAGGTGATGTACGGCGACGTGATCCGCGAGGTGGACCGCAGCGGCCGCCTGGTCTGGGAGTGGAAGGCCTGGGAGCACCTGAAGCCCGAGGATTTCCCCATCCACCCGGGCTTTGGCCGATACCACTGGCCGCTGGTCAACGGGCTGGGCGTGAGGGCCGACGGCAGCGTGCTCATGAGCCTGCGCACCACCTCCGGCATCATCGCCGTGGACAAGGCCAGCGGCGCGGTGACGCTGCACATTCCGCCTTCCGTGGTCTCGCACCAGCATGCGCCCGTGGCGCTGGACAACGGCCACATCCTGGCCTTCGACAACGGCAACTTCCGCGAAGGCGCCCACGTGGCCTTCTCGCGCGTGGTGGAGATCGATCCGGCCGACCACCGCGTGGTCTGGAGCTACCAGGACGAGATGGTCAACGCCTTCTACACCGCCTTCATGGGCAATGCCCAGCGCCTGTGGAACGGCAACACCCACATCACCGAATCGGCCACGGGCCGGCTCTTCGAGGTCACGCCTGCGGGGGAAGTGGTCTGGGAATACATCCTGCCCTGGTTCGCCGAGTATCCCGATGCCGCAGCGCGCCGCACCGGCCCCGGCCGGCTCAACAGCGTGTTCCAGACCTGGCGCTACCACGCGGACCAGCTGCCCTGGCTGGGCGCTGCCGGGAGGCTGGCATGAGCCTCAACCGCAGGCAACTGGCGGCCTGGATGCTGGGCGCGCCCTGGCTTTCGCCGGCAGCCCGCGCCTCCACGGCTGGGGCCGACGCCTGGCCCAGCCAGCCGCTGACCGTGGTGGTGCCCTTTTCGCCAGGCGGCAGCGTGGACGTGGCCGCACGCCTGGTCATGCCGAGGCTGGCCGAGCGGCTGCACCAGCCCGTGGTCATAGAGAACACGGTGGGCGCCTCGGGCACCATCGCCACCCAGCGTGTCATCAAGGCCCGGCCCGACGGGCACACCGTGCTGTTTGGCGTGGCCAGCTGCGTGCTGATCGCGCCGCTGGTCTCGCCAGAACGCTTTCGCTATGACGGCCTCAGGGAGCTGCTGCCCGTGGCGCCCGTGGCCTCTTCGGCCTTCGTGCTGGCAGGCCGCCCCGACCTGCCGGCCGCCACGGCGGCCGAGCTGGTGCAGCTGTCACGCCAGCAACCGGGCCGGCTGACCGTGGGCACCGACGGCGTGGGCACCAGCCTGCACCTGACGGCCGAAATGCTCCAGCAGCAGGCCGGCCTGTCATGGACGCATGTGCCCTACAAATCCGGCCCGCAGGCGCTGACCGAGCTGGCAGGCGGGCAGATCGACCTGGCCGTGCTGCCCGTGGCCCTGGTCCAGTCCTTCGTGCGCGAGGGCAAGCTGCGCGGCCTGGGGGTGACATCGCGCCAGCGGGCCGCCACCTTGCCGCAGACACCCAGCCTGTCGGACACGGCGGTCTGGCAGGCGTTCGATGTCGAAGCCTGGCAAGGCCTGCTGCTGCCAGCCCGCACCGATGCCCGCATTGCAGAGCGCCTGGCCCGGGAGACCGCCGCCGTGCTGGCCGAGCCGGAACTGGTGCGCAAGCTGGCCGAGGCCGGCTTCAAGCCCATGGTCATGGAGCAAGCCCAGTTCACCGCCCACCTGCAAAGGGAGAGAAAGCTGCTGGAGGCCACCGTGCAGGCCGCCCGCCTGCAAGGCACAGGCTGACCCGGCCAGGCCTGGCCAGGCGCTGCTTGCGGTGCTACTGCAGGGCGCCGGGCGAGACAAACGAGAGGCCGGCCATCTGCACCAGGGTCCGGCCCCGGGTCAACGGGTAGGAGGGCGAAGGAGACAACGCGCGCGGCTGCAGCCGGAAAAAGGCCTTGCCGCCACAGCGCTGGCCCAGCATCTCGAACTCGGCGCCTTCCAGGCGGCAATCCACCTGCAGGCCCGGTGCGGGCACATGGGCGATGCCAGACAGCTGCGACAGGCGCTGCAGCGCATCGGGCTCGGGCAGCACGGTGGTTTCGGCGCTGCCATCGACATGCTGGACATGCACGGGCCGGCCAGCCAGGACCTTGAGCGGATACACCAGCTCCAGGCCCGCCCGCCCGGCGCGCAGGCCCCGCTGCAGGCCGCCGTCGACATCCCCCTGGGCTCGCGCCCAGCACGTGAAGCTCAGTCCGCGCGCCGAACCCACGATGCGCACGCGCCAGGCCAGGCTCAGCTCCTCGCAGTCCACCACCGTTTCGTAGAAGGCCTCGAAGCGGCCGGCCCGCTCGCGCAGGCTCAGTTCGCCCGCGCCATACACACAGCGGTCACCCTGTCCGTCGCGCGCCACAAAGGCCATGGAGCGCAGGATGTCGACGCCGCCATAGCGGACATTGCGCAGGCCGCCGTCGGCCAGTTCGGCGCGGAGCGGGCCGGCCTGCAACTGGCGGGGGCCGGACTGCAGATGCCTATCCCAGCCTTGCGCAGACACCACGATGCCAGCGCCCTCGGGCCCGTTGCCGGCGATTTCAGCGAACCATTGGTTCATATTTGCACCCTTGTCCATTCCGAGCATGGATGCCGATGCTATGGACGATCGGTGCGCATGAATAACGATGTTTTCTGTCACTCGTCGTGAGCTGCACTCACAAGCGGTCAGGCATTCCGGCATCAGTCCGGGGGGCCGGGGCGCCGCTCAAGACCTGCGGGGCCTGTTGCGGCTCCAGCACCGTGCAGTTGCGGCCCTGGGCCTTGCCTCGGTACAGGGCCGCATCGGCGCGCGCGATGGTGGCCTCCACCGATTCGCCCGTGCGGTACTGCGCCGCGCCCAGCGTGCAGGTGACGCGGGCGCCATCGCCCAGGGTGTGCGTCCACGGAGCCTCGGCAATGCGCAGGCGCAGGCGCTCCAGCAATTCGCCGGCCTGGGCAAGGCCGGTGTCCGGCAGCACCAGCAGGAATTCCTCGCCGCCATAGCGGCCCACGCCATCTGTACTGCGCAGCTGCGACTTCAGCAGCGCGCCGAAAGCGCGCAACACGCGATCGCCGCCTTCATGGCCAAAGCTGTCGTTGATGCGCTTGAAGTGATCTATGTCCAGCAACGCCACGCACAGCACCTCGCCACGCTCCTGGGCGGCGGTGCGCACTTCGTGCAGCCGCTCCATCACGCCGCGCCGATTGCTGACGCCGGTCAGGTCGTCATGGCGCAGCAGGGCCTCGATCTGCGCCAGCGCAGCGGCCAGCTTGTCATTGGCGATGCCCAGCCGGTACTGCATGCTGCGAAAGAAGGTCGCCTGCACGCTGCAGCGCACCACGGCCCCCAGCACCACGCCGAAGGCCAGCAGCTGGCCCGCAGCCGTGTCCGTGGTCATGCGCATCAGCGGACCCCGCCAGCAGATGATGGCGGCCACGGCAACGAGGGTGCCTATCCACGTCAGCCAGAAGCTGGTGCGGCTGCGTGCGAGAAAACCGTCGGCGCTGAAGGCGATCAGCATCACCATCGACTGGAACGCCAGCGCGGGTGCCGCCATGACCATGCCCAGCACGCCGATGATGGACACCAGCTGGTGCGTGAGGAACATGCCCGGATCGCGCAGCTTGTGGCACCAGTCGCTGGCATAGGCCCAGGTGATGAAGCCCATGCCGGCCGCCACCCACAGTCCATAGCCCAGCACCACGGGCCAGGGCGCGTAGCCGGCCCATGCATGGCCCAGGAACAGCAGCAGCGCATAGAGATGGCTGAGCAGCACGGAGATGTGCAGCTGCCAGGTGCGGCGTTTCCAGCGCTCCAGGTGCAGCGCCTCGTCCACCAGCGGTGACGCCGGCTTCGGCCCCCAAAGGAGGCGGTCGGGAAGATTCCGGGAAATGGAGGAAAGCACGGGCATGCAATGAAGCGCGGCGGGCCGGCGGCCCCGATGGGCGCCCATTGTGACCGCATCCGGGAAATCCCGAGGAGCGCGCTCCCCCGCAGGGGATGAACAGGCCCTATCGCAGGCTGTGCGTCTAGGACGCGCGCGGCGGCCGCACATCCTCGGCCACCACGATCTGGTTGCGCCCGCAGGCGCGGCCATGCAACAGGGCTGCCTCGGCCCGCTGCACCAGCCGCTCCGAGGTCTCGCCCGCCTGGAACTCCGCCACGGCCAGGGTCAGGGTCAGCGGGTCCTTGTCGGGATCGGGGATGGGCGTTTCGCTCCAGCGCTGCTGGCGCACACCCTCGCGCACGCGCTGCAGGGCCCAGACGGCCTGGACCGAGGCGGTATCGGGCATCACCAGCATGAAGGTGTCGTCGCGGTAGCGGCCTATGCCGTCCACGGTGCGCAGATGCGTGACCAGCAGGCCGCTGAGCATGAGCAGCACGCGGTCCTGCAGCGAGGGGCCCTTGTAGGCCTGGTGAACACCCACGCGCTCCACCCACGGGTCCAGCTCCAGCAGCACCACGCAAAACGGCTCGGGCTTGCGGGCATGGCGTTCGCGCAGGCCATCGACCACATCCATCAAACGCGCGTAATTGGCCACGCCGGTGAGTGTGTCGCGCCCCGTGGGCAATTGCAGCGAGCCCACGCGTTTTTGCAACTGCTGCACATCGTCGGCCAGTTGGCCGCAATAGCTCGACAGCTGCGCCAGCTCCTCGGTGTACTGGCGCTGCATGCGGCTCAGCGCCTGCCACAGCGCCAGCGCATGCACGGCCAGCGGCAGCAGCACGCTGGCCAGCCACAGGATGCGCACGGCGACCGGGCCCGGCGCCATCTGCGGCATGGGCCTGGCCACCACCACGGCGCAGAGCATGGCCAGCATGGCGCACAGCACCACCACCTGGCCCGTGGGCAGATGCAGCGCCTGCTCGCGCTCGCCATCCCAGGGCAGCCAGGCGACGGCCGCCAGCCACAGCAGGGCACAAGCCCAGGCCAGGGTCGGCTGCCATGCCGCCAGCAGCAAGGCCATCGTGGCCTGTATCCAGCCATGGCCGCGCAGCGTCCGGGTCAGCGGCAAGCCGGCTGCATGGCAGCGCCAGATCCAGGCCATGCCGGCCAATGCCGACAGCGCGGCGTAGGCCGCCCATGCTTTCCATGAAGAAGGGCCCGCCAGCACATGACCTGCCAGAAGGGCCGCCCCCACGGCCCAGGCCGCAAGGGGAAGGACATGGGCGGACCCGCCGGCCGGTGGGTGGGCGGGTTGCGCTGGCGTGTGTTGTGGGGGATACGGCAGCTGGCGTGACATGGCATCCTCGCTGAAGACATCTGCGCCCCGGCCGAGCGCGCAAGCCATGGTGTACCACAACCCCGTGCAGCTTCAAGGGGCTTGGAGCCCCTGACGGCCAGGCCGGCTCAGCCTGGCGCCGGCCCGGGCTCCTGCGCCCGGGGCAGCACCGCACCCGCCTTTCTGCTGTGGCCATCGGCCTGGGCGCCGCAGCTGTGGCAAAAGCGTACAAAGGCGCTCTTGCGGGTGTTGCAGCTGCCGCAGCGGTCGAACAGGCCGATGCCGCAGTGGGGACAGAAGTCGATGGCGCCGTCCTTCAGATCCACGGGGCGCTCGCAGCCCGGGCACACGCCCTTGGCCAGGCGGGCCAGGGCCACGTCGTAGCCCAGTTCCTGGCGCCGCTGCGTCTCCGGCAGCGATTCCTGCTGCTTTTGCCTTTCAAGATAGCGGTTCAGGCCCAGGATGGCCGCGCGCCCCAGCAGCACCGTCACCACGATACCGACCACATAGCGCACGTAGCCGCCGTAGTCGGGCAGGTACGGCACAAGTTCAACGAAGAAAGCGAACAGCGCAAAGAAGATGAATCCCCAGACGAAGGGCCACCAGGTGCTCTTGCGCTGTTTGGCGAACAGCCAGCCGGCCGCCAGCAGCAGCGGCAGGGTCAGCGCCAGGCGGTAGAGAAAGACACGCAGCTCGACGGCGCGCATCTCCGTGCGCCAGGATTCCATGGCCCCGTCGCGCAGATCGTCCCATTGGCGGTTGGCCGCGTCCAGGCGCTGCCGCGCCCGCAGGCTCGTATCCTGCAGCCGCTCCACGGAGGCGCGGGCGGTGTTCTCTTCCTGCTTGATGGCATCGAGCGCCTGGGTGCGCGACAGCAGTTCGCTGTCCTGCTCGGGCCGGGCGGTGGCACGGCGCGTGGCCACCCAGTTGTCGAAGGTCTCGCGCGCCGAGCGGTAGCGCGACTGCGCGGCCTGGTACTTGAGCCGTGCGTTCTCCAGCGCCGTTTCCGCCTTGTCGTGGTCGGCATCGGCGGCCTTGATCTCGGCCTTCACGGGCTCGGCCGCCTCGGGCGCGATGAAGTCCTCCACCGTGCGCGGCGACTCGACCTGGGGCAGGTCGCCCACCACCAGGCCGCCCAGGCCGATGAGGAAGGACGCGAACACCACCGCCACCAGCCACAGGCCTCGGCGGAACCATTTCTCGGGCAGACGCAGGGCCTTGCTCATGGGGAAACTCCTGTTTCAGTGGCCTGCGGCCGAGGAAGACCGCAGGCGGAGGAAGAGCCGGTCCGGCTCAGGGCAGCACGCGCACCGGACCCGCCAGCTGGCTGCGCTGCAGCCACTGCGTCACCGACTCCACGGTCACGGTCTCTATGCGGCTGGCATAGCGCTTGTCGTTGGGATGGTCGTCGAAGGCGATGTTGGCGGCCGTCACGCGCCCGCCCAGCCGCGACAGCGCGCGGATGACCAGCACGCCCGGCTCGTAGCCCTTGAACTGCAGCCAGGCCTGGGCCTGCTGGCGCCGCTGCACCGTGGCCGGCTCCATGGCGGCGGCCAGGGTTTCGGTGGCCCACTGGTTGGACTGCTGGTAGCGCTGGCCCCAGGCATAGCTGACCATGCTGTAGGGCTCGTGCTGCAGGCGCAGCACGGTCTGGGGCTGGGTCAGAAAGGTCCACAGCGCCTGCTGCACGGCGGGCGTGGGCACCTGAACGCCGGCCTCGTAGCGCCACAGGTCGTCCAGGAAGAACTCGCCCAGGCCCTGGCGGTAGACATGGCCGCCGGCCGTGCCGCATTCGTTGAGCTTGTGCGCCACGCGCCAGGGGCCTTCGGGGGTCCTGTAGGCCCAGCCGTAGTGCGAGTAGTGCAGGTCGTACTTGCTCAGGTCCTGGCCCACGCGCGCCAGCAGCACGACACGGGTGCCGTTCTTCGCGTACTCGGCATCCAGCGCCTGGGATGTGCGCTGGGCAAGGTCCAGCCCCTTTTGCAGGGACTGGGGCGTGAGGGGCTTGTCCTCGCAGCTGCGCCCTGCATGGGCCGTGCCCAGCGCGGCGGCCAGCAGCAGACCCAGGCAGGCGGCACGGGCTGCAGGGGAAGGAGAAAGCGGCGGTTTCATGGCGGGCATCACAGGCGTTCGTTGTGCAGCAGGGCCTTGCCCATCTCGTTGGGGATGAAGGCCAGCACCTTGCCGGCCGCCGAGATGATGACGCCCGTGCCGATCACGCTGCAGGTCAGCACCGTGCCCACGGCGTAAGCCGAGGCGGAGGCGCCTCGCCCCACCACTTCCACGCTGGCCTGGGCGCCGTCGGAGGCACGCTCCAGCAGGTAGACCGTGCCCGTGGCCGAGGCCTGCACTGCCTTCACTGTCAGCACCGCGCCGCCCACCGACAAAGCGGCAGGCACGGCCACCACGGCGCCAGCGGCCGCCGAAGCCACCGAAGCCGTGCCCACCACGGAGGCCACGGGCAGCATGGACAGCGCCACCGAGGCCTCGCTTTGCGCATGGGCAGGCGCCATGGCCAGGGCTGCGCACAGCGCACCAGCGGCCAGCAGGGCACGCGGCAGGCGCGTGAAAACGGATTGGTTGACCATCATTGCTTGGACTCCTGGAAATGCGGGGAAGGGGTGGACATCACTCGGCGTCGGCCGGTTGCGCGGCCTCGCGGCGGCCATGCATGCGGGCCTGCGCCAGGTCGGCCTCGTGGCGGTCACGCAGCATCTTGGCCAGCGTGAAGGCGGTGGTGATGAGATAGAGCCAGCTCACGCCCAGGAAGGCCTTGTAGGTCACGTTGATGTCCATGCTCACCAGCCCCCAGCCGGTCAGCGCCATGGACACGGCAAAGCCGCCCCAGACCACCAGCTTCCACATGGGCGTGTCGCCTGCGCCGCTGCGGCCGCCCTCGTTGTCCCGCACGAACTTGGCCAGCACGAAGGCGGCCGAGAGGCAGAACACATAGCCCATCACCATGAAGGCCTGCTCCAGCTGCTCGCCGGGCAGCCATGCCAGGCCGATGGCGCACAGCGAGACCGCAATGCCGAACGACACCCACACCTGCAGTTGCCAGGCCCGGGTATCACGCTGAACGACGATGGGAGAAGAGGACATTTGCCGAGGTGCCCCTCAAGGGCATTGGTTGAACACGGGACGCATGGTGCCCAGACGTAACTTGCGTGTCTGCATTCAACCGTAACAGTGGCCAGACACAGGCCATCGAGTATCTTCAAACGGTACTTTTCAAGTTTTTGACTGTTGTTTACACCCCAAAAAGTTCCTGCATGTGACACCAGCACACAGGACATCGGGCACGGCACCTGGGCGACAGGAACCCTGCGGCGCGCCACAGACAATGCGCCCACCCCGGCTGCAGTGCAGCGGGCAATCGCACGTTCGCCACGCTGATTGATGGAGATCTCCCATGACCAAACCCTTTGACCTCGTCGTCCACGGCGCCACCGGCTTCACGGGCCGGCTGGTGGTGGAGTACCTGCTCAGGCGCTACCCCGCAGGCAGCGGCCTGCGCTGGGCCATGGGCGGGCGCAATGCCGCCAAGCTCGCGGCCGTGCGCGACGAGCTGGGCGCGCCCGCCGATACCCCGCTGGTGGTGACCGACACCGGCAATCCCGCAAGCCTGCAGGCGCTGATGGAGCAGGCCCGCCTGGTGCTGACCACGGTGGGCCCCTACCAGCTCTACGGCAACGAACTAGTGGCCGCCTGCGCCCGCGCCGGCGTGGACTATGTGGACCTGTGCGGCGAGCCAGCGTGGATGCGCCAGATGATCGATGCCCACGAGGCCGCAGCCCGGGCCAGCGGCGCGCGCATCGTGTTCTCCTGCGGCTTCGATTCCATTCCCTTCGACCTGGGCGTGTTCATGCTGCAGCGAGAGATGCAGGCCCGCTTCGGCCAGCCCGCCCAGCGCGTGCGGGGCCGGGTGCGCAAGATGAAGGGCACCTTCTCGGGCGGCACGGCCGCCAGCCTCAAGGCCACCATGGCGGCGGCCGCCGCCCAGCCGGGCGTGCTGGATCTGCTGCGCAATCCGTTCTCGCTCACGCCGGGTTTCGAGGGCCCGCGCCAGCCCTCGGGCAGCAAGCCCATGGTGGACGAGGTGCTGGGCCTGTGGGTGGCGCCCTTCGTGATGGCGGCCATCAACACGCGCAACGTGCACCGCTCCAACTTTCTGCTGGGCCATGCCTATGGCGCCGACTTTGTCTACGACGAGATGATGGTCACAGGCGCGGGCGAAAAGGGCGAGGCCCTGGCCAACGCCGTGGCGGCCGACAAGTCGCTGGGCGCGGACGACGGCCCCAAGCCTGGCGAGGGGCCATCGCGCAAAGAGCGTGAATCGGGCTTCTACGACGTGCTGTTCATCGGCACCGACACGGCCGGCCACAGCCTGCGCGTGGGCGTCAAGGGCGACCGCGATCCGGGCTACGGCTCCACGTCCAAGATGATCACCGAGGCAGCCGTCTGCCTGCTGCAGGACGCCCCGGACACGCCCGGCGGCATCTGGACCACGGCGCCCGCCATGGGCAACGCGCTCATCGCCAGGCTCAAGGCCAATGCCGGCCTGAGCTTCACGGTGGAGGAACAGAACCCCTCTTAGGCCGCCAGCAGCCGCTGCACGCGCTCGCGCAGCAGCGCGGGCTGCACCTCGGCCTGGGCCATGGGCTGGCCCACGTTCAGGCCCACGCGGTTGAACAGGCCACGGCGGAAGGGACGCACCATGGCGCCGCCCTGCTCGATGCGGCTGAAGTACGAGCCCCAGAGATTGGTCAGCGCCATGGGGACCACGGGCACCTGCAGGCCATCGGCCTGGGCACGCTCGATGATCTTCATGATGCCGCCTCGGAACTCCTGCAGCTGCCCGTCGCGCGTGATGCCGCCCTCGGGGAAGATGGCCAGCAGGTCGCCCTCGCGCAGCACCTGGGCGGCGCGCTCGAACGCAGCCTCGTAGGTGGCGGGATCTTCCTTCTGGGGCGCGACCGGAATGGCCTTGGCCAGGCGGAACAGCCAGCCCAGCACGGGCACGCGGAAGATGCGGTGGTCCATCAGGAAGTAGATGGGCCGGGGGCTGGCGGCCATGAGCAGCACGGCATCGACAAAGCTCACATGGTTGCAGGCCAGGATGGCCGCGCCGGTGGCCGGAATGTGCTCGTCGCCCTGCACCTTGAAGCGGTACACGAAGCGCGAGGCCACCCAGGCCACGAAGCGCAGCAGGTACTCGGGCACCAGCAAGAAGATGTAGGCAGCCACCACGGCATTGGCAATGCCCGTGATCAGGAACACCTGGGGAATGCTGAAACCTGCGGCCAGCAGCGCGCCGGCCAGCACGCTGGAGGCGATCATGAACAGCGCGTTGAGGATGTTGTTGGCCGCGATGATGCGCGCGCGGTGCGTGGGCTGGCTGCGCATCTGGATCAGCGCGTACATGGGCACGCTGTAGATGCCGGCCGACAGGGCCAGCATGCCCAGGTCGGCCATCACGCGCCAGTGCGCGGGCTGGGCAAAAAAGGCACCCACGCCCATCAGCTCGGAAGCCGGCAGCGCGCGCGAGGCAAAGAACAGGTCCACGGCGAACACGCTCATGCCGATGGCGCCCAGCGGCACCAGGCCGATCTCCACATGGCGGCGGCTGAACACCTCGCACAGCAGCGAGCCCGTGCCGATGCCCACCGAGAACACCACCAGCAGCAGCGAGGCCACATGCTCGTCGCCATGCAGCACCTCCTTGGCAAAGCTGGGGAACTGGGCGAGGAACACGGCGCCGAAGAACCACATCCAGCTGATGCCCAGCAGCGAGCGGAACACGGCGGGCTGCTCGCGGGCCAGCTGCAGGTTGCGCCAGGTTTCGGTGAAGGGGTTCCAGTTGATGACCAGGTGCGGGTCGGTGGCCGGCGCATTGGGGATGAACTGCGCAAAGATCCGCCCGATCACCGCCAGCGCCAGGCAGGCCACGGCCACCTGCAGATGGCCGACCTCGGGCACGGCCACCAGCAGGCCGCCGGCCACGTTGCCCAGCAAGATGGCCACGAAGGTGCCCATCTCCACCATGCCGTTGCCGCCCGTCAGCTCGCGCTCGCTGAGCACCTGGGGCAGGTAGGCGAATTTCACGGGGCCGAACAGCGTGGAGTGCAGGCCCATCAGGAAGACGCAGCCCAGCAGCAAGGGCACATTGGCCTGGATGAAGCCCCAGGCGGCCAGCGCCATGATGGCGATCTCCAGGTTCTTGACCAGGCGGAACATGCGGGTCTTGTCCCACTTGTCCGTCAGCTGGCCCGAGGTGGCCGAGAACAGCAGGAACGGCAGGATGAACAGCGCCCCGATCACCAGCCCCGCCATGGCCGAAGGCAGCCAGGAGACGCTGAGCTGGTAGGTCACCATCACGGTGAGCGCGAACTTGAACAGGTTGTCGTTGGCCGCCCCCGAGAACTGCGTCCAGAAGAACGGCGCAAAGCGCCGCTGGCCCAGCAGGGCGAACTGGTTGGGGTGCTCGTGCGCGGCCGATGGCACGGCGCCGGCCGTTGCGGTGGGGGCAGACGGGCTGCCGGTCTCTTGCTGGAACATCTTGTCTTCCCTCAACGGTTGGTGGCGCCGCCGTGGCCGCACGCATCGGCGCACATTGTGCCCGTACTGGCCATGCGCGCCGTGCCGGCCGCACGCAGCGCGGTGATCACGGGCAGGGCGGCGGCCGCCGCCACCACATGCTTGAGGCTGTGGCCGGACACCAGCCCGGCTGTGGCCTCGAAGACGGCCGCATCGCCCCACTCCAGCAGCTTGGCCGCGCCATACCAGGCGATCACCACGCCCAGGCGCAGCGCCAGCGCGCCATGGCGCGGCGCCACGCAGGCCAGGCCCAGCACCGCCAGCATGCCGCCGCCCTGCACCAGCGCCCAGGGCAGCAGGTTGCCGCCATGCAGCCAGACCAGCACCGAGGCCACGGCGGCGACCAGCATGGCCACCGCGGCGCGCACGGCCACGCGGTCGGCAATGCGCGATTGCAGCGCCAGTCCCAGCATGCCGGCAAAGGCCATGGACATGCCCAGCCGGTCGCCGGCCAGGGTGGCATCGTGGGGGGCCCAGTGGTAGACGGACGAGCCTATGGCCGAACACGCCAGCCCCGTGAAGAACAGCGCGGCCAGCCAGCGCAGGGCCGGCGCCAGCGCTTGGCTACGCCGGTCCAGCAGCAGGCGCGCGCCCGCCACGGCGGCCCATGCAAAGCCCAGGTTGCTGAGCACATCCAGCGCATGGGGCAGCGGCCCCCAGGCGCGCTGGTCGGCAAACGCGTGAAAGCCCTGGGGCTGCGGCACTGCAGGGCCAATCAAGGCGGCCAGCAGCAGCAAGGCGGCGCCCCAGTACAGCGCGCGTAGGGCGGCGGCCGGTGAAATCAATGTGGATGGCATGTGTTGCTCCTCGTGGAAAGTGGCGCGGAGTGTGGCGAGCCATCGGCCCTTCCAGCATCGTTTTTCTGCACCCGCCGCGCAAACCAGCACCTCGGGTATCGATAATCGCTACCCATGAGCACCACTGCCGACCTTGTCATCGCCCTCAAGAAGGAACTCAAGGCCGCCCAGATGACCTATGCCGACCTGGCGCGCGCCCTGGGCATGGCCGAGTCCAGCGTCAAGCGCATGCTGGCCAAGGGCGACATGCCGCTGTCGCGCATCGATGCCATCTGCCGCGCGCTGAGCCTGGACTTCGCCGACCTGGCGCGCCGCGTGGCCGACAGCCAGCCGCTGCTGCAGGAGATGACGCCGGAGCAGGAGAACGCCGTGGTCGCCGACCGCAAGCTGCTGCTGATGGCCATCTGCGTGCTCAGCCAGTGGACGCTGGAGCAGATCGTGGCCACCTACCGCATGACCGAGGCCGAAGGCATCCGCTACCTGGCCCAGCTGGACCGCATCGGCATCATCGAGCTGCGCCCCGGCAACCGCTACCGGCTGCGCCTGGCCAAGACCTTCCGCTGGCGCGCGCGCGGGCCGGTGATGGAGTACTTCCGCGAGAACGCCGTGCTCGACTATTTCGGCGGCGGCTTCGACCAGCCGGGCGAGGGCATGCTGATGGTGCACGGCTCCATCGGCCGGCATCTGGCGCCCAGCTTCGTGGAACGCATACAGCGGCTGGCCCATGATTTTTCCCAGCAGCACCTGCAGGACCAGCGCCTGCCGCCCGGCCAGCGCGAGGGCTACACCCTGGTGCTGGCCATGCGCAGCTGGGAATTCACGGCGTTCACGGCCCTGAGAAGAGGCACTGTCTGACGGCGGCTGCAGGACGGCAGCCTGCGCTGCAGCGCCTGGCAACAAGGCTTCACCAAGGCGATACACAAGATTGCAAGACTTCGCGTCGCGGCAACCCGGGCTTGACGCAGCACTCGCACCATGCAGTCATGGATTCCCGTCACAGGGACTCCAGCCCGATGAACCAAGGACAAGGAGCCGCCATGATTTCCCTTCGCACACCGCTGATCGCCGCGACCGTGGCCCTGGCCGGATGGGCCGGGACCGCGCAGGCCCAGGCCAACGTGACCTACGCGGCGCCGGGTGCCGCCATCTCTGTGCAGTTCGGCGCGCCGCCCCCCATGCGCTACGAGGCCGTTCCGGCACCGCGCCGCGGCTATGTGTGGGCGCCGGGCTACTGGCGCCCGCAAGGCCACCGCCATGCCTGGGTGGCCGGCCACTGGGTCAAGGCGCGCCCCGGCTATGTGTACCGCCAGCCCGTGTGGTCGCAGCACGGTGGCCGCTGGGGCTACGCACCCGGCCGCTGGGACCGTGACCGCGACGGCGTGCCGGACCGCCATGACCGCCGCCCCAACAACCCCTACCGCCATTGAGGGGCGCTTGCGCCCGGCATGAAGCCCGCCCCATCGGCGGGCTTTTTGCTGAGCGCTGCGGCCATGCCCACACTGGCTTCATACCAACATATGCATATAAAAGTGGCTCATTAAGTTCTCAGGAAAATATGGGAATTGATTCACCGGATTTCCCTGCACACCATGCGCCCCTCGCTTTTCCGCTCCTGGATTCCCGCCGCCGCCGCGGCCCTGGCCGTCCTCGGCTCCACCGCAGCGGTGGCAGCCGATTCGGCGGCTTCGTGGCCGCACCAGCCCGTGACCATGATCCTGGGCTTCCCGGCAGGCTCGGGCGTGGACGTGATCGCGCGCGGCGTGCAGGAGCCGCTGTCCCAGCGCCTGGGCCAGCCCCTGATCATTGACTACAAGTCGGGTGCGGCCGGCAACATCGCCAGCGAGATCGTGGCGCGCGCCAAGCCGGACGGCTACACGCTGGCCTTCGGCACGGCGGCCACGCACGGCAGCAATGCGGCGCTTTACAAGAAGCTGCCGTTTGACGTGGAAACCGACTTCGTGCCGGTGGCGCCGCTGATCGATGTGTCCAACGTGCTGACCATCAATCCCAACGTGATCAACGTCAGGAACCTCAAGGAGTTCGTGGACGAGATCAAGGCCAACCCCGGCAAGTACAACTACGCCTCCACGGGCAACGGCGCGGGCACGCACATGGCCTTTGCAGAGTTCAATGCGCGCCTGGGGCTGAACATGGTCCACGTACCCTACAAGGGCGGCCCCGAGGCCATCACCTCGGTGCTGCGCGGCGAGACCTGCTGCATCATGAACCAGGTCCAGACCGTGCTGCCGCACTACAAGAGCGGCAAGGTGCGCCTGCTGGGCGTGACCACGGCCAAGCCCGTGGAAGTGATCAAGGAAGTGCCCACCATCGCCTCCAGCGGCCTGACGGGCACCAAGGGCTTCGACAGCTCGATCTGGTTCGGCATCTTCGCGCCCAAGGGCACGGACCCGGCCATCGTGGCCAAGCTCGGCCAGGCCGTGCGCGAGGTGCTGGAGCTGCCCGAGGTGCGTGCGCGCTTCGAGTCCCAGGGCAACGCCATCCGCATAGAGACGCCCGAGCAGTTCAAGAAAACCGTGCACAACGACCGCCTGAAATGGGCACAGGTGGTCAAAGACGCGAAAATCAGCATCGATTGATGCCGCGCGCGCCCGCAGGCCCTGCCCCGCTGGCGCGCCTTTCCTCGTGAGTTCCTGGTGAGTCTATGTCCCTGACCGAACCGGCAGCCGCGGCCCCTGCGGGCCTGGCTGCCCTTGAAGAACGCCTGCGCGACGACCTCGTCGCCCTGGGCTGGCCTGCCAAGGCCTGGATTCCTCCCTCCACCCGCGACGGCCAGCCCGTGCACGATGTCCTGGTCATCGGCGCCGGCCAGGCCGGCCTGGCCCTGTCGGCCGCGCTGTCCCAGTTGGGCATCGCGGCCGTTTTGCTGGACAAGGCCCCGCTGGACTTCGAAGGCCCCTGGGCCACGACGGCGCGCATGGAAACCCTGCGCTCGCCCAAGGAGCTGACCGGCCCCGCGCTGGGCCTGCCCTCGCTGACCTTCCGCGCCTGGTTCATCGCCCAATGGGGCCGCGAAGCCTGGGCCGCGCTGGACAAGATCCCGCGCCTGCAGTGGATGGACTACCTGCGCTGGTACCGCCGCGTGATGCGCTGCGACGTGCGCAACGGCCACCAGGTCACGGCCATCCGCCCGCAGGCCGACGGCACGGTCGAGGTCGATGTGACGGCCGATGGCGCCTCGCACACCTGGCTGGCGCGCCGCGTGGTGCTGGCCACGGGCCGCGACGGCCTGGGCGGCCCGCAGATCCCCGCCTTCATGCAGGGCGTGGACCGCAGCCGCTGGGCGCATTCCTCCGACGTGCTCGACTACAGCCGCCTGGCAGGCCTGCACGTGGGCGTGGTGGGCGCGGGCTCGTCGGCCATGGACAGCGCGGCCACCGCGCTGGAGAACGGCGCCGCCAGCGTGGACCTGCTGGTGCGCCGCAGCGACCTGCCGCGCATCAACAAATCCAAGGGCTCGGGCACGCCCGGCCTCACGCACGGCCAGTTCCTGCTGCCCGACGCCTGGAAATGGCGCATACGCCACTACATCAACGTGCAGCAGGTGCCACCGCCGCACGGCAGCACGCTGCGCGTCTCGCGCCACGCCAACGCCCACTTCAGCCTGGGCTGCGCCGTGCAGAAGGTGGAGCAGGCAGGCGACAAGCTGCGCGTGAGCACGCCGCGCGGCGTGTTCGTGCTGGACTTCCTGATCGTCTCCACCGGCTTTGCCATCGACTGGCGCCAGCGCCCCGAGTTCGCCGACCTGGCGCCCCATGTGCGCATCTGGAGCGACCGCTTCGTGCCCGAGGCGGGTGCCGAGGACCAGGAACTGTCGGACTCGCCCGACCTGGGCCCGCTGTTCGAGTTCCAGGAAAAGACGCCCGGCGCCCTGCCCGGCCTGGACCATGTGCACTGCTTTTGCTATCCGGCCGCGCTGTCGCACGGCACGGTGTCGGGTGATATCCCCGCCATCAGCGACGGCGCGCGCAAGCTGGCCCAGGGCCTGGCCTCGCTGTTCTACCGCGAGGACCTGGAACACCACTACGCCCAGCTGCAGTCCTATTCCGAGCCCGAGCTCGACGGCAGCGAATGGACGCCCGCCGACCCCGAAGCCCGCGTGCGGGCCCTGGCAGACAAGACCTGAGATACCCATGACCACCGCCAACGACACCATCGACCGCCTGGCCGGCCTGACCGACCAGTCCCCCGTTTTCGCCACGCGCCGCCAGCGCGACAAGGTGGCCATCGCCACCCAGGCCTGCGAGGACCTGCTGCTGGGCGACGGCCTGGCCGACAGCCTGTCGCGCGCCGAGCGCCTGGTGCTGGCCAGCGAGCAATGCCGCGTCAGCGGCGTCCAGGCCCTGGCCGATGAATACCGCCAGCGTGCCGAGTCCCTGGGCGACGCCCTGACGCCCGCGCTGCGCACCGTGCTGGCCCAGCCCGGCGCCCAGACCGGCAACGCCCGCCTGGATGCGGCCCTGCACTTTGTGCGCACCCTGGCCCTGCACCCGGCCGAGAGCGACCGCGCGGCCCTGCTGGCCATGCCCGAGTCCGGCCTGTCCATCGACGACACCGTGCTGGTGGCCCAGCTGGTGGGTTTCATCGCCTACCAGTTGCGCCTGTTCGCGGGCGTGCAGGCCATGGTCGCGCTGGGCGGCCAGGCCAGCACGCCGGCTGCCGAAGCCGCCGCCGCACCCTTCGTGCACCCCGCCAACCTGCCGCCACCGGGCGAGCCGCTGCGCCGCAACGGCTACACCAGCGAAACGCTGGACTGGACGTCCTGGCTGCCCGTGCTCGACCCCGCCACGGCCACGGCCGAGCAGCAGGCCGTGCTGGACCTGAGCCACCCCAAGGCGCGCACGTCGGACTTCTACCTGCTGCTGGCCCGCCAGCCGCGCGTGCTGTCGGAGCGCTCGCAGGCCTTCAACGCCATCATGTACGCGCCCGGCGGCCTGTCGCGCGCCGAGCGCGAGGTGGCGGCCACGGCCGTCTCGCGCTCCAACGGCTGCGTGTACTGCGCATCGGTCCACGCCCAGCGCTTCGAGCAGCTGGCCAAGCGCAAGGATGTCATGGCCCAGATGTTCGACGACCCGGACACGGCCGGCACCAATGCGCGCGAACGCGCCATCATCCAGTCCTCGCTGGCCCTGACGCGCGCACCGGGCAGCTTTGGCGCAGCCCAGCTGCAGCCGCTGCGCGATGCCGGCCTCACGGACCAGGAAATCCTGGACATGCTGCATTCGGCCGCGCTGTTCGGCTGGGCGAACCGGTTGATGCTCAATCTCGGGAAGGAAAAGTACATCACCCCCTGAGGCGCTTACGCGCCTTCCCCCTCTCTCGCTACGCGGGAGGGGGACGACAGCCTCGCTGCGGGGCGGCCCTTGCTTGCTGTCCCCTGCTTTGGGGCCGCGCCGGTTTTATCCGCTACGTCCAGCATGCGCACCACGTTCAGTACACATCTCTTCTGTAACGGCCTTCGACGATCAGGTCTTCGACGGCGGTAGCGCCCAGGATGTCGGCCAGCGCGGCATCGACGCCTGCGGCCATGCCGTCGGCGCTGCCGCAGACGTAGAGCACGGCGCCGTCGGCGATCCAGTCGCGCAGGGGTTCGGCGGCTTCGCGCAGGGCATCCTGCACGTAGCGGCGCCGGGCCTGGTCGCGGGAGTAGATGAAGTCGGCGCGCTGCAGCTTGCCTGCGGCCAGCCAGCCGGAGACCTCGGCCTCGCAGTACCCGTCATGGGCCCGCTGGCGTTCGCCGAACAGCAGCCAGTTGCGGTGGCGGCCTGCGTGCATGCGCGCCAGCAGGTGGCCGCGCAGGCCGGCATAGCCGGAGCCGTTGCCGATGAAGATGGCCGGAGCGTCGGGCTCGGCACCTGCCTCTTCACGCGGCTCGAAGGCGCGGTTTTCCACCAGTCTCATGGCCACGGAGGTGCCCCGGGCCGCATGCGCCGTCAGCCAGCCCGACGCCACGCCCAGGCCGCCGTCATGGCGGGCCTGGCGCACCAGCAGCCGCACATGGCCGTCCTGCGGCAGCGAGGCGACCGAGTAGCTGCGCGGCAGCAGGGGCCGCAGCGCATCGGCCACGGCCTGGGGCGCGGTGCCGGGGGCGATGTCGCCCGGGGCCGGCAGCACGCTGGCGGCCAGCGCCTCGGCCAGCGTGCAGGTCTGCTGGCGCCATTGCACGGGGGCCGAACCATCACATTCCTGGACGGCCAGCCAGGCCTGCACGGTGGCTGCGCCATGGCGTGGCAGCACCTCGGCCAGCGCACCAGCCCGCCACAGCGGGGCCACGCCTTCGGGCGGTGCCAAGTCCAGCACATAAAGCCCTGCGCCCTGGCTGCCCGCGTTGCACAGGCTGCGCGCCTGCAGCGGCCATGCGGCAAAGGCCGTGGCATCGGCAAGCGGTTCCGCCGAAGACGCAGGCAGGGCATCGCACACGGGCAGCACGGCGCCGAAATGCCCTGCCAGCGCCTGCTGCCAGGCATGCCAGGCCTGGGCGTCCTCGCCATCCATCTCGATCAGCGGAAACACGGGCTGTGCGCCCAGGCGGCGCAGTTGGTGGTCCAGTGCATGGCCAAAGCCGCAGAAGGCCGCGTACTGCCGATCGCCCAACGCCAGCAGGCCGTATTGCAGGTGCGGCAGGGCCGAGCCCGAGGCCGCGCCCAGCAGGCGGGCAAAGCGGCGCGCGGCATCCGGCGGGTCGCCTTCGCCAAAGGTGCTGGCCACGAAGAGCACGCGCCGGTGGTGGCGCAGTTGCTCGGCATCCAGCGCCGCCACGGATTGCAGGCTGGCCGCCATGCCTGCGCCGCGCAACGCAGCCACGGTGGCCACGGCCAGGCGCTCGGCGCGGCCGGCCTGGCTGGCGAAGGCGACCAGCACGGTGTCCTGGCCTGCAGGCGCGGACGGTGGCGGGTCCGCCATCAGCGCCTGGCGCTCCTTGGCCAGGGCGCGCGCCTTGCGCCGGCGGTCCAGGTAGAGCATCCAGCCCGTGATGGCGAACAGGGGCATGATCAGCGAGGCCAGCGTCATGAAGATGCGCCCCGGCATGCCGAAATAAGTGCCCATGTGCAGCGGGTAGATGGCGCCCACGGCGCGGCGGCCCGTGGGCAGGTCGGCATAGCGCTCGTCGCGCTGCACCGTGCCATCGGGCAGCAACGCCATCTGGTTGCGCGCGCGCTCATGGGCGGCATCGGCATCCAGCCAGCTGATCTGCAGGGGTTGGCCCGCGCGCTCGGGCAGGCGCAACTGGGCGAACTGCCAGCCATGGGCGATGCGCTCGAAGGCGGCCCAGCCGGGCGCGATGTCGATGGGCTGCTGCGCGCCAGTCGGCTCAGGCCGGCCGCCACCGGGTTTCGAGGACGGCGCCGCGGGAGCGGCCACACGCGGCGGCACGCCGGCCCAGCCGTCCACCGTGCTGCGCACCACGCCAAAGGCCCAGTACATGCCGGTGCAGGTGAACACCACATAGGCCACCAGGGCCCAGGTGCCCGCCACCGAGTGCAGGCCCCAGAGGAAGGAGCGGCCCTTGAGCGCCGGGTCGAAGGTCAGCCAGATGCGCCAGGACAGCGGCCGGCGCGGCCAGCGCAGGTACAGGCCCGACAGCGACAGCATCAGCAGCAGGCAGGCCAGCGTGCCCGTGATGGGCTTGCCGTCATCGCGCGACAGCAGCAGCCAGCGGTGCAGGCGCTCCACCCATTCGAAGAACTCCGTGCCGTGCTGCTCAGGCAGCTGCGCGCCCGTGTAGGGATCGACAAAGACTGTCTGGCCCCGGCGCTGGCCGGCCGGTGGCTTGAAGGCCACCTGGGCCGAGCGGCCGGGCTCGGCAAAGACGGTGATGCGCTGGACCACGCGCTGCTCGCCGGCCTCGCGCAGCGCCTGCGCAATCTGCGGCGGCGCCAGCGGTGGGTCATCGCGCGCGGGCACGGAGGCAGTGCCGGGATTCATCCATCCCAGGATTTCCTCATGGAACGAGAACACCGCGCCCGACAGCCCGATGACGATGAGCACCGTGCCGGCCGTAATGCCGACGAACCAGTGCAACTGGAACCAGATTTTCTTGAAAGTCATGGGGAGCAGGCGGCGGCGTTCAGCGGTCCATCACGGTGCGCAACGGAACATCAGGACAGAACGGTGCATGGAAGGCAGGCGTGCAGGAATGAAGGGGCCAGGCGCCTGTGCGTCGGCCGGGACCCAGGGATGCAAGGCACCCATCAGCGCGAAATTCTAAATTGTTCTCATTTACGGCGTGTTGCACGCGCGATAGGCCCGCAAGGCGGCCTGGGGTTTCGTGCAGGCTTGAGCCGCCGGGATGCAGCGCCTCTACCCAATGGAAATCGCCTGCCGAAACAGGTTCGGCAGGCGATGGTTCAGCGCCTCTTCAACCGTGTGTCAACCGCGTCTGCGGCGCAGATTCCACAGGCCTGCAGCCAGCATCAGCAGCATGGCCATGGCGAGCATGCGCGGTTCGAGCGCAGGGATCGGCCGGGCACCCGGTGCCGCACCCACACGCGCCGGACCGCTGGGATCCACGATCACGCCATTGGCTGCGCGATCGTCATCACCCTGGCCGCCATCGGTGACCACCACCGAGGTCGTATTGCCCGACACCACCGCACCCGCAGGCTGATACCAGGAGTCCGCCGCCCCTGCGGACGCTGGACCGAACTTCCAGTACGCCATGCCGGTCACCGGCCCCGGCCAGGTGACGCTGACCGTGATCGAGCTGCTGGGCGTACAGCCGCGGGCCACGAAGTGCACATTGCCGTACGGGAAGCTCAACTGGCCCGGCGCACCCGCCGCAGCCGCGACGAAGGACGACTGCGACACATCGAACCCGCAGCCCGCGCCACCACCGCTCAAGGTCGCCGTGGCATTGCCTGCCCCGGTGGCTGTCGGACCCGTGAAGGTCGTTCCGAGCACGTTGAGCGAAGTCGTTGTGGCAGGTCCGGTATTGCCATTGCCGGGGTTGGTCTGGGTCGCGCTGATCGTGTGCAGACCCGGCGTCGGCAAGCCGCCGCCTGGCGTGCAGCTCCACGTCTGATCGGCCGCGACGATTGCCGTACACAGCGTCGTCGAGCCATCCTTCACCGTGATCGTGTAGCCCGGCGTGCCGGTGCCGGATATCTGCGGATAACCTCCCACCGTGGTCGGCGAAACCGTCAGCGTCGGAGCCACCGGCACCTGCGTGCTGGGAGTGACCGGCGTTGCTGGTGTCGATGCACAGTTCACAGTGCAACCGGCCGTCGGATTGACGGGGCTGATGCCGCCCGATGGATCGTAGGAAGCCGTGTTCGTGCTCGAACCCACCGCCGTCGGAACAGCCGGCAAGTTGAAGCTGGTGCTGCCACCGGCCGCCACTGCCGCAGTGAAGTTCACCGTGCAAGACAGGATCGCCGTGCCATTGCCCATGAAGGGGAAGGTATTAGGCGTGCAGGTCGCGCTGGCCACGTTCGCACCGGTCGGCACTCCTGTGATGCTGATACCCGCAGGCACCAGGTCCTTGATGGTCACGCTGGTGGCGGGACCGAAGGCTCCAGCCGCATTCGCTACCGTGAAGGCGTAGTTGAACGCAGTCCCCACAGCCAGGCTGCCGGGGTTGGCCTTGGTGACCGTCAACGCAGGCGTACCCGGCGTGACTGGAGTCACCGGTGTGGAAGCGCAGTCTGTCGTGCAACCGGCCGTCGGATTGACCGGGTTGATGCCACCCGACGGATCGTAGGAAGCCGTGTTCGTGCTCGAGCCCACCGCTGTCGGCACAGCTGGCAGGTTGAAGCTGGTGGTGCCACCGGCTGCCACTGCCGCCGTGAAGTTCACCGTACACGTCAGCACGGAGCTGCCATTACCCGCAAACGGGAAGGTGTTGGGCGTGCAGGTCGCACTGGCCACGTTTGCACCAGTCGGCACGCCCGTGATGCTGATGCCTGCCGGTACCAGATCCTTGATGGTCACGCTGGTGGCAGGACCGAAGGCACTGGCAGCGTTGGACACGGAGAACGCGTAGTTGAACGCAGTCCCCACGGCCAGACTGCCAGGGTTGGCCTTGGTGACCGTCAGCGCTGGCGTACCAGGCGTGACCGGAGTCACCGGCGTGGAAGCGCAGTCTGTCGTGCAACCCGCCGTCGGATTGACCGGGCTGATGCCGCCCGACGGATCGTAGGAGGCCGTGTTCGTGCTCGAACCCACAGCCGTCGGCACAGCCGGCAGGTTAAAGCTGGTGTTGCCACCCGCCGCCACTGCCGCAGTGAAGTTCACCGTACACGTCAGCACGGAACTGCCATTGCCCGCAAACGGGAAGGTGTTGGGCGTGCAGGTCGCACTAGCCACGTTTGCGCCGGTCGGCACGCCCGTGATGCTGATACCCGCAGGCACCAGGTCCTTGATGGTCACGCTGGTGGCGGGACCGAAGGCTCCAGCCGCATTCGCTACCGTGAAGGCGTAGTTGAACGCAGTCCCCACAGCCAGGCTGCCGGGGTTGGCCTTGGTGACCGTCAGCGCTGGCGTACCAGGGGTCACCGGCGTGGAAGGCGTCGATGCGCAATCCGTCGTGCAACCGGCCGTCGGATTGACGGGGCTGATGCCGCCCGACGGATCGTAGGAAGCCGTGTTCGTGCTCGAACCCACCGCCGTCGGCACTGCCGGCAGGTTGAAGCTGGTGGTGCCACCGGCCGCCACTGCCGCCGTGAAGTTCACCGTGCACGTCAACACGGAGCTGCCATTACCCGCAAACGGGAAGGTGTTGGGCGTGCAGGTCGCACTGGCCACGTTCGCGCCGGTCGGCACGCCCGTGATGCTGATGCCTGCCGGCACCAGGTCCTTGATGGTCACGCTGGTGGCAGGACCAAACGCTCCAGCGGCGTTGGACACGGAGAACGCGTAGTTGAACGCAGTCCCCACAGCCAGGCTGCCGGGGTTGGCCTTCGTGACCGTCAACGCAGGCGTGCCTGGCGTGACGGGCGTGGAAGGCGTCGATGCGCAATCCGTCGTGCAACCAGCCGTCGGATTGACAGGGCTGATGCCGCCCGACGGATCGTAGGAAGCCGTGTTCGTACTCGAGCCCACAGCCGTCGGAACAGCCGGCAGATTGAAGCTGGTGCTGCCCCCGGCTGCGACCGAGGTCGTGAAGTTCACTGTACAAGTCAGCACGGAGCTGCCGTTACCCGCAAACGGGAAGGTGTTGGGCGTGCAGGTCGCGCTGGCCACGTTCGCGCCGGTTGGCACGCCCGTGATGCTGATCCCCGCAGGCACCAGGTCCTTGATGGTCACGCTGGTGGCGGGACCAAAGGCACTGGCCGCATTCGCTACCGTGAAGGCGTAGTTGAACGCAGTCCCCACAGCCAAGCTACCGGGGTTGGCTTTGGTGACCGTCAGCGCAGGCGTACCAGGCGTGACCGGTGTGGTGGGTGTCGACGCGCAGTCTGTTGTGCACCCTGCCGTCGGATTGACAGGGTTGATGCCACCCGACGGATCGTAGGAGGCCGTGTTCGTGCTCGAGCCCACCGCCGTCGGAACAGCCGGCAGATTGAAGCTGGTGGTGCCACCGGCCGCCACCGGCGTGGTGAAGCTCACCGTACAAGTCAGCACGGCGCTGCCATTACCCGCAAACGGGAAGGTGTTGGGCGTGCAGGTCGCACTGGCCACGTTCGCACCGCTCGGCACGCCCGTGATGCTGATACCCGCAGGCACCAGGTCCTTGATGGTCACGCTGGTGGCGGGACCAAAGGCACTGGCCGCATTGGACACGGAGAACGCGTAGTTGAACGGCGTGCCCACAGCCAGGCTGCCGGGATTGGCCTTGGTGACCGTCAACGCTGGCGTGCCTGGCGTCACCGGAGTCACCGGTGTGGAAGCGCAGTCTGTCGTGCACCCTGCCGTCGGATTGACGGGGCTGATGCCGCCCGACGGATCGTAGGAAGCCGTGTTCGTGCTCGAACCCACAGCAGTTGGCACAGCCGGCAGATTGAAGCCGGTGTTGCCACCCGCTGCGACCGAAGCCGTGAAGTTCACCGTACACGTCAGCACAGTGCTGCCATTGCCCGCAAACGGGAAGGTGTTGGGCGTGCAGGTCGCGCTGGCCACATTGGCACCAG
>NZ_JCABYI010000026.1:0-40015 GCF_059499305.1 Delftia sp.
CGGAAATGCAGTTCATCGCCCAATGGCGTATGGATGGTGACTCGGCGTGTCATTGGTGCTCTCGCCCTGTGGGGGCGCCCTCCCGATCTTTCGATACGGAAAGATCATGGAAGAATGAGCCGCTCTATGGAAATTCCAATTTCTGCCAAAAAATAGGATTGCCAAAAGGAAAATTGCCGCTTCTCCCACTCGGATCGGGCTTGGGAAAAGCCTAGGACAAGCGGCCGGAGCAAGGGCCTTCATGATGTGCAGCCGCTACACATCGCCCCGCTTGGCCGTCCCCCGGATCAGGGCGCCGCACGCCCGCGCAGCCGCTCAGGGGTTCAAAGAGTCCTTCCGATGATCTCCTTCATGATCTCGTCGCTGCCCCCGTAGATCCGCCCTATGCGCGCATCGGTCCAGGCGCGGCCGATCTGGTATTCGGTCATGTAGCCGTAGCCGCCGTGCAGTTGCAGGAATTCGTCGAGCAGGCGGTTTTGCAGCGCCGTGGCATTGAGCTTGACCATGGCCGCCCGGTCGGGCGCGAGCGCGCGGCGCAGGTGCAGGGCGATGCAGTCGTCCACGAAGACGCGCAGCATGGTGGCCTGGGCCTTGGCCTCGGCCAGCTTGAAGCGCGTGTTCTGGAAGTCGAACACCGGCTGGCCGAAGGCCTTGCGCTCGCGCGTGTAGGCAATGGTCTTGTGCAAAAAGGCCTCGATGGAGGCGGCGGCGCGCACGGCCACCACCAGGCGTTCCTGGGCCAGTTCGTGCATGAGGTACCTGAAGCCCGCGTTCTCCTCGCCCAGCAGGTGGTCGGCCGGCACGCGCACGTTGTCGAAGAACAGCTCCGAGGTGTCCTGCGCCATGAGGCCGATCTTCTCGAGCTTGCGGCCCTTGGAGAAGCCGGGCATGCCGTCCTCGACCACGATCAGGGACACGCCCTTGGCACCCATCTCGGGCGCGGTCTTGGCGACGACGATGACCAGTTCCGAGTTGATGCCGTTGGTGATGAAGGTCTTCTGGCCGTTGAGCACGTAGTGGTCGCCCTCGCGCCGCGCCGTGGTGCGCACGGACTTGAGGTCGCTGCCCGCGCCGGGCTCGGTCATGGCGATGGCGCCGATCAGCTCGCCTGCGGCCATGCGCGGCAGCCAGCGGTCCTTCTGCACCTTGCTGCCATAGGCATGGATGTAGGGCGCGACGATGTCCGAATGCAGCGGAAAGCCCAACCCGCTGGCGCCCGTGCGCGCGATCTCCTCCAGCAGCACGGCCGCATGGCCGAAGTCGCCGCCGCCGCCATAGGGCTCGGGCAGCATGGGGTTGAGCAGGCCTTCGCGCCCGGCCTTGCGCCAGACCTCCTTGGGCACGATGCCCTGGCGCTCCCATTCGGCATGGTGGGGCACGATCTCGCGCTCGAAGAAGCGGCGGGCCTGCTCGCGGAACTGTTCATGGTCTTCGCGGTAGACGGAGCGCTCGGTCAGGTCTTGCATGGGTCGGTATCCGGTGGTTGTCGGTGAGGAAAGACGGTGAAGGGCCGTTCAGGCGCTGCGCAGGTTGAAGCCCGCGTGCGGCTGCTCGCGCAGCCTGTCCTTGAGCACGCGGCGCAGCAGCTTGCCCGTGGGCAGGCGCGGCAGCTCGTCCACGAACTGCAGGCGCTGCGGGCGCTTGAGGCGCGACAGCGTGGCGCCGGCCTCGGCGACGATGGCGCGTGCCATCTCGGCGCTGGCCGCGTGGCCCTGGCGCAGCACGACCACGGCCATGGGCTGCTCGCCGAAGTCGGGCTCGGGCACGCCGACCACGGCCACCTCCTGCACGGCCGGGTGCGTGGCCAGCGCGTTCTCTATCTCCTGCGGATAGAGGTTGACGCCGCCCGACAGGATGAGGTCGGCCCGCCGGTCGCTGAGAAAGAGGTAGCCCTCCTCGTCCACATGGCCCAGGTCGCCATAGGTGGCCCAGCCGCGCTCGTCGATGGCCTCGCGGGTCTTGGCGGGGTCGTTGAGGTAGGCGAAGGGCGCCACGTCCGAGAAGAACACGCGGCCGATCTGGCCCGCAGGCAGCTCCTGCCCGTCGTCGCCCACGATGCGCAGCCGACCGTAGCTGGCGCGGCCCACGGAGCCTGGACGCCGGCGCCATTCGGCGGAGTTGATCAGGGTGATGCCGCAGCCTTCGGAGCCTGCGTAGTACTCCAGCAGGATGTCGCCCCACCAGTCCAGCAGCGCCTGCTTGACGGCCACCGGGCAGGGCGCGGCCGCATGGATGGCGCAGCGGTGGCTGGACAGGTCATAGCCGTGCCGCACCTCCTCGGGCAGCTGCAGCAGGCGGCCCAGCATGGTCGGCACCCATTGGCTGTGGGTGATGCGGTAGCGCTCGATCATCGCCAGCGCCTGCTGTGCGTCGAAGCGCGCCGTGATCACCACCGCGCCGCCGCCGTCCAGCGTGCGCAGGCAGTAGCGCAGCGGCGCTGCGTGGTACAGCGGCGCGGGCGAGAGGTAGACCGTGTCGGCATCAAAGCCCATGTTGCGCTGCCAGGCCAGGAATTCGGGGTCGGCCTGCGTGCGGTAGAGCGCCGCCGGCAGCGCCTTCTTGATGCCCTTGGGCCGGCCCGTGGTGCCCGAGGAGTACAGCAGGTCGCGCCCCAGCGGACGGCCTGACAGGTCGATGGGCGCGGGCGCCTGCGCACGCCAGGCGGCCAGGGCATCGGCCAGCGACGGCAGGCCCGTGGATGCGCAGTCTCCGTCCACCGAATGCACGGAGGCGGCCAGTTCGGCCGGCAGCTGCGCCGCCGTGGCGGCCGAGGCAAAGACATGGCGCGCCCCGCTGTCGCCCAGGATGTAGGCCACCTCGGGCGCCGTCAGGTGGGTGCTGATGACCACCGTGTACAGGCCCGCCAGGCGCGCGGCCAGCACCAGCTCCAGGATCTCCACGCGGTTTTCCATCAGCACGGCCACCGTGTCGCCGGCCGCCAGGCCCTGCCCCGTCATCCACTGCGCCACTTCGCGCGAGCGCTGCGCCAGCGCGCCCGCCGTGTGCTGCTGGCCGCTGTCGCCCATGGTCAGCGCAACGCGGTCGGGCCGGGCATCGGCCCAGCTGTGAAAGTCATGCACGCCTGTCTCCTTTGCTTTTTTGAATCCGCCGTCTCGAATTCATCGGGTTTCAGCAAGTATTTTTGTTTGCGCGCGGTTTTTCATCCGGGAAAACGCTTTGTTCAATGCAAATTTCGAGACTTATCATTCATTTCGTGAACCTCCAGTCTCATTAAATCAGCATGAACACTCCCGTCATCGTCGATGCCATCCGCAGTCCCATGGCCCGGGCCAAGCCCGATGGCGCCCTGGCCCAACTCCACCCCGTCGATCTGCTCAGCCAGGTGCTGGAGCAGCTCGTGCAGCGCAACCGCATCGACCCCGGCGCGGTGGACGATGTGATCACCGGCTGCGTGAGCCAGGCCGGAGAGCAGGCCGGCACGCCGGGCCGCCTGGCCTGGCTGGCCGCAGGCCTGCCGGCCCATGTGCCGTCCACCACCATCGACCGCAAGTGCGGCTCCAGCCAGCAGGCCGTGCACTTTGCCGTGCAGGCCATCATGTCGGGCACGCAGGACATGGTGATCGCCTGCGGCGTGGAGTCCATGAGCCGCGTGCCCATGGGCAGCTCGCGCATGGGGCAGAACACCACGGGCGCACGCTTCGATGCGCGCTTTGCGCCGGGGCTGGTGGGCCAGGGCGTGTCGGCCGACCTCGTGGCCGCGCGCTGGGGCCTGGGCCGCGAGGAACTGGATGCCTATGCCGCGCGATCGCACCAGCGCGCCCATGCGGCCCAGTCGGCCGGGCACTTCGAGCGCGAGATCGTGGGCATCACCACGCCTGCCGGCCTCGTCAAGGCCGACGAGACCATCCGCCCGGGCACCACGGCGCAGAAGCTGGGCGCGCTCAAGGCCGTGTTCCAGAACGACGAGCTGTCGGCGCGCTTTCCGCAGATCCGCTGGCACACCACGGCGGGCAATGCCTCGCAGATGACCGACGGCGCCAGCGCCATGCTGCTGATGAGCGAAAAGCGCGCCCAGCAGCTGGGCCTGCGCCCGCGTGCGCGCTTCGTGGCGCTGGACGTGGTGGGCGACGATCCGCTGTACATGCTCACGGCCCCCATTCCCGCCACGCGGCGCGTGCTGGCCAAGGCCGGCATGCGGCTGGAGCAGATGGACCACTGCGAGATCAACGAGGCCTTTGCCTCCGTGCCCCTGGCCTGGCTGAAAGAGCTGAAAGAACTGGGCGCCGACCCCGAACGGCTGAACCCGCGCGGCGGCGCCATCGCCCTGGGCCATCCGCTGGGGGCCTCGGGCATCCGCCTGATGACCACCATGCTGCACGCGCTGGAGGACAGCGGCGCGCGCTACGGCCTGCAATCCATGTGCGAGGCCGGCGGCATGGCCAACGCCACCATCATCGAACGCCTGTGAGCCAGGCACGGGAGACACATCCATGCAACTGCAAGAGAACATGACGGCCCTGGTGACGGGCGGCGTATCGGGCCTGGGCGAGGCATCGGCCCTGGCGCTGCTGGAACGCGGCCTGAACGTGGTGGTGGTGGACCTGAACGAGGACCGCGGCGCGGCCATGGTGGACGCCGCCCGCCAGCGCCACGGCAGCCGCCTGCGCTTCGTGAAGGCCGACGTGGCCGACGCCGACCAGATGGCCGCCGCCATTGCCGCCGCCGAGGACTTCGGCGAGTTCCGCGCCCTGGTGCACTGTGCGGGCGTGGGCGGGCCGCTGCGGCTGGTGGAAAAGGACGGCAGCCCGGGCTCGCTGGACAAGTACACGGGCATCGTGCGCGTGAACCTGATCGGCACCTTCAACACGCTGCGCCTGGCCGCCGCGAGCATGGCGCGCAACGAGCCCGTGCAAGGCGAGCGCGGCGCCTGCGTGCTCACGGCCTCGGTGGCGGGCTACGAGGGGCAGATCGGCCAGATTCCCTATGCCTCGGCCAAGGCCGGCATCATCGGCATGACCATCGTCGCCGCGCGCGACCTGGCCACGCGCATGATCCGCGTGTGCACCATTGCGCCGGGCCTGTTCGACACGCCCATCCTGGCCAAGCTGCCCGACAACATCCGCCAGTCGCTGGCCGCCTCCGTGCCCAACCCAGCACGCCTGGGCCACCCGTCCGAGTACGCGCTGACCGCGCTGCACATTCTTGAAAATCCCATGCTCAATGGCGAGACGATTCGCCTGGACGGTGCCATTCGGATGAGTCCTCGCTGAGAAGCGCCCCGGCCCAGCACACGCGCGGAGAAGAAACACCATGTTCAAACGTCTCACGCTGGCGGCGGCTGCCTTGCTGTGCGCCACGGCCGCCATTGCAGCCGATGCCTGGCCCACCCGGCCCATCACCCTGGTCGTGCCGGGCGCGGCCGGGGGCTCCACCGACATTCCCGCGCGGCTGCTGGCGCTCAAGCTGGGCGAGCGGCTGGGCCAGCCCGTCATCGTGGACAACAGGCCGGGCGCGGGCGGCTCCATCGGTGCCAGCCAGGTGGCACGCGCGCAGCCGGACGGCTATACGGTGCTGGTGGGCAATACGGGCTCCAACGCCATCAACTACACGGCCTACAAGAAGCTGCCCTACAGGCCCGAGGACTTCGTGGCGCTGACGGACATGATCTCGTTCTCCAACGTGCTGGTCGTGCCCCAGGCATCGCCGGTGCGCTCGCTGGACGACCTGCTCAAGGCCGCGCGGCAGGCGCCGGGCAAGCTGTCGTTCTCCTCGGCCGGCGTGGGCCAGACCACGCACCTCATGGGCGAGCTGCTGCGCGAGCGCACAGGCGTGGACGTGGTGCATGTGCCCTACCGCGGCTCGGCACCGGCGACGGCGGCCATCGTCTCGGGAGAGACGCAGTTCATGTTCGACAACCTCACGGCCTCGCTGGTGCACATCAAGGCGGGCAAGCTGCATCCCATCGCCGTGACGGGCGCGCAGCGCGAGCCCGAGCTGCCCAACGTGCCCACCACCACCGAGCTGGGCCTGCAGGACTTCGACAAGGTCGGCTGGATGGGTTTCTTCCTGCCCGCGCAGACGCCGCCCGCCGTGGTGCGCAAGCTCACCGACGGCCTGGTCGCCGTGCTCCGGGACCCCGAGGTGGCGCGCCGCTACCGCGAGCTCGGCGGCCGCCCGGGCGGCATGCCGCAGGCGCAGTTCATCCAGCTGGTGGACAACGACCGCAAGAGCTGGGGCGCGCTGATCACCAGCCGCCAGCTGCAACTCGACTGAACCGATTTCGACGGAGACGCCATGAAGGTGCTGGACAGCGTGCGCGTGCTGGAGATTGGCGGCATCGGCCCGGGGCCGTTCTGCGCCATGCATCTGGCGGACCTGGGAGCCGATGTGGTGTCCATCGTGCGGCCCGAGGCGGAACCCGCCGCCACCTCAGCCACCTCAGCCACCTCGGCCACCTCCGCGCTGTCGCGCGGCAAGCGCTCGGTGTTCGCCGATCTCAAGTCGCCCGAAGGGCGTGACCTGGTGCTGGCCCTGGTGCGCGATGCCGATGCGCTGATCGAGGGCATGCGGCCCGGCGCCATGGAGCGCCTGGGCCTGGGACCCGAGGCCTGCCAGGCCCTCAACCCGCGCCTGGTCTATGGCCGCATGACGGGCTGGGGCCAGGACGGCCCGCTGGCCCATGCAGCCGGCCACGACAACAACTATGCGGCCGTCTCAGGCGCGCTGTGGGGATGCGCGCCGGCCGATGCCCGGCCGGTCTCGCCGTTTGCCACGCTGGGCGACATCGGCGGCGGCGCCATGTACCTGATGACGGGGCTGCTGGCCGGCATCGTGCAGGCGCGCGCCACGGGGCGCGGCACGGTGGTGGACGCGGCCATCGTCGATGGTGCGGCGCACATGCTCAACCTCATGCTGCACGCGCGCCAGCGCGGTCTGGTGGCCGACGAGCGCGGCCACAGCATCCACGACAGTGCACCGTTCTACGAAACCTATGCCTGTGCCGATGGCGGCTTCATCACCGTGGGAGCCATCGAGCCGCAGTTCCATGCCCTGCTGCTGGACAGGCTGGGCCTGGCCGGTGCCGCAGCGTTCCAGGGCCCCCAGTGGGACCGCGCCGCCTGGCCCGCGCGGCGCGCGCAGCTGCAGGTGCTGTTCGCCTCCCGGCCCCGCGCGCACTGGCAGCAATTGCTGGAGGGCAGCGATGCCTGCTTCGGCGCCGTGCTAAGTCCCGTGGAAGCAGCCAGCCACCCGCACCTGCAGGCGCGTGGCGTCTATCTGCAGCCCGAAGGCGGCGCCCTGCAGGCCAGCCCCGCGCCACGATTTGACGGCCAGGCCTATGCGCCGGGTCCTGCAAATGCTGCAGGCTCAGACACCGCCAGCGTGCGGGAGAAGGTGAGCGCAGGCCGCGCGCAGGAAGTCTGGCGCAGCGCCCGCTGATTCACGAGAGGCTGGAGGCGCCCAGCATGCCTTCGACCAGGCGCACCAGCGTGATCAGGCGCGGCCCGGCATCGCTTTCCAGCGCGCGGCTTTGCGGGCTGTAGATGGGCAGGGAGACCGAGAACACCCAGTACTCGCCGTCCTGGGCCGTGGACATGGGCACGGCAATGGACTGGATCTCGCGGTGCAGGTCGCCGTGGCTGCGGCAAAAGCCGTGCTCGGCCAGGTCGCGCCGCGCATCGTCGAGCCGCTCGCGCAGTTGTTGGACGCGTGCGGGATCGTCGGCCTGCAGTTCCGCGATGAAGGCCTCGCGCTCGGCCTCGGGCAGGCTCAGCAGGTAGGCGCGGCCCGTGGCGGTGCGCGACAGCGAGATGTGCACGCCGATCTCGGGCAGGAAGACCTTGTTGGTCAGGCCGTTGGCCAGCTCCACCAGGCACAGCTGGCGGCCGTGGCCCACGGCCAGCTGGATCTGGCCCTCCAGGTGATTGGCCAGCTCCTGCATGTGCGGCCGCGCGAACTGGCGCATGTGCATGCGCGCCAGCACGGGCGAGGACAGGTTCAGCAGCCCCACGCCCGGCACGTACTTGGACAGGCGCTCGGAGTAGCGCATCAGGTTCAGTTCGCACAGGGTGTCGATCAGGCGGAACAGCGTGGGCTTGGGCAGGCCCGTCATGTCCATCAGTTCACGGGCGCTGAGTTCCTGGTGCTTGTTGGAAAAGCACTGCAGTACGGAGATGCCGCGCACCAGGGCGGCCACCAGCTTGCCACTGTCTTCGGAATTCATGGATTGATGAGGGCTGAAAAGATGAAACGATTGTCTCAATTTTCCGGGTGCCGCCGCACAGATTTCCAGGGCCATGCGCAGTGCAAACCCGTAAACAGGCCTTGCCCCGCGCAACGGACATGACACGGCACAATCGGTCCATGCTTGGCGCCCTGCGCCTCCCACCAGAAAAGCCTGCCGTGTCCGAACCGTTTGCCGCCGTCCCGCCTTCCGAATCGCCAGACTACGACGCCTTCCTGCGCGCCCATGTGCTGAGCCAGCCTTTGAGCATCCAGCGCTATGACCGCGGCGACGAAACCATCTGGGTCAAGCGCGCGGGCGCCAGCAACCCGGCATGGCGCTATCGCGCGCTGGCCCTGCTCGCCTTGTGCCTGCGCCTGCCCGTGCTGCGGCCCGTGCCCAATCCCGGCGGACACGAAGCCATCCGCACCGAGGTACGCCGCCTGCGCCAGCTCGCGCAGCGCGGCCTGCGCGTGCCTGCCGTGCTGGCCGAGTGCGAGGACGGCTTTGCCATGCGCCACCTGGGCAGCCCCGGCGTGGAGGCGCCCTCGCTGGGCAATGCCATGGAAGCCGCCCTGCCCCGGGGGGATGGCAGCACGCTGGCGCTGTGGCTGCAGGGCCTGCAGACCCTGCAGCAGGTGCATGGCAGCGGCGACTGCCTGAGCCAGGCCTTTGCGCGCAACATGGTCTGCTGTGCCGATGGCGTGATCGGCTTCATCGACTTCGAGGACGACCCGGCCGCCCACCTGCCCCTGGCGCTGTGCCGCGTGCGCGATGCCCTGTGCTACGCCCACTCCACGGCCTGGATACTGGAGCAGGCCGGCGCCATGCCGGCCGCACGCGCGGCCTGGCGGGACTTCGTGCAGTCCATGGAGCCCGAGACCCGCGCCCTGATGGCGCGCACCGTGAAACAGCTGGCCTGGGTGCGCCGCCTGCCTGAGAGCCGCCGCCTGGGCCGCGACATGCAGCGCGTGCGCATGGCCTACACGCTGGTGACGCCGTAGCGGCAGCGGGCTGCACGCCTCAACCGGGCCTCAGCCGGGCTTCAGCCGGGCCTCACCGGGCAGATGGCCCAGCGAGGCGCTGACGCGCGCCGCTTCGGCGCGCAGGGCCCGGGCCACTGCGCCCTGCGGGTCCGGGTCGAAGCCGCCGCTGGCGCCCAGCGCGCACAGCACGCCCACCACATGGCCCGTGTAGTCGTGCAGCGGCGCCGCCACGGCGCTGATGCCCGGCAGGTTGACGTCGCGCACCGAGGCGCAGCCCGCAGCGCGGATCTCGCGGCGCAGCGTGCCCAGCGGGTCCGCGCCATCGAGCAGCGCGCGCCGCGCGGCCGGCGCCTCGGCCAGCTCCCGGGCCAGCAGCGCATCCACGCGGGCATCGTCGTCCATGAAGGCGAAGAAGGCGCGCCCCGTGGCCGACCACAGCAGCGACATCACCGAGCCCACGCGCACATTGACGGTGACCGGCAGGCCCGGCTCCTCGAAGCGCACGATGGTCGGCCCCAGGTTGCCCATCACGGCCACGAAGCTGGTGACCTGCAAGGCCTCGCGCAGGTGCAATAGGGCCGGCTCGGCCAGGCGGATGGGGTCGGACTGCCGCATGGCGGCCAGGCCCACGCGCATGGCCTCGGCCGCCAGCGCGTACTGCGTGCCGCCACGGTCCTGCTCCACCAGCCCCTCGGCCATCAGGCTGGCCAGGTAGCGGTGGACCTTGGCCGGGCTTTCCTCCACCGCGCCCGCGATGGCCGTGAGGCTGGCGCGTCCGCCCAGCGTGGCCAGGGCCTTGAGCACGGCCAGGCAGGTCTCGGCGGCCTGCACGCGCTGGCGCCTTTCGCGCGGCGGCGCGGGCTCGTCAATCTCGGAGGCAACAGTGGAAGTCATGGCGGCAGGGCGGGGCTGGAAAGGCCTGTTTTAAGGGCTGGCGGGGCATTGTGCCGCAGCTTGCGGGTAATCCCGGGCGGTATTTTTACGCAATGCGTAGAAAAATTACGCAAAACAAGATTCCATGGATTCCACCCAGGCCTCACCGGAGACAAGCCCCATGCACAAGCGCCTTTTCCTCACCACACTGGCCGCAGGCCTGCTATCGGCCACCGCCCTGCCCGGCGCGCTGGCCCAGGACGGATTCCCCAGCAGGAACGTGCGCTGGATCGTTCCCTACGCGGCCGGCGGCGGCTCGGACTTCCTGGCCCGCACCATAGGCCAGGCCTGGGGCGGCCAGGTGCACCAGCCCATCGTGGTGGACAACCGCCCGGGCGGCAACACGGCCATAGGCGCCTCGGAAACCGCGCGTGCTGCCGCCGATGGCTACACCGTGCTGTCGGCCGACAACGGCACCCTGGTCTTCAATCCCGTGCTCTACAAGAGCCTCAGCTACAACCCCGCCAGGGACCTCGCGCCGGTCACGCTGATGGGCCGCTTCCCGATGATCCTGGTGGCCGGCCCCGGCATGGCAGCGGCCACGGCCAAAGACTTCCTGGCCCAGGCGCGCACCAGCAAGGACGGCGTGAACTACGCCTCGGCCGGCGCCGGCAGCCCGCACCACCTGGCCATGGAACTGCTCAGGGTGGAGGCCGGCCTGAAGCTGGTGCACGCGCCCTACAAGGGCGCGGCGCCGGCCCTGGGCGACGTGGCGGGCGGCCAGGTTCCCGTGATGATGGTGGACCTGGCCGCGGGCGCAGGCTTCATCAAGGGCGGCAAGGTCCGCCCGCTGGCCGTGGCCAACGCCACGCGCCTGCCCCAGTTGCCCGACGTGCCCACCTTCGCCGAGCTGGGCCTGCCCAAGGTGCAGGCCGCCGCCCTGGTGGGACTGGTGGCGCCCGCCAGGACGCCGGCCCCGGTCATCGCGGCCCTGCACCGGCAGGTCGTGGCCGCGATCAACGAGCCCGCCGTGCGCCAGAAGCTCGTGGATTTCGGCGTGGAGCCCGTGGGCAACACGCCCGAGCAGTTCGCCGCGCTGCTGGCCAGCGAAAGCACGCGCTGGCACCAGCTGATCCGCGACCAGAACATCACTTTGGATTGACCCTCCGCGCCTGCCTGCCTGCGAACAACCTGCCATGACTGCCTCCGCCGCCCCCGACACCGCCCCGTCCGCCTTTGCGTCCGCTTTTGCGTCCACCTCTGCGCCAGCCTCCGCGCGCTGCCCCTTCGACCACCGCCAGCCCAGCGGCCAGACCGGCCCCACGGGCTGCCCCGTCAGCGCGGGTGCCGCGGCCTTCGACCCGTTCAGCGACGGCTACCAGCAGGACCCGCCCGAATATGTGCGCTGGGCGCGCGAGCAGGAGCCGGTGTTCTACAGCCCGCAACTGGGCTACTGGGTGGTCACGCGCTTCGACGACATCAAGGCGGTGTTCCGCGACAACATCGCCTTCAGTCCCTCGATCGCGCTGGAGAAGATCACGCCCACGGGCGAGGAGGCCAATGCCGTGCTGGCCTCCTACGGCTTCGCGCTGAACCGCACCCTGGTCAACGAGGACGAGCCAGCCCACATGCCGCGCCGCCGCGCGCTGATGGACCCGTTCACGCCCGAGGAGCTGCGCCACCACGAGCCCATGGTGCGCGAGCTGGCGCGCGCCTATGTGGACCGCTTCATCGACGACGGCCGCGCCGACCTTGTGGACCAGATGCTGTGGGAGGTGCCGCTGACCGTGGCCCTGCACTTTCTCGGCGTGCCCGAGGAGGACATGGACCGGCTGCGCGAGTACTCCATCGCCCACACCGTCAACACCTGGGGCCGGCCCCGGCCAGAGCAGCAGGTGGCCGTGGCCCATGCGGTGGGCAACTTCTGGCAGCTGGCCGGCAAGGTGCTGGCCAAGATGCGCGAGAACCCCGATGCGCCGGGCTGGATGCAATACGGCATACGCAAGCAAAAGGAGCTTCCCGAGGTCGTCACCGACTCCTACCTGCACTCCATGATGATGGCCGGCATCGTGGCCGCGCACGAGACCACGGCCAATGCCACGGCCAACGCCGTCAAGCTGCTGCTGCAGCATCCCGGCGCCTGGAAGCAGATCTGCGAGAACCCTGCGCTGATCCCCAATGCCGTGGAGGAATGCCTGCGCCACAACGGCTCGGTGGCCGCCTGGCGGCGCCTGGCCACGCGCGACGTGGTGATCGGCGGCGTGGCCGTGCCGGCGGGCTCGAAGCTGCTCATCGTGACCTCGTCGGCCAACCACGACGAGCGGCATTTCGCCGATGCCGACTTCTTCGACATCCACCGCGACAACGCCGGCGACCACCTGACCTTCGGCTATGGCTCGCACCAGTGCATGGGCAAGAACCTGGCGCGCATGGAGATGCAGATCTTCCTGGAGGAGTTCACGCGCCGCCTGCCCCACATGCGGCTGGCCGAGCAGCGGTTCACCTACGTGCCCAACACCTCGTTCCGGGGCCCCGAACACCTGTGGGTGGAGTGGGACCCGGCCCTGAACCCCGAGCGCGCCCGTCCCGCCCTGCTGCAGGCGCGCCAGCCCGTGCGCATCGGCGAAGCCCTGCAGGGCGGCGCCAGCCGGCCCATGGTCGTGGCCGAGGCCGAGGCTGCCGCCGAAGGCGTGCTGCGCCTGCGCCTGAAGGCCGCCGATGGACACGCCCTGCCGCGCTGGACGCCGGGCTCGCACATCGACCTGCAATGCGGCGACACGGGCCTGTCGCGCCAGTACTCGCTGTGCGGCGACCCGCAGGACACCGGCAGCTACGAGATTGCCGTGCTGCGCGAGGCCAACGGCCGTGGCGGCTCGGCCTGGGTGCATGAGCATCTGCACCGCGGCGCCACCGTACAGGTGCGGGGCCCGCGCAACCATTTCCCGCTGGACGAAGGCGCCAGCCACCTGATCCTGGTGGCCGGCGGCATCGGCATCACGCCCATCTCGGCCATGGCACGGCGCGCCAGGGCGCTGGGCTTGTCCTATGAAATCCACTACAGCGGCCGGCGCCGCGCGGGCATGGCGCTGCTGACGCCGCTGCAGGCCGAGCATGGCGCCCGGCTGCACCTGTACGTGGCGGAGGAAGGCCGGCGCGCCGACTACGCCGCCCTGCTGGCCACGCCGCGCGCCGGAGCCCGCATCCATGCCTGCGGACCGGCGCGCCTGCTGCACGGCCTGGAGGCCGCCAGCCGCCACTGGCCCGAGGACAGCCTGCGCGTGGAGCATTTCGTCTCCACCGTGGGGGCGCTGGACCCTGCCAGGGAGCAGGGCTTCGAGGTGGAACTGCGCGCCTCGGGTCTTGTGCTGCAGGTGCGCAACGACCAGACGCTGCTGGACGCCCTGCGCAGCGCGAAGATCGAAGTGCAAAGCGACTGCCGGGAAGGGCTGTGCGGGTCCTGCGAAGTGCCCGTGCTCGACGGCGAGGTGGACCACCGAGACATGGTGCTCACGCGCGGCGAGCGTGCGGCCTGCACCAAGATGATGAGCTGCTGCTCGCGCGCCAGGAGCGGCAGGCTGGTGCTGGGCCTGTAGTCAGGACTCCGCTGCCCTGTGCCCGCAAGCCCGGCGCCCAGAAACACAAAAGCCCCAAGGCCATCATCGGCAATGGGGCGATCGCATCGGTGGGCGCGCTTCAGGGCGCACCTGCCTCCAACCGGATTACTGGTTGGCGATTTCGAGCTCGGCGTTGCGGGCTTGCTGGATGAAATCGATCAGGGAATAGATTGCTTGGCGCATGGTGAACTTCCTTACTGAGACGCTCAACAATCACTGGCGGCATGCATCTCAAGTGCCGCGAATGCCGGGAAAACCCTCTAAGCGTTTACCCTATGAATAAGTATAAACCACTAGATCCCGGCGTGCAAACGCACAGTTGTAAGCGCACGTCAAGATTCCGCAGAGGCGCCCAACTGCGTCCCAATGTCAGGCATGGGATGATTCAGGCTTATGACCGCGCCTTCCGTTTCCCTCGCACCCTGGCACATAGAGCCGCTGAACCCGGCCGAGGCGCCGTGGCCGCTGCTGCTGTCGGCGGACCCGTCGCGGGAAAAGGTGCGCGGCTATCTGGCGGGCTCCACCTGTTTTGCCGCGCGCGAGTCCTTCCAGCGCGAAGGCCAGCCGCCGCGTCCCGGCGGGCGCGGCGAGGTATTGGGCATGTGCGTGCTGGTGCCGCTGCGCGCCAGCGGCGACGAGGCCTCAGGCCCACCCGCCTGGGAGCTGATGAACATCGCGGTCGCAGAATCGCTGCACCACCGGGGCCTGGGCACCGCCCTGCTGCGCCAGGCCATCGCCTGGGCGCGCTCGCAAGGTGCTCCCCGCATCGAGGTCGGCACCGGCAGCTTCGGCGACCAGCTGGTCTTCTACCAGCGCGCGGGTTTTCGCGTGACGGGCATCGTGCGTGACTTCTTTCTGAAGCACTACACCACCCAGCTGTGGGAGCGCGGCGTGCAGCACCGCGACATGCTGCGCCTGACGCTGGAGCTGGGCACGGGCCGCTGAACGGCCACCCGCTCAGTCCGAAGACATCTTCATCAGCACCAGGCCCGAGACGATGAGCACGGCCGCGCCGATACGCATGGCGCTGACCTGCTCGCCCAGGACCGTGATGCCGACCAGGAAGGCGCCCACGGCGCCGATGCCGGTCCAGATCGTGTAGGCCGTGCCCAGCGGCAGGCTGCGCATGGCCACGGCCAGCAGGCCGAAGCTGGCGATCATGGTGACGATGGTGATGGCGCTGGGCACCAGCCGCGTGAAGCCGTGCGATTGCTTCATCGAGAACGCCCAGACCACTTCGAGCAGCCCCGCCACCAACAGATAGACCCATGCCATGGAAAACTCCTTGTGAAGCCGGGTCGTCCCGGCGCATGCATGTCCCAATGTGGGGGAGGCCGTCCTCCTGGCAGAAGGGCTTGCGCCTCCTGCATGGCCGCCAGTTTAGGAGAAAGCCTTCAAGCCGGCCGCACCCAGCCTGTTGCCCCATTGCCGCCTGGGTGGTTGCTGCACAACAGCATCCAGGGCGTCAGGCGGCCAGTGCCTCTTCCTGTTCAGCCAGCAGGATGTTGCCCACGGTGGCGCCCAGGCCGGCCACGCGCTTGCGCAGCTTGAGCACGGCCTTGTCCTTGCTGATCAGCAGCGCCTGGTGCTGGCTGGCCAGGTCCAGGAAATGCTGGTCGTCGGGGTCGGTGCAGGCAAAGCGGATGCGCGGCGCATCGGCCACGTACTCGACCGCTCCGTCAAAGGCCGAGAGCACGCCCTCGACCGTCTTGCCGTAGAAGGCCACGCGCGGCGCGATCTGGCTGTAGTGCAGCACGCGTTCGAGCTCGATGCGCTGGGCCTGGTCGGCGATCCAGCGCATCTGCCCCTGCTCCACCAGCTCGCGGATCGGCGGAACATGCGGATCGTCGAAGATCAGCATGTCAAGGACCACATTGGTATCGAGCACCACGGGCCGGGGCAGGGGACCTTCGTAGCCGTCGTTGCACTGCGGCCAGCGCAGCACGATCTTCATGGCGCGGTGCCCTCTGCCGGGCCTTCGGCGGCCTTTCTGGGCTTGACAGCGCCACGGACCATGTCGAAGCGGAACAGCCGGCACTCGATGGGGCCGTTCCACATGGGCGTGCGCCGCGCTTCCTTCAGGCGCATCTTGCCGGGCAGCTTGAGGTCGGGCGTGAGCATCCAGGCGCTCCAGCCGCTGTAGTTCTTCTTCCAGTGGGTGGCCAGCTGGCTGAAGAATTCCACACCGTCCTCGGTCTGGGCCGTCTCGCGGCCCGCGCGCTCGACCACGGCCATGCGCTCGCCGGCGCTGCGGCCGGCCGAGCCGGCTGCGGCAATGCGCTCGCCATAGGGCGGATTCAGCAGCATCAGGCCGGGCTGCTCGCAGGGCGGCATGCGCTGCAGGGCGTCGCCGCCGCGCAGCTGCACGGTCTGGCCCACGCCCGCGCGCTCGGCGTTGCGCTGGGCGAAGTCCACCATGCGGTGGGACACGTCGGAGCCATAGATGCCCACGGGGCTGTCGGGCAGGATGGCGGCCTCTGCCTCGTCCAGCATGGCTTCCCACACATGCCTCTGGAAGGGCACGAGCTTTTCGAACGCGAAGCGCCGCAGGATGCCGGCCGGAATGCGCCGGGCGATCTGCGCGGCCTCGATCAGCACCGTGCCGCTGCCGCAGCAGGGGTCGTACAGCGGCTGGGGATCGTCGCCGTGCGGGTCCCAGCCCGTGGCGGCGATCATGGCCGCGGCCAGGGTTTCCTTGAGCGGCGCATCGCCCTTGTCCTCGCGCCAGCCGCGCTTGAACAGCGCCTCGCCCGAGGTGTCGATGTAGATGGTGGCCTCGTCGGTCGTCAGGTGCAGGTGCACGCGCACGTCGGGGTGGCGCGTTTCCACGTCGGGGCGCACGCCCTTCCTGTCGCGGAAGCGGTCGGCAATGGCGTCCTTGACGCGCAGCGCCGCAAAGTTGAGGCTGGTCAGCGGGCTGTGCTGGGCCGTGACTTCGATCTTGAAGCTCTCGCGCGGGGAGAACCAGATCTCCCAGGCCACTTCGCTGGCGGCGCGGTACAGGTCGTTTTCGTTGCGGTACAGGGTCTGCGACAGCTGCACCAGCACGCGCTGGGCCAGACGGCTGTGCAGGTTCAGCAGCAGGGCGTCGCGCCACAGGCCGCGCACCATCACGCCGCCACGGCCGACCAGGAGGTCGTGGCCGCTCAGGCCGGTGATCGCGTGGACCTCGTCGGCCAGAAATCCCTCGACGCCGGCGGCGCAGGGCAAAAACAGATGCAGTTGGTTCATAGCTTGGGTGCCGAGCATACGCGCACCGCGATTCCCCGCGCAGGCGCCAGCCGAAACCCGCTTGCCTGCGCTTCGGCCCGGGCCTACAGTGGAAGCAACCGCGAGGGAGAGCACCATGAAGACTCGAACCACGCCCGTCCACACGGATTTCCTCGGCGCCACGCAGGCCGCACGCCTGGTGGCGCAGGTCGGCGTCGCCGCCTGCCTGGCCGGCCTGGCCGATGCCATCGAGCAAGACTTCGCGCGCTGGCCCGATTTCGAGAAATCGGCCCGCCTCGCCCACCATTCGCCCGGCGGCGTGATCGAGCTCATGCCCGTGTCCGATGCGCTGGACTACGCCTTCAAGTACGTCAATGGCCATCCAGACAACGCCGACCGGGACCTGCCCACGGTGATGGCATTCGGCGCCCTGGCCGACGTGGCCACGGGCCTGCCGGTCTTCCTGTCCGACCTGACGCTGGCCACGGCGCTGCGCACCGCGGCCACCTCGGCGCTGGCCGCGCGCCGGCTGGCGCGACAGGGCTGCCGCAGCATGGCGCTGATCGGCGCAGGATCGCAGTCCGAATTCCAGGCCCTGGCCTTCACCCACCTGCTGGGCGTGGAGCGGCTGCGCATCTTCGACATTGACGTCCAGGCCATGCGCAAGCTGGTGGACAACCTGGGCCATGCAGGCATTGCCGCCCAGCGCATCACCTGCTGCACCAGCAGCGCCCAGGCGCTGGAAGGCGCCGACATCGTCACCACGGTCACGGCCGCCAAGCGCCGCGCCTGCGTGATCGCCGATGCCGATGTGCGCCCCGGCACCCACATCAATGCCGTCGGCGGCGATTGCCCCGGCAAGACCGAACTGCCCGTGGAGTTGCTGCGGCGCGCGCGCATCTTCGTGGAGTTCACGCCCCAGACGCGCGTGGAAGGCGAGATACAGCAGCTGCCCGCCGACGCGCCCGTGACCGAGCTGTGGCAGGTCATCAATGGCCTGGCGCCGGGACGCGGGCACGACACCGAGATCACGCTGTTCGACTCCGTGGGCTTTGCGCTGGAAGACTATTCGGCCCTGCGCTGGTTGCGCGCGCTGGCCCACGACACCGGGCTGATGCAGTCGATCGACCTGGTGCCTTCGCTGGCCGACCCCCGCGACCTGTACCGGCTGGTGCGCGAGGCCGGGCAGGCAGAACGCGGCTTTGGCTGACACGGGGACTGCATACCATGGGTCCCATGAGCATGAACACCCATACGTCCCCGCAGACCGCACGCGCCCTGAGACTCATAGGCGTGCCCACCGACATCGGCGCCAGCCGCCTGGGCAGCGCCATGGGCCCCGACGCGCTGCGCGTGGCCGGCCTGGCCCCGGCGCTGCGCCAGCTGGGCTGCCAGGTGAGCGACATCGGCAACCTGGCCGGTCCGCCCAATCCCCAGACACCGCCCGAGCAGGGGCTGCGCCACCTCGCACCGGCCCGTGCCTGGATGCAGGCCGTGCACCAGGCCGTGGGCCAGGCGCTGGACGATGGCGAGCTGCCGCTGATGCTGGGCGGCGACCACAGCCTGGCCATGGGCTCGATCAGTGCCGTGGCCGCCCACTGCCGCCGCCTGGGCCGCGCGCTGCGCGTGATCTGGCTGGACGCCCACGCCGACTGCAACACGCCCGATATCTCGCCCAGCGGCAACCTGCACGGCATGCCCGTGGCCAGCCTGTGCGGCCTGGGGCCCGAGCCGCTGACCGCGCTGTCCCAGGGCGGCGATCCGGCGCTGGATGCCGCCTCGCTGTGCCAGATCGGCCTGCGCAGCGTGGATGACCAGGAAAAGCGCCTGCTGCATTCGCTGGACATCGAGGTGTACGACATGCGCGCCATCGACGAGTTGGGCATGCGCGAGGTCATGCGCCGCGCGCTCGACGGCCTCGCCGGCAGCGACACCCACCTGCACCTGAGCTTCGACGTGGACTACCTCGATCCCGACATCGCGCCCGGCACGGGCACGCCCGTGCGCGGCGGCCCCAGCTACCGCGAGGCCCAGCTGTGCATGGAGATGCTGGCCGATACCGGACGCCTGGGCTCGATGGACCTGGTGGAACTGAACCCGGCGCTGGACCTGCGCAACCAGACGGCCGAGCTGGTGGTGGACCTGCTGGAGAGCCTGTTCGGCAAGAGCACGCTGGTGCGGGCCGATCGCTGAGGCCGCTCAGGCTGGCGAGAGCGAAATACGCCAGCCGTCGCCCGTTGCGTCCGTAGCGAAGCGCACAGGCACAAAGCGCTCGATCACCTCGAAATTGCTGCGCGCATGCGGCGTCAGTTCCGTGCAGGTGTAGCTGGCACCGCGCCCGCTGCGCCAGACGGCCAGCGCCAGCGGCAGGGCCCATTGGTCGGCCAGGTACGGGCCCAGCGCGGCCCGGCTGCCCTGGTGGCGGCGCACCTCGCGTGCCAGGTCATGCGCCACCTTTTCGGCGCTGACGCCCTTCATGCCGAACTGCGTGAACACTTCGCTCAGGTGCTCATAGGCCAGCGTGGCCAGCAGCGCGTTGCCCGGCCCCTCGTTCTGGCGCACGGCAGCCACCTGCAGTTGCTCGCCAGACCAGTCCAGGGCCTGGCCCAGATGGTCCAGTTCGCGCTGGGCCACCGCGCGTGGCAGCGCGGGCGCAAAGCATTCGGCATGGCTGGCCACGGGGGCGCCGCGTTCGGTGATATCGAAAGGCACAAGCCCATTGGTTGCCGGCGTGATCGTCACGTCCATCTCGCCGCCACCGGCCGGATAAAAGCCCAGCCGGCGCAGCCGCAGTTCGCAGCGCGCGCCCAGCCTGTGCAGCAGCGGCGCATAGCTGCGCTCCAGGAAATGGAAGGGCGGCGCGGCCGGGTTGTGGGTGCCGCCGCCCAGGGTCAGGCGGCTTTCGCCATTGGCCAGCATCAGCGCGGGCCACAGCGTCTGCAGCAGCAGGGTGCAACTGCCCGCCGAGGCGATCACGAAGCGGTACTCGCCCGCACGCACCGGCCCCGGTGTGAATTGCAGCGTCTGCGAATTCATCTCGGCGCCCTGCATCTGCGCGCCGCAGATTTCGGCGGCGGCATTGACGCAGGCCAGGTGCTGGCGCATCAGGCCCGGCTTGGCGCGCCCGGCACGGATGCGCTGCATGGCAAAGGGCTGACCCGTGCACATGGACAGCGCCAGCGCGCTGCGCAGCATCTGGCCTCCGCCCTCCCCGGCGGAGCCGTCGATCTCGATCACTTTCATTTTTCTCTTTCATTCATTGCCGCCAATTGCCGCCAAAGCGCGCCACGGCATCCCGCAGATAGCGGTCCAGCGGCGCCGCATCGGCCTGGTCCCCCGGATCGGGCGCATGGGCCATGGCATGGGCCAGCTCGCGCTCCAGGAAATCATGGACCCGCACCCGGCGCGGCCCCTTGGCGGCCTCGCCCAGGCGCATCTTGAGCTCCAGCAGCTCGTTGAGCTCGGCCAGCAGGACTGCATCCTCCAGCGTGCCCGCCGCCAGCTGTGCAAAGCGCATGGGCGGCGCACCACGCCCCTCGCGTATCCAGCGCGCGGCCAGCAAGGGGCGCAGCACGTAGAAGTACTTCTTGTAGCGCACCACATCACCCTGCAGGTGGGCGCGCAGGTTCTTGCGCGCCATGGCCACGTAGTGGTGGTAGCCGCGCACCGGCGAAAAGCCCTGCTCGGCCAGCAGATGCAGGCGCTCGGCCCAGGGCTGCTCCTGCCGGTAGACCACGGGCGAGCGCAGCCATTCGAGCAGCGTGGGGTTGGAGGCGCGCAGCAGCCCCAGCGCCTTGCGCAGCTCCCAGCCGCTGACATCGAGCTCGCCGCTGAGCGGCTGCTCTATGACATCGCGGCCCGGCGCCACCGTCAGATACCAGGGCAGGCGGTGGACGTAGATGAAGCGCACGTCATAGTCGCTGTCGGGCGAGGCAAAGCCCCAGCCGCGGCTGCCCGACTCGCAGGCAAACAGCACCGTGACCTCGTGCCTGCGCTCCACCTCGGCCAGGTTGGCCAGCACCGTGGCGCGCATGGCGTCGGAGACCGGATGCGCGCTCAATACCTTCTCTTCCCTCATGCTCTCATCCTGCTTTCTGTTCCGGAGGATGAGAGCCCGGGGCCCTCATCCACTCACCCTTTCACGCACACCACTTGCTTCAGGGTGTGCACCACCTCCACAAGATCCTGCTGCGCGGCCATGACCGCATCGATGTCCTTGTAGGCCATGGGAATCTCGTCCACCACATTGGCATCCTTGCGGCATTCCACGCCCTCGGTGGCCTTGATGTGGTCCGCCACGCTGAACATCTTCTTGGCCTTGGTGCGGCTCATCACGCGGCCCGCACCGTGGCTGCAGCTCTCGAAGCTCTCCGGGTTGCCCAGGCCGCGCACGATATAGCTGCGCGCGCCCATGCTGCCCGGGATGATGCCCAGCTCGCCGCGCCGCGCGCTCACCGCGCCCTTGCGGGTGATGAACACGTCCTGGCCGAAATGGCGCTCCTGCTGCACGTAGTTGTGGTGGCAGTTCACCGCCTCCACATGCGACTCGAAGGGCTTGGCGATCACCTTGCGCACCGTGGCGATGAGGTTGACCATCATCACCTCGCGGTTGCGCATGGCGAACTTCTGCGCCCAGGACACGCCGCGCACATAGTCGCCAAAGTAGCGGGCCCCTTCCTCGAAATAGGCCAGGTCCTTGTCGGGCAGGTTGCGCTGATGCAGTTCTGCGTCCTTCTTGGCCAGCTCGATGAAATGGGTGCCGATGGCATTGCCCACGCCGCGCGAGCCCGAGTGCAGCATGAACCACACGAAGCCCGCCTCGTCCAGGCAGATCTCGATGAAGTGGTTGCCGCTGCCCAGCGTTCCCAGGTGCTTGCGGTTGTTGGTGTTGGCCAGGCGCGGATGCAGCTCGCACAGCAGGTCGAACTCATCGGCCAGCGTGGCCCAGACCTGGTCCACCGACACGGGCGGGTTCTCCCAGCTGCCTGGATCACGGCCCCGGTGGCGCGGCACCGAGCCATGCGGCACGGCCTGCTCTATCGCCGAGCGCAGCGGGCCCAGGTTGTCGGGCAGGTCCTCGGCGCGCAGCGTGGTCTTGGCAGCCATCATTCCGCAGCCGATGTCCACGCCCACGGCCGCCGGGATGATGGCCTTGATGGTCGGGATCACCGAGCCCACGGTGGCGCCTATGCCCAGGTGCACGTCGGGCATGGCTGCGACATGCTTGAACACCACGGGCAGGCGCGCGGCGTTCTCCAGCTGCTTGCGCGCCTCGTCCTCGACGGGCACGCCCTTGGTCCACATCTTGATGGGAACGCCGCCCTCGACATCATGCTGTTGGTAGTTGTTCATGGTGCTGTTCTCTTTCATGTCTTTGTTCTTGGTTGAATCGTGTTTCCGCCTCAAGTGGCCATGGCGTCGAATACCGCGCCTATGCGCTCATCCAGCGGGTAGCACTGGTGGTCGCGCTTGCCTGAAGGCAGCCAGGTGCTGGCCGGGCCGCGCTCGGCCAGTTGCAGCAGCTTTTCTGCCCAATGCTTCTTGGTGCCCGCCTGCGAGAGCCACTGCTCCATCGTTGCACGGTAGCCATTGCGATCGGATGCGAAGGCATTGCTGATGCAGTTCCCACCCCAGATGAATTCGTAGAAGCATGCATCGACAAAATGCAGCGTGGCGCTCTCGCTGTCACAGGTCAGCCAGTGGTCCAGCAGGGGCTGGAGCGGCACACCGGCGTAGTCCCACATGAGCAAAAAGGAGAAGGCCTCTTCGCCCTGGAAAACGCTGGTGTCCGGCTCAGCCCACTGCTCCAGCCCCAAGGCAAAGAAGGCACGAGCAAAGGCTTGCAACGCCGCGCTTTCCTGCGATGAAAAGGAGCCGGGCTCGCAACGACCAAGGCGGTCCAGATACAACTCGGTGGAGTGGTGCAGCCTTGCGCCCTGCGCCAGCAGTTCCAACATTCTTGGCGCCAGGTACTTGATCTCATCCGCAGGCTGGACCAAGCTTTTGGCAGCGTCGTTGTATTGGTAGAAATGGTGCTCGGTCAGGCTGCGCAGGGGCAGTCGACGCATCTCGCGCTCCAGGTCTGCATCCATGCAGCATGTGACGCAAGCGTCCAGCGCTACCGACGGCGACCTGTATCCAGCAAAGCTCTGGTAGAGCGCCTGTGATGCAGCAGCCAGGGCGTCTGTACGCTCCTGTATTTGCGCTGCAGGCGATTGCATCCTTTTCGATGTCATCTTCTTGGCCATGGTGTCTCTCCTTCAAGGGCAGGCATGAGGCAACCGGCACCGCCGGCGACTCCACGCCCACCTCATCGCGTTATCAACGCATCTTCACCAGCCCGTTGAGCACCTGGTCCAGCCCGCCGAACACGGAGATCTTGTCGATGCGCTCGGCCACGCGTTCCAGCGTCTCCAGCTCCTTCATGCGCAGGGCCACGGGGTTGTCCTCCATGACCTTGGCGGTGTTGAGCAGCGAGCGCGTGGCCGCCGTTTCCTCGCGGCGGCGGATCACGTTGGCCTGGGCCTGCTTTTCGGCCTGCACTACCTGGGTCAGGATGGCCTTCATCTCGCCGGGCAGCACGATGTCCTTCACGCCCACGCTCTCCACCACCATGCCGAAGGGCTGCAGCTTGGCCGCCATGTGCGCGGTCACCACGTCGTCGATCACCGTCTTGTTCTCCAGCAGCTCATCGAGCGTGCGGGTGCCCACGGCGGCGCGCAGCGCGAACTGCAGCTCCCGGTACAGGTGCTCGGCGGGCTTTTGCAGCTGGGCAAAGGCGCGCAGAACGTCGGTGTGGCGATAGGTGGCGCTCAGGTTCAGGCGCAGGCTGACCTTGTCGCGGGTCATGATGTCCTGGCCCGAGACCTCGACGGCCTGCAGGCGCAGGTCCACCAGCTCCACGGCAATGCTGCGGCCGAACTTCCAGAACGCATGGCTGCCGGCCTGCAGCAGGCGGTCCACCTTGCCGTCGATGGTCAGCAGCGCGCACTGGCCTGCGGGCACCTGCGCCTGCAGCACGCCGTTGAGGCCGGACACGCTGCGCTGGCGCAGCTGCGTCTGGGTCAGGCGCGCCGCCAGGGCGGCGGGCAGCTCGGCGCCGGCCTGCAGGTCGACCACCTGCACGCTCACATCCACCAGTCCCTTCCAGTACAGGCGGCGCGTGCCGGGCGGCAGGATCTCGACCAGCACGCCGTTTTCGCTGCGCAGGCCCGCCTCGGTCTCGGACAGTTCCACGCGCAGGAACTCGGCGGCCACCAGGGCGGGCTCCTGCGCCATCAGGTAGTCGGCCAGGCCGTGCGTGAAGGCGGGCTGCTCCAGGGCAAAGGTTTCCACGCGCAGCTGGTCGGTGCCGGCAAACAGCCAGTGCCGGCCGCTGTGCAGCACGCGCTCGAAATCGCCATTGCGCAGCAGCAGGGCGCGTTCGTTCTTCTTGATGGTGATGCGTTGGATCTTCAGCATTTCTTCTTCTCCTCGTTCGGCGTCTTCGCCGCAATCAATAGGGGTGCCGTTACAGCAGCGGCGGGGTTCCAGGGGGCACGGCCCGGGCCTTGCAGTGCGCCGTGGCGGCAACCCTGGAAACAGGTTGCAGCGTGGCTGGCTGCGGGCGCGGACCGTGCCGGGACCTGGCACAGCCGCCGCTGCTGACGGGGGGCGGCCTGGGGCTGCATCGCAACCCGGCGGCCACCTCCCGCGTTCGGCGGGTGGTCTTTCGACCGTTTCAATAGCCCGGCCTTGCGGCCGGAAGAGTGGGCAGGAATCGAACCTGCGACAGTCCTCTTGCGAGGGTGCTCTACCAGACTGAGCTACCAGTGGCTGGCAAGCCTGGAGTCGAACCAGGAGTCCCTTGCGGGACGGTTTCCACAACCTTGCCGTCACCCAGCGCCTGCGGCGTGCGGCATGCGGGAAATCGACAGGCCCCTGGAGGCCCGGACTTCCCGCACCGGCGGGGCGGGCGTTTGCCCCAACCCCGGCCTGTGAGCGGTCACCGCCTGCACTGGATGCCTTGCTTATTGCGAGATGCGTGCCAGCCCGGCATCTGGTGCCAAAAATTTCTTCAACCCCTTGATTTATTTGGATAAATCTCAAATCACACTTTTCTTGATTTCTTCTTCAATCCAAAGAAACTAGAATTTCAGCTATCCAACTAGACAAAAACATGGAAAAGAAAAAGGTCGTCATCGGCTTTCTGGGTACGCAGCTGGACTCCGGCAGGGGCGCGGGGCGCTGGGAAAAATGGCGGCCGACCCTCTCCCTCATGCAGCACGAGGATCTGGTGGTGGAGCGGCTGGAGCTGCTCTACACGCCGCCCCATCTGGCCCTGGCGCAGCTGCTGCAGGGCGACATCGCCACGGCATCGCCCGAGACCCAGGTGAACCTCGTGCCCATGGAGATTGCCGATCCCTGGGATTTCGGCGAGGTCTATGCGCGGCTGTTCGACTGGACGCAGGCCTATCGCTTCGACCCCGAGCGCGAGGAGTACTGGACCCACATCACCACGGGCACGCACGTGGCACAGATCTGCCTGTTCCTGCTGGTGGAGTCGCGCCGCATTCCCGGCGTGCTGGCCCAGACTTCGCCGCCCCGGCGCCAGCGCATGGGCGACCCGGGCAGCTATGCGCTGATCGACCTGGACCTGTCGCGCTACGACGTGATCGCCCAGCGCTTCGGCGCCGAGCAGAGCGAGGCCGTGCAATTTCTCAAGAGCGGCATCGCCACGCGCAATGCCGGGTTCAACGCGCTGATCGACGAGATCGAGCGCGTGGCCGTGCGCTCGCGCGCGCCCATCCTGCTCACGGGTCCCACGGGTGCGGGCAAGTCGCATCTGGCGCGGCGCATGTACGAGTTGAAGAAGGCCAGGCACCAGGTGCAGGGCGAGTTCGTCGAGGTCAATTGCGCCACGCTGCGCGGCGATGGTGCGGCCTCGGTGCTGTTCGGCCACAAGAAGGGCGCGTTCACGGGCGCTGCGGCCGACCGCGCCGGCCTGCTGCGCAGCGCGCACCAGGGCGTGCTGTTCCTGGACGAAATCGGCGAGCTGGGCCTGGACGAACAGGCCATGCTGCTCAAGGCGGTGGAGGAAAAGCGCTTCTATCCCATGGGCAGCGACCGCGAGGTCAGCAGCGACTTCCAGCTGGTCGCCGGCACGCACCGCGACCTGCGCATCGACGTGGCGCAGGGGCGCTTTCGCGAGGATCTGTTCGCGCGCATCAACCTGTGGTCCTACGCGCTGCCGGGCCTGGCCGGGCGCCCCGAGGACATAGAACCCAACATGGACCACCTGCTCGCGCGCTCGGCCGACGAGACCGGCCAGATGGTGCGCTTCAACGTGGAGGCCCGCGAGCGCTATCTGCGCTTTGCGCGCTCGCCCGAGGCGCTGTGGAGCGGCAACTTCCGCGACCTGTCGGCCAGCATGACGCGGCTGGCCACGCTGGCTGACGGAGGGCGCATCTCCACGGCCCTGGTCGATGCCGAGATCCAGCGCATGCAGTGGCTGTGGCAACGGGGCGAGGCAGCGCAGCCCGCCCCCGCCGGCGCCGGCTGCGGCCTTGATGCGCTGTTGCCCGCCGATAGGCTGGAGCAGATGGATCTGTTCGACCGCATGCAGCTCGAAGCGGTGCTGCGCGTGTGCAGGCAATCGCCCTCGCTGTCCGATGCGGGGCGCCGCCTGTTCGACCAGTCACGCACCCAGCGCAGCGTGGTCAACGATGCCGACCGCCTGCGCAAGTACCTGCTGAAATTCGGCCTCAAATGGGATGACGTGGCCGGCCGCGCGCCTGCGGCCTGAGAGCGTGCGCGCCCTGCGCGGCTACAGGGCCTTGCGCAGCGTGGTCGGGGGGATCTTGAGCAGTTCGCGGTACTTGGCCACGGTGCGCCGTGCGCATTCGATGCCCTGCTCCTTGAGCATGTCGGCGAGCTGGTTGTCCGACAGCGGCTTCCTGGGGTCCTCGGCTGCGACGAACTGCTTGATGAGCGCGCGCACGGCCGTGCTCGACGCGTTGCCGCCCGCCTCGGTGCCCAGGCCCGAGCCGAAGAAATACTTGAGTTCGTAGGTGCCCTGCGGCGTGGCCATGTACTTGGCCGTGGTCACGCGGCTGATGGTGGACTCATGCAGGCCCAGCGCATCGGCAATGTCGCGCAGCACCAGCGGGCGCATGGCCAGCTCGCCATGCACGAAGAAGTTCTTCTGGCGCTCCACGATGGCCTGCGACACGCGCAGGATGGTGTCGAAGCGCTGCTGGATGTTCTTGATGAACCAGCGCGCCTCCTGCAGCCGCTGCTGCAGCGCCGCATGGCCTTCGCTGCCCCGGTGGCTGCGCAGCGCGCTGGCATAGATGTCGTGCACGCGCAGCTTGGGCATGACATCGGGGTTGAGTTGCACGCTGAACTCCATGCGTCCCGCACCCATGCGCACCGGGCGCACGATGACATCGGGCACGACGATCTGGCGCTGCACGTCGGCGAAGCGCCGGCCCGGGCGCGGCTCCAGCCGGGCGATCAGGACCATCGCCTCGCGCAGCCGCTCCTCGCGCGCGCCGCACAGGCTGGCGAGCTTGCGCAGGTCACGCCGCGCCAGCAGGTCCATGGGCTGGGCGCAGATGTCCAGCGCGGTGCGCAGCACGGCCTGCCGATCTTCGTCCTCGGCACTGCCGTCGCCTTCGCGCTCGGCATCGGCCAGTTGGTCGCGCAGCTGCAGCGTCAGGCATTCGGCCAGGTCGCGCGCGCCCACGCCCACCGGCTCCAGGCTTTGCAACAGGCGCAGCGCCACGGTGAAGCGGTGCACCAGTTCCTCGCACTCCTCCAGGTTGTCGCCCGCCAGGCCCTGTGCCAGCTCGTCGAGCGGGTCTTCCAGGTAGCCGTCGTCGTTGAGGTTCTCGATCAGAAAGCGCAGCGCGGCACGATCCACCTCGCCCAGGCGCAGGCTCAGGGCCTGGCGGTGCAGATGGTCGGTCAGGCTTTCTGCGCTGCGTGCCAGCTCGGTGGCATCGGTCTCGTCATCGTCACCCTGGCCGCGCGTGCGGCTGGAAGGCGCATCGCTGCCCCAGTCGCGGTCGTCGTTGCCCGAGTTGGTCTGGCCATCGCCTTCCCAGCTCAGGGACTCGGCCGTGCCGGAGGTCTCGACGGCATCGCCGGAGGATGTGTCCGACGGCGCCTCCCATTCCACCGCAGCCGATGGCTGGTCCGCACGGCTTTCCTGGAAGGAGTCCGCGGCGTCGGCGCCGGGCGCCGCAGGCTCCGGGGCGCTGCTTGCCGCTTCGTGGTCGCCGTCGTCGTTCGCCAGCTCCAGGAAGGGGTTGTCGCCCAGCATCTGCTCCACTTCCTGCGCCAGCTCCAGCGTGGACAGCTGCAGCAGCTGTATCGACTGCTGCAGTTGCGGGGTGAGCGAAAGATGCTGGGAGACGCGCAGCGACAGTCCGGGCTTCAAGCGGCAGCTCCTTCGCGCAGGCAATCTCGCAGACGGGCCAGGCAGGGCATGGCGCTACATCCGGAAGTGTTCGCCGAGGTAGACGCGCCGCACTTCGGCGTTGTCCACGATCTCCTCGGGTGTGCCTTGGGCCAGCACATGGCCGTCGCTGATGATGAAGGCATGGTCGCAGATGCCCAGCGTCTCGCGCACGTTGTGGTCGGTGATGAGCACGCCGATGCCGCGCGCCTTGAGAAAGCCGATGATGCGCTGGATCTCGATCACGGCGATGGGGTCGATGCCGGCGAAGGGCTCGTCCAGCAGGATGAAACGCGGCTGCGTGGCCAGGGCACGTGCAATCTCGACGCGGCGGCGTTCGCCGCCCGACAGCGCCAGCGCGGGCGATGCGCGCAGATGGTCCACGCGCAGTTCCTGCAGCAGCGCCGTCAGGCGCTCCTCGATGACGCTGCGCGCCAGCGGCCGGCCCTGCTCATCCCTTTGCAGCTCCAGCACGGCGCGCACGTTGTCCTCGACGCTGAGCTTGCGAAAGATCGATGCCTCTTGCGGCAGGTAGGACAGGCCCAGGCGCGAGCGCTGGTGGATGGGCATGTTTCCCACGGCCTGTCCGTCGATGAAGATGTCGCCGCCGTCGCTGCGCACCAGGCCCACGATCATGTAGAACGAGGTGGTCTTGCCCGCGCCATTGGGGCCCAGCAGGCCCACGACCTCGCCCTTCTTCACGGACAGCGACACGTCCTTGACCACCTTGCGGCTGCCGTAGGACTTGGCCAGATGGCGCGCCTGCAGGCTGCTGCCCTGTTCGGCGCGTGGGGAGGAAGCGTGGGCAGCGGGGGCTGAGGCCTCGGTACTCATCGCTTGGTACCACCAAGGCTGTCCAGGGTGTTGCTGGGCTGCAGGGATGTGCCCGGCGCGCCTGCGGCGGGAGCGCGCGGCTGCGAGCCCGGTGTGCCCTCCTTGGGCGCCAGCACGGCGCGCACGCGCCCGCCCTGGCCGGCGGTGGAGCTGGGCTGGCCGCCGCTGGTCTTTTGCCCATCGACGGTGAACACGTCGGTGAGGTTGTTGTAGACGATGATGGAGCCCGTGATCTCGTCGCTGAGCTGGCCGCCGCGATAGCGCCGCAGTTCGCCGCGGCGGATGAACTTCACGAGATCGGCCTTGCCGTCGTATTCGATGACCTCGCCCTCGCCTTCCACGAATTCCTCGGGCTGGCCGGGAACGGTGTCGCGCTTTTGGCGGAAGAAGGCGCGCTTGCCCGCTTCGGCCGTGACCACGCCGTACTGAAAGCCTTCGGGGTCCTGGCGCACATCGAGCTGGGCACCGCGCAGCACGATGGTGCCCTTGGTCATCACCACGTTGCCGGTGAAGACGCTGGTCTGCTTGAGTTCGTCATGGCGCAGCGCGTCAGCCTCGATGTTCATGGGCTTGGTGCTGTCGGCCTTTTCGGCCTGGGCCAAACCGGCGAAAGCCGCCAGGGCGGCTGCGAGCAGGAGGGGGGAAAGTCGTTGTTTCATGGAGGGCACGCTTCTTGCATCCATTGTAGGGGGTGTCGCGCGCAACCGTTCCTGGCGTCTTTCAAGCCGGGGGGCAAAGCGCTGACACGAAGGCACAAAAAGAGGTTTCCAAAAGCGACAGGCCCGCTCAATGGCGGGCCTGTCACGGGTGGTCTGGGCCGAGGCCCCTACCTCAGCCCTTGCGGCTGGTGGCGATCAGCTGATCGACCACGCGCAGCACATTGGTCATGTTCCCGGCCTTGGTGCCATCGGTGTAGTAGCGGCCCGCCACGCCCATGGCCGGCACGCCTTCCACGTCATAGTCCTGCTGCAGCTGGGTGGCCTTGCGCACCTGGTTGGAGACCGTGAAGGAGTTGTAGACCTCCTTGAACTTGGCCACGTCCACGCCCTGCTTGCCCACCCAGGCGAAGATCTCGTCGTCCTTGGCCAGGCGGTTGCGTTCCACATGGATGGCGTGGAAGGCGCGCGCATGCATGGTGTCCAGCAGGTTCATGCCTTCAAAGGCGTAGTACAGCTTTTGCTGGGGCACGAAGCTGGCGTTGAATGCCACGGGCACGCGGTGCACGACCACGTCGGCCGGCGCCTGGTTCTTCCAGGCGGCAAAGGTGGGCTCGAATGCATTGCAGTGCGGGCAGCTGTACCAGAAGAACTCGACCACCTCGACCTTGCCGGCGCCGGCGCTGGTGGGTGCGGGCTTGGCCAGCTTGATGTAGTCCTTGCCCTCCTTGGGCGCTGCCGCCTGGGCCTGTGCGGCGGAGGTGCCCAGCGTCAGCGCGCTGGCAGCGGCTGCCGAGGCAGCCAGGGAAAAGTCGCGGCGATTCATCAAAACAAACTCCTCGTTCAATGCTGCAGATTAGGAGGCTGGGGTTTGCCAAAAAGTTCAGCGCTCTTGCTCAACGCTGTTTCAGCGAGCGGCGCGCACCAGCGTGGACTCGACCCCGGCGCCATCGAGCTTTTGCTTGAGTTGCTCGGCATCGTCGCGCTTGGTGAACGGACCCACGCGCACGCGGAAGATGGTGATGCCGTTTTGCTCTCGCTCGCTTACGCGCGCCTCCCATCCCAGCATGGCCAGCTTGGCCCGCTGCGCATCGGCATCGCCCTGGCTGCGGAAGGCGCCGGCCTGCACGAAGTAGTTGAAGGCAGCCTCGGCCTTTTCGGCCTTTTCCGTCTTCTCGGCAGCGGCGGAACGCGCCTTCACCAGATCACCCAGCGGGTCGGCGGAGGTCTTGCCATCGGTCTTGGTGTCGGGCTTGGCGGGCGGCTTGGCCGGGTCCACGGGCGCGGGCGGCGGCGTCACGCCGCCGGCCACGGCGGGCGGGGTGGGCGCTGCTGGCGTGGTGCTGCCGGGGAGGCTGGGCGTGACGGCAGCCGGTGGTGGCGGCGCCGGGTTCTTGCCCTGCAGCGGTGCGTTGGGGTCCCAGTTCTTGTTGCGCTGGGCCTCTGCCGCGTCCTGGTCGGCCGTCTTGCCGCCCTTGGAGAGAAAGGGCACGGGCACCTTGGTCACATAGACGGCGACGGCCAGGGCTGCTGCCAGCCCGACGATCATGCCGATGATGAGACCGATGACGGTGCCCCCACGTTGCTGTGTCTTCATAGATGGCTTGTCGCTCGAAGTTACATGCGTTGCGGGGCCGAGACGCCCAGCACTGCCAGGCCATTGTGCAATACCTGGCGCGTGGCCGAGATCAGCGCCAGGCGGGCGAGCTTGACCTTTTCATCGTCCACCAGGATGCGTTCCGCGTCGTAGTAGCTGTGGTACAGCGAGGCCAGTTCACGCAGGTAGAAGGTCACGTCGTGGGGCGCATTGCCTTCTGCGGCCGAAGTCAGCATGGCCGGGTACTTGGCCAGCTGCAGCATCAGCGCCTGGGCCTGCGGGCCTTCCAGCGCCGACAGGTCCACGTCCTTGAGCGTGTCCGCATCGCCGCCCCAGGCTGCCAGCACCGAGCAGATGCGCGCATGGGCGTACTGCACGTAGTACACGGGGTTGTCATTGTTCTGGGCCACGGCCAGGTCCACGTCGAAGGTGTACTCGGTGTCGGGCTTGCGGGACAGCAGGAAGAAGCGCACCGCATCCTTGCTGGTCCACTCGATCAGGTCGCGCAGCGTGACGTAGGAGCCGGCGCGCTTGCTGATCTTGACTTCCTCGCCGCCGCGCACCACGCGCACCATGGTGTGCAGCACATAGTCGGGATAGCCGGCCGGAATGCCCACGTCGGCGGCCTGCAGGCCGGCGCGCACGCGTGCGATGGTGCCGTGGTGGTCCGTGCCCTGGATGTTGACGACCTTGGAGTAGCCACGCTTGAACTTCTGGATGTGGTAGGCGACATCGGGCACGAAGTACGTGTAGTTGCCGTCCTGCTTGCGCATCACGCGGTCCTTGTCGTCACCGTAGTCGGTGGACTTGAGCCAGAGCGCGCCGTCGAGTTCGTAGGTGTGCCCGCCCGCGATCAGGCGCTGCACCGCGTCCTCGACATGGCCGTTGGTGTAGAGGCTGGATTCGAGGTAGTACTCGTCAAAGTGCAGGTTGAAGGCCTGCAGGTCCTTGTCCTGCTCGTTGCGCAGATAGGCGACGGCGAACTGGCGGATGTTGTCGTAGTCCTCGACATCGCCGTTGGCCGTGAATTCGCGGTCATCGGCCTTGACGGTCTTGCAGGCCTTGAAATCGTCTGCGATGTCCTGGATGTAGGAGCCGTTGTAGAAGGCCTTGCTTTCCGGATTCTCGGGATCGATGGGCCAGCATTCGTCGCCGGGCTTGAAGCCCTTGGCGCGCAGCTGCGTGCTCTTGGTCAGCGTGTCGATCTGCACGCCCGCGTCGTTGTAGTAGAACTCGCGGTGCACGCCCCAGCCCTGGGTGGCATAGAGGTTGCAGATGGCATCGCCCAGCGCGGCCTGGCGGCCATGGCCCACGTGCAGCGGGCCGGTGGGGTTGGCGGAGACGAACTCGACCAGCATCTTGGCGCCACGGTCGGCCTGCCAGCCGAATTTCTCGGCCTGTCCCAGCACTTCGCGGATGATCTGCTGCTTGGCGGCGGGCTTGAGACGGATGTTCAGAAAGCCGGGGCCGGCGATCTCGATGGCATCGACCCAGCGCTGGAAAGCCGGCGTGGCCTCCAGCGCAGCCTTGAGCTGTTCACCGAGCGCGCGCGGATTGAGCTTGAGTGGCTTGGCCAGCTGCATGGCGGCCGTGCAGGCGAAATCGCCATGGGCAGCCACCTTGGGGGATTCGAAAGCGGCACGGGCACCGGCGCCGGGCGACAAAGTTTCAAGCTCGCCGGCCAGAGCCGCGAGCAGTTCCTGTTTGACGGAGAGCATCGGCGGATTCTACGTGGCAGGCCCGCCCCATGCCGCCAGACAGGAAAACCGGGCCTACATGCCCCGCGCCCAGAACACCGCCACCACCGCGATCACAGGCACCACATGCGCCTGCCACATCACCCAGCGGCGCGTGCTGGCCACCTCGGCAGGCTGGGGCAGGCCCTGGCCGGCATCCAGCGCGCGGCGCCAGCGCCGGAAGGCCAGCGTGGGCTTGATCGACAACACGGCGCCGACCACGAACAAAGTCATCTTCAGATGAAACAGTGGCTGCGAGACGTACCAGGACATGCCCTTGACGCCCCACACCAGGCGCGCAATGCCGGTGAGCACCAGGAACACCACCGCCAGCCCGTAGATCATGTCCAGCCGCGCCAGGCGCTGGACCACGGCGGCACTCATCCACTCGCTGCGGCACAGCGCTGCCTGGCTGGACAGGAACACCACGAAGGTGAGGATGGCCAGCAGGTGAAGGCTGGCCAGAATGGCTTCTATCGTCATGGGGAATCCGTATAGAAATTGAGCCTCTTGGGCCATGCTGCATTACGCCAGAAACGGCGACCGCCATTGGGATGCCCGAGGCAATCGGTAGACCACTGCGGTCCTCCCGTCGCGCCGGCTCTTGCGTCGTTACTTCGGCAGTTCCGCGCGCAACCAGTCATCCAGCAGCGTCTTCTCGTAGCGCAGGGGATCGTTGGGATACAGGTCGGGGCGCATCATGAAGGTCGCATCGCGCAGTTGGCGGCTGCCCTCGCGCAGCAGCTTTCCGTCGGCATCCAGCAGCTTGAAACGCAGGTCGATGCGCGGCGGGTAGATATCGCGGACGATGCGCACATCGGCGGCCTGGGGTCCGCGCCAGGGCTCGAAACTGCCGGCACGCTGCACATCGGTGAGGTGGACTTCCAGCCGCTGGCCCTGGGGCAGCCTGGGCGCGGCACGCTCGGCCAGGAACTGGGCCAGCGCATCGACCCAGGCGCGGCGCGCCTTCTCGGACTCCTGGGTTCCATTGCGCCCGGCATCGAACCGCGAGGGATCGTCAAAGGTCACGCTCACGATGCCGGCAAGCACCGCGCCCTGCCGCATCCCGTCCGGCCGGCCCTGCTCCGGCCCCTGGACGGCACAGCCCGCCACCATCCCCAGGCAGGCGGCGCCCAGCGCCATGCACATCCAGCGCCGCCTTGCGGGGGGCGCGACCTGCGTTGCGGATATCGCTTTCTTCGCGATCGACACTGCCATGCTCATTCCTCCTTGCTGGGCGGCCTGCTCAGGCCGCGTGGGTTCGACGCCAGAATTCCGGCTGCTCGTAATGGTGCTTGAGATAGTCGATCCACAGCCGCACGCGCAGCGGCATGTGCTTGCGCTGGGGAAAGACCACGAAGATGCCGTTCGGTGGGGCCGCAAATTCCTCCAGCACCGCCACCAGGCGCCCGGCGGCGATCTCGGCCTCCACCTCCCAGGTGCTGCGCCAGGCAATGCCCCAGCCGCCCAGGCACCAGTCGTGCAGCACCTGGCCGTCGGAGCAGTCCAGCGGACCGCCCGGCTTGAAATGCACGACTTCGCTGGTACCGCTGTCCGGGTGCGGAATGCGGAAGGCCCAGCCGCGCGTCTGCGAGGCATCGCTGGACAGCGTCAGGCAGTCATGCTGGGTCAGCTCGCTGGGGTGGCGCGGCGTGCCGCGGCGCTCCAGATAGGAGGGCGTGGCCACGCACTGGCGCCGGTTGTCGGCGATGCGCACGCTGACCAGGGCCGAGTCGGGCAGGTCGCCTACCCGCACCGCGCAGTCAAAGCCCTCACCGGCCAGATCGACCACGCGGTCGCTCAGATTCAGGGAAATCGTCACATCGGGGTGCAGGTCCCGAAAACGCGGCACCAGAGGCGCCACATGCCGCCGACCAAAGCCTGCCGGCGCCGTGATGCGCAGATGTCCTGTGGCCTTGACCCCGCCCGCACTGACGCTGGCCTCGGCGTTGGACACATCGGACAAGAGGCGCTGGCAATCCTCGAGAAAAGCGCTGCCCTCGTGCGTGAGCGAGATGCGGCGTGTGGTCCGCACCATGAGCTTGACGCCCAGGTGCTCTTCCAAGGCATCCAGTCGCCGCCCCATGATGGCTGGCGCCACGCCTTCCGCCTTGGCCGCTGCCGTGAGGCTGCCGCGCGTGGCCACCGATACGAATGACTCGAATGCCTTGAGCTTGTCCATGACTGCTGTCCGTTTCTTTTCCGTGTTCTTGTGGGGCATGCGCATGCATGCCTGTCTCCTGGGGTCCGCCTTTTTGCGCAGTAGGCACTGGCTGTCTGCCATTTGCCCTTCGCACCGGGCTGCATGCCAATTTCCGATGGTTTTGGCAGGCGCATAACCTTCCCACATTTTTGCGTAAAAGTCACGAGTTTTAAGATTTATGGTCTATTTATGTACGCAAATAAATCTAATAAAGTATTCCTTATAGTCAGGCCCGTAAAGGGTCCAGGCCAGTCTTTCCATCCATCCAACCGGGGTTCCCACCATGACCGATCGCACCCAAGTCCACAGCCTGCAGGTGGCCACAGAGCTGCACCGCTTCATCAATGAACAAGTGCTCCCGGGCACGGGTGTCGCGCCCGAGGCATTCTGGAAAGGCTTCGACGAGATCGTCAACGACCTCGCCCCCCGCAATGCTGCCCTGCTGGCCGAACGCGACCGCCTGCAGGCCGAGCTGGACACCTGGCACAAGGCCCATCCCGGCCCCATCACCGACATGGCCGGCTACCAGCAGTTCCTGACGCAGATCGGCTATCTGGTCGAGCAGCCCAAGGATGCCAAGGCGACCACCACCAACGTGGATGCGGAACTGGCCATCCAGGCCGGCCCCCAGCTGGTCGTGCCCATTCTCAATGCCCGCTATGCGCTCAACGCCGCCAACGCGCGCTGGGGTTCGCTGTATGACGCGCTGTACGGCACGGATGCCATCGGCGAGGACGGCGGCGCGGAAAAGGGCAAGGGCTACAACCCCGTTCGCGGCGCCAAGGTCATCGCCTTCGCACGTGATTTCCTGGACCAGGCCGCCCCGCTGGCCTCGGGCTCGCACAAGGATGCCGCCGGCTATCGCGTGGAAGCTGGCCAGCTGGTCGTCGCGCTCAAGAACGGCGGCACCACGGGCCTGAAGAACACCGCCCAGTTCGTCGGCTACCAGGGTGATGCCGCAGCGCCCTCTTCCGTGCTGCTGCTCAACAACGGCCTGCACATCGACATCCGCATCGACAAGACCACGGCCATCGGCCAGACCGATGCCGCCGGCGTGGCCGACGTGGTGGTCGAAGCCGCCCTGTCCACCATCCTGGACCTGGAAGACTCCGTGGCGGCCGTGGATGCCGAGGACAAGGTGGTGGGCTATGCCAACTGGCTGGGCATCCTCAAGGGCACGCTGACCGAGACCTTCGACAAGGGCGGCAAGAGCATGACGCGCGGCCTGAATGCAGACCGCGAGTACACCGGCGCCGACGGCAAGCCCGTCAGGCTACATGGCCGTTCGCTGATGTTCGTTCGCAACGTCGGCCACCTGATGACCAACCCGGCCATCCTCTGGGGCAACGGCAAGGAAATCCCCGAAGGCATCCTGGACGCCATGGTCACCACGGCCATCGCCGTCCATGACATCAAGGGTCTGGGCGCCAACGGCATCCGCAACTCGCGCACGGGCAGCGTCTACATCGTCAAGCCCAAGATGCACGGCCCTGCGGAAGCCGCCTTCGCCAGCGAGCTGTTCGGCCGCGTGGAAAAGGTGCTCGGCCTGCCCGAGAACACCGTCAAGCTGGGCATCATGGACGAGGAGCGCCGCACCAGCGTCAACCTCAAGGCCTGCATCGCCGCTGCCGCATCGCGCGTGGCCTTCATCAACACCGGCTTCCTGGACCGCACGGGCGACGAAATGCACACCGCCATGTATGCCGGCCCCATGGTCCGCAAGGCCGACATGAAGGGAAGCGCCTGGCTGGCCGCCTATGAGCGCAGCAACGTGCTCGTGGGCCTGGGCCTGGGCCTGCGCGGCAAGGCGCAGATCGGCAAGGGCATGTGGGCCATGCCCGACCTGATGAAGGCCATGCTGGAGCAAAAGATCGGCCACCCCAAGGCCGGCGCCAATACCGCCTGGGTGCCCTCGCCCACGGCCGCCACGCTGCACGCCCTGCACTACCACCAGGTCAACGTGGCCGAAGTGCAAAAGCAGCTGGAGCAGACCAATGCCGACGCCGAGCGCGCCAACATCCTGGCCGACCTGCTGCAGGTGCCCGTGGTCAAGGAAGACAAGTGGAGCGCGGCTGAAAAGCAGCAGGAGCTGGACAACAACGTCCAGGGTATCCTCGGCTATGTGGTGCGCTGGGTGGACCAGGGCGTGGGCTGCTCCAAGGTGCCCGACATCCACAACGTGGGCCTGATGGAAGACCGCGCCACGCTGCGCATCTCCAGCCAGCACATCGCCAACTGGCTGCAGCACGGCATCGTGACCGAGGCGCAGGTGCGCGAGACCTTCGAGCGCATGGCCGCCGTGGTCGACCAGCAGAACGCGGGCGATGCGCTGTACAAGCCCATGGCCGGCCACTTCGACACCTCGATGGCCTACCAGGCCGCCTGTGACCTGGTCTTCAAGGGCAAGGAGCAACCCAGCGGCTACACCGAGCCCCTGCTGCATGCCTGGCGCCTGAAGGTCAAGGCCGCCGCCTGACGCGGGCGGCGCCCGGCGCTTGAAAAAGCACCCAGGCTTGCCTGAGGTGCTTTTTTCATGGATCTACACTCAGAACCACGATGAGTGCCCCTCCCCCCGATGCCAGCCTGTGTCCGCTGTGCGGCCGCAGCAATCAGTGCGCCATTCTTGCGGGCGTGGATCCGCTGAACTGCTGGTGCATGGACACGCCGGTGGCACCCGATGCATTGGCCCGCATTCCGGAGCCCCTGCTCAACAAGGCCTGCCTGTGTTCCGCCTGCGCACTTGGCACCGACAAGCCTCGACCGCCCGCGTCGGCCGATATGATGTCGCCGACCCAACCCCCTAGAACTTGATCCCTGAGGAGATTGACATGCCCACGTACCACGTCGAAATGATGGAAGGCCGCACCGTCGAACAAAAGCGCAAGCTGGTCGAAGAGATCACGCGCGTCTCGGTAGAAGTCCTCGGCGGCTCGCCCGAATCGGTGGACATCCTGATCACCGACATCAAGCGCGAAAACTGGGCCACGGGCGGCAAGCTCTGGTCCGAACGCAGCTGAGGACTTTTCCTCCAACGCATGCAAAAGGCAGCTTCGGCTGCCTTTTTCCATGAAGTTGCAGCTTTACTTGCGCATTTCTCCAAGTGCCTGCAGCGCACTGGCAGCCACGGTCCACGGCACAGGATGGGAGTCTCTGGCCTGCCAGTACCTGGCAACCCCATCCATGGAAACCTGGGTCAAAACCACCTGGGCGGCGCCGGCCGCATAGGCTTGAAAAGCGGCATCGGTCATCCGTGCCTGGTAGCCAGAGAGATCGCCTCTACGGAAAAGCGCCCATGCGCCTTCGACACACTGCAGCTGCAGGCGCAGATGTGCATCGCCAGACAGCAACGCTTGCATGAACAGATCGCGCGTGGCTTCATACGTCGTGGGAGCAGCACACAGCAGTGCAATGCGTGACTGGGGATCTCTCTGCAAGGCAGCGGCCACCTTGCGGGCCAGCATGCCATCGGCACGCCAGACCTTGCCACTGCGGCAATCCGCCACGGCCGGGCCCAGGGTCGAGCAGGTCAGCAGCACGGCATCGATATCGGCAGGGTCTGCCAGCGCATCAAGCTGCCCCGCCGTTTTCTGCCGAAGCGACGCATTCATGCCGCCGGCAGCCTCCGCCTCCAACAGCAGTTCCTCATGCACCTGATGAACGATTGAGTGGGCCGGCCAGCCCAGTTCGGCAGCAGCCTGCTCGAAGATCACGGCGTTGCTGTGCGCCGTATGCAGACAGAGGATGGGCATGGGTGTGTTCCGTTTTTTTGCCGTTGCCCCGCATTGTGCTTGCAGCTGCCGCGCCAGGCGTTAGGCTATGGCTTGAACTACGCAAACAACGATACCGCCATGTGCCAGCTGCTTGGAATGAACTGCAACACGCCCACCGACGTGCGCTTCAGCTTCTCGGGGTTCACCCAGCGGGCGGGCAATACCGGCGACCATACGGACGGCTGGGGCATCGCCTTCTTCGAGGACAAGGGCCTGCGCCACTTCGTCGGCTACGAGCGCGCCATCGACTCGCCCATCGCCAAGCTGATACGCGAGTACCCGATCAAGAGCCGCAACGTCATCGCCCACATCCGCAAGGCCACGCAGGGCGCGGTAAGCCTGCAGAACTGCCACCCCTTCGTGCGTGAACTGTGGGGCCGCAACTGGGTCTTTGCCCACAATGGGGATCTCAAGGGCTTCGCTCCGAAACTGCATGCCCACTTCCATCCGGTAGGCAACACCGACAGCGAGCAGGCCTTCTGCTGGATTCTTCAGGAGCTCTGGAAGTCCCATGCCGGCCTGCCCAGCGTCCAGGAACTCACGCACACGCTGCGCGAACTGGCCAAGCGCATCTCGCCGCACGGTACCTTCAACTTCCTGCTGTCCAACGGCGAAGCGCTGTGGGCCCATGCCACCACACACCTGTGCTACATCGAGCGTCGCCACCCCTTTGCCCAGGCCCATCTGTCGGATGAGGACCTGACCGTGGACTTCGCCCGGGAAACCACACCCCAGGACCGCGTGGCCATCATCGTCACGGCGCCATTGACCAAGAATGAGACCTGGACTTCAATCCAGTCGGGCGAACTCAAGGTCTTTGTACAGGGCGAATGCCTGCCGCTTTGAACCATTGCGCATTCAGGAATAAAAAGAGAGCGCGTCAGCGCTCTCTTTTTTGGGTTGTCCGTTTTGGC
>NZ_JCABYI010000027.1:0-38062 GCF_059499305.1 Delftia sp.
ACACCTGCTGAAATGTTTGATGAGTGTGTTGCGTTGACCGGTTGAATCCACCGCCAAGAGCGGACATTGCTTCTATCCGATAGTCAAATCTAAAGCCGAATTTGCAACGTCGATTGAAAGTCGCAAAGGCTGGATATGGGTGTGTGGACAAAGTGTCAAGCTAACGGGCACCGAGCTTGGACACAATGGCGCCTCAGACGCCTTCTCGCCTGTCTACACCCCCCTCATGTCTTCCAACATCCTGACCTTTACCTGCATCGGCGCTGATGCCCTTATGCTCTCCGCGCTGCACGGTCACCTCCAGACCGCAGTCGGCCAGTTCGCCGACCAGTGGCCCGCGCCGCTGCAAGCTTGCTTCGACGACTGGGAGAAGCCCTTCGTGACCAGTACGTCGCTGCGGGGCGAGACGCTGCGCTTCGTGATTGACACCTCATCCGGTGACGAATTGGAGAAGGCGCATATCCAGGCACTGCACGACGCCGGCGCGACGCACATCCGAGTGCGCATCTGGTACGGGCAGGTCGGCGAAACGCGAACGCTGCATTACCAAGGCGGCAAAAAGGTTGCTGCCAAGGCCTTCCCGGCGCCGATGCTGACTGAGGAGGAGGAGCTGCTGGAGCTGCTGCTGGACGGCAAGGAGGCTGCCTTCGCCAAGGCCATCAAGGCCGGCGCACCGAAGAATGCCGTGGTCGATGGCACGCCGCTTCTGGTGCATGCGGCCAAGGCCCGGCTAGGCAAGGCGGTGTCGGCGCTGCTGGACGCGAACGTCGACCTAATCGCCTGCCTGGCCTGGGTCGACGAGGTCGCAGAGGTTGTGCAGAGCTACGGCGGCAAGAACACTCCGGCACTGCTGCGCACGCTCGTGCAGGCGCCACAGGCCGACCCCGTGGCGCTGTGGCGCTCGGAGTGTGTGCTGCGCGCGCTCTGCGAACATCCCGAACTGCTGGCCTTGCTGGCCTCTCGCGAGGGCGTGGACGTCAACGCGCAGATCCGCTGGGCCCTGCACCCGGAGCAGGTGAGGGGCAGCCTTCTCTTCAACAGTGTGAGTTTCTTTAAGGACCGGCTGGACGTGCTGGCCGTGCTGGAGACACTGGGCGCGCGCTCCGTTGCGCCGCCGGCCATGAGCGATCAGCGCCGCCTGGAGCGCCTGTACTGGCAGGAGCGCGACGCAGGAACCGTTGCCGAGCTGGTCGCCGCGGGGGTGAATCTGGACACCCCGCTGTGGGATGACCGCCCCACCTCCCTGCTGCGTAACGTCATGCGCCACCCGACGATGGGTTGCCAGCCGCTGACCCTGGCCAATGAGTTGCTCACCAACGGTGCCAGCGCCGCGTTCTGGATGGAGCCCGATGCGTTTCAGCGCGAGGTGTTAGTTGGCATTTTCGACGCCAAGGAGCGGGCGCTCATGGCCGACGTCCCACTGAACGGCGACCGACACTTCGTCCCGGCGCGCGATGGTCAGTTGATCTTGGATTTCTTGGCCGGGCTGCTTGCCCAGGGGTTAGACGCCAACATGCCTGTGCGCCTGTGCTTGCACAAATTGACGGGCAGCGGCATTGACGCTGACTTCCGCTACAAGCGTCTGTACTGGCGCGGCTCGCTGCTCGGTGCCGTCGCGCTGCTGCTGTGCGGTCGCGGCAGCGAGATGCGCCCGATCTGCCTACCGCTGGCGGCGCTGCTGCTGAGCTACGGCGCAGCCCCCGATGACGCAGGCGATCTGGTGGATAGCACAAAAGGCGAGATCTACTGGGACATCTTGCTGCGGGGCGACTGGAGCCGCGAGGCGTGGGACAGCCATCCCCCGACCGGCACGGTGGTTGAACGACTTCGCCATCGACAGAACCAAGTGCCGGACGAGGTCGACGCAGAACTCATCGCGATTTTGGAGAAGCGCGGCCGGTAGTAGGCCAGCCGACCGCTCGCCAGCCAACGTTTGCAAGAGCCTTCAGGCTTGCATTGAGTTACGCCGATGCGGCCGCAGGTCTTCGAAACTGGGGTGCTCTGGACGACCGCTTTTGAATTTGCTTCGAAGACCGCAATGGGTCGCCAGCCGACTGCTGGCCGGCAGCTTCAGGCTGGTTGCTATCTGTTAGCCCCACGGCAGACGTCTTGCCATCCATGCCGTCAACACCCAGCTTCCCTTCTTCTCGCACATGCCGGCAATGGCCCAGCAAGCCCCTGTTCTTTCTCAGTGACCAGCGTGCCGCGCCCAGGTCCTGAGAGCGCCAAAACTAAAATGCCGCCATGACTGCACCCTCGGCTTCCCCCCATTCCTTCGACAAACTTGCGCTTTCGCCTGCGACGCTCGCCAATCTTGAGCGGCTCGGCTACCTTGAAATGACGGCGATTCAGCTCGCCAGCCTGCCCCCTGCGCTTGAAGGCAAGGATGTGATCGCCCAGGCGAAGACCGGCAGCGGCAAGACCGCAGCCTTTGCCCTGGCGCTGCTGGCCAAGCTGGATACGCGCAATTTCTCGGTGCAAGGCCTGGTGCTCTGCCCCACCCGCGAGCTGGCCGATCAGGTGACGACCGAGATTCGCCGCCTGGCGCGTGCGGAAGACAACGTCAAGGTGGTGACCCTGTCCGGCGGCGTTCCGCTGCGCGGCCAGAACGCGAGCCTTGAGAACGGCGCGCACGTGATCGTGGGCACGCCCGGCCGTGTGATCGATCACCTGGACCGGGGCAATCTGAACCTTGATTCGCTGAACACCTTGGTGCTCGACGAAGCGGATCGCATGCTCGACATGGGTTTCGTCGATGACATCGCCAAGGTCGCCAAGCAGTGCCCCCCGCAGCGCCAGACCTTGCTGTTCTCCGCAACCTACCCTGAAGGCATCGCCAAGCTGGCCGCGCGATTCATGCGTGACCCGGTCACGGTCAAGGTCGCCGCGCAGCACAGCGGCGAGCAGATCGAGCAGCGCTGGTACGAGGTGGACAAGGAAGAGCGGCTGCCTGCGGTGGCTCGCCTGCTGGAGCATTTCCGGCCCGAGAGCACGCTGGCCTTCTGCAATACCAAGGCGCGCTGCCGGGCCCTTGCCGAGCTGCTGCAGGCCCAGGGCTACAGCGCGCTGGAGCTGCACGGCGATCTGGAGCAGCGTGACCGTGACCAGGTGCTGGTGCGCTTCGTGAACGGCAGTTGCTCCGTGCTGGTCGCCACCGATGTGGCGGCTCGCGGGCTGGATGTGACCAACCTGGGCGCCGTCATCAACGTGGACATCACGCCCGACCCTGAAGTGCACGTGCACCGCATCGGCCGCACAGGCCGCGCCGGCCAGAAAGGCCTGGCCCTGAGTCTTGCGACGATGGACGAAATGGGCGCGGTCGGAAACATCGAGCAGATGCAGGGCAGCCCATCCGTCTGGTACCCGCTGGACGAGCTGACGCCGACTCCCGGCGGCCGGCTCCTGCCATCCAAGGCCACCATCCACATCAATGCCAGCCGCAAGGACAAGATCCGCCCGGGCGATGTGCTGGGCGCGCTCACCGCAGACCTGGGCTACACCCGCGAGCAAGTGGGCAAGATCGACATCAACGAGTTCGCAACCTATGTGGCCGTGGACCGCAAGATTGCGCATGACGTGGTTGCCCGGCTCAATAGCGGAAAGATCAAGGGGCGAACGGTGAAGGCGCGCTTGCTCAAGGATTGAGCGGTTGCAGGCGCCGAGGCACGAACGACCACAACGGGTCGTTTCGCGCCAGCCACTGCCCATTCTTGTTTCGTTGGAATTGACGACCAACGATGGTCCTGGCTGCTCACCGGGTCCGTCGGCCGCGCCCCCGCCTTGAAAGGTCTGGAAAGACCGGGCCTGTCATGACTGCGCGGCAGGGTTGGCCGCTTCGGCTTTTTCTGCGGGCGGCTGCAGCCCTTCGGCCAGCGCCGCGCCCAGCGCGTCGATCACTGCCCGCACGCCCGGCACGTTGCGGCGGTCGCGGTGATAGGCCAGGTACACCGGGCAGGACGGCAGCGGCGCATCCACCTCCAGCCGTGCCAGGCCGGGCACGGCATGGGCCATGGCGTCGGGCAGCAGGCAGATGCCCTGGCCTTGCTCCGTGGCCTCCTGGCGGGCCAGGTCGGAGCCGGATCGAAAGACGAACCGGGTGGCGCCCCGGCTGGCCAGCCACAGGTTGGAGGCGTCCTGCCGGCCGGTGGCCAGGTCCTGTCCCACGAAATCGTGGCTGGCGAAGTCCTGCACGCGCAGGCGGCGACCCGGCAGGCGCTGCTCGACATAGCCGTGCGAGGCGTACAGGCCAAACGTCAGTTGCCCCGCCCATTTCTCCACCACCACGGCCGAGCTGGAGCGCCCGACCCGGAGCGCGACGTCCACTTCGCGCCGCCCGACATCCGTGAAGCGCGACTCCACGGCCACTTCGATATGCAGCCCGGGGTGCGCGCTTCTCAACTGCGAGAGCACGGCGGTCACCGGCTTCACGAAGCCTTCGCCCATGCTCACGCGGATGGTGCCGGTCAGCGCATGGGCCTTCGCAGCGGGCCGGTCGTCGCGCTTGATGCCGCCCAGTCCCAGCTCGAATTGCTCGGCCAGCTCCACCAGTTCCATCGCATCGGGCTCGACCGTCGTCCCTGCGCTGCTGCGGTGTACCAGGGCGCGGCCCAGGGATTGCTCCAGCGCCTCGATGCGCCGCGCGACGGTGGAGGTGGACAGGCCCAGGGCAGCGCCTGCGGCCAGCAGGCTTTGGTGGCGGTGAAGCGCCAGGAGCACGCGCAGGTCATCCCAGGTGGTGGGCGGTTGGTTTTTCATGAATGCAAATCAGCTTACCAGCGCTGCCCATTCCCAGGCGGGCCCCTCGTCGCAATACTCGAGTGCATGAAAACCCCTTTTGATTTCTCCCAGAAAACCGTCCTGGTGACCGGCGCCTCCATGGGCATCGGTGAAGTATTCGCCAGGGAGCTTGCCCGCCGTGGCGCCAAAGTCGTGCTGATCGCGCGCAGCCGCGACAGGCTCGAGAAGCTCGCCCGCGAATTGCCCGGCGCCGAATTCCTGGTGGAGGACCTGGCCGCACCCGGGGCGGCCCGGCGGGTCTTCGAGGCCGTCAGCGCCAGGGGCCTGCTGCCGGACCTGCTGGTGAACAACGCCGGCTTCGGCACCCACGGCAGGTTTGATGAACTGGCGCTGGACATACAGCGGGAGGCCATCGACCTGAATGTGGGCGCCCTGGTGGAATTGACGCACCTGTGCCTCCCCGCACTGGAGCAGCGCCAGGGCGGCGTCATCAACATCGCCTCCACGGCAGCGTTTCAGCCGGTCCCGTACATGGCGGTCTACGCCGCGACCAAGGCCTTTGTCCTTTCGTTCAGCGAAGCGCTCTGGGCCGAGTACCGGCCGCGCGGCGTGCGCGTGCTGGCGTTGTGCCCGGGCGCTACCGACACGGCGTTCTTCGCCCGCGCCGGCGAGGCCGCATCCTTCGGGAAAAAAGCATCCAGCGAAGACGTGGTTCGCCTGGGGCTGAAAGCCTTCGACGACAACCGCGCATCGGTGGTGCACGGCTGCGCCAACTACCTGACGGCCCTGGGCGGGCGCATTGTCACTCGCGAGTTCATGGCCCGGTTCACGGCGCGCGTGATGAGGCCTGCCGCGCAGCCGGCTTGAAGACGACTGGCAAGAGACAGCGATAGAAAAAAACCTGTCCCCTTCCCAACCCTAGCCCAGCACGAGCCTTGCTAGCCTTGGCACATGCTGATCTCCGAACTCGCCCGGCTCACGGGCGTCTCCATCCACGCGCTGCGGCACTACGAGCGCGCGGGCCTGCTCAAGCCCCGGCGCCTGCCCAATGGCTACCGCGACTATCCGCGCTCGGCCCGGCGCGAGGTGGTGTTCATCGCCATGTCCCGCGCGCTGGGGTTCGGGCTGCCGCGCATTGCGGAGAACCTGCGCGCCTGGCGTGCGGGGCGCATAGGCCCCGGTGACCTGGCCGATGCCGTGCAGCAGCGCGTGCAGGAGATAGACGAACAGATCGCCGCGCTGCAGGCCCAGCGCGCCCAGGCCCTGGACCATGTGCAGTGGCTGCGCGCCCGCCAGGCCGAGCGGGATCTGGCGCAGACGGCACCGGCCCCATCCAACGCACCCGACAAACCCGCCGCGCCCTGGCCGCGCGTGCGCCGTGCCGCTTCACCCACCACGAAGGAGACAAGCCATGACTGAGCCGACCACCCACCCCACCCCATCCACCCAGGCGCTGCAGAACGCCGTGCTGGCCATGCCCATGGCGCGCACCCTGGGCCTGCGCTTCGTGCGTGCCGAGCCCGGAGCCACCGAGCTGGAGATGCCCATTGCCGATGCCCTGTGCTTTCAGCCGGGCCAGTTGCAGGCCACGGCGGTCTTTGCACTGGGCGACTTTGCGGCGGTGTCGGCCGCAGGTTCACTGCTGCCTGCCGGCTGGGCCAATGCCACGGTGGACGGCAGCGTGAAGCTCTTCGCCCCCGCACGCGGCACCCACCTGCGGGCGCGCGGCCGCGTGGTGGATGCCGGCCGCGTGCTCAGCATCTGCGCAGCCGACCTGTACGCGGTGGCCGAGGGCGGTCATGAAACGCATTGCGCGACCTGGCTGGGCACGGCGCGCAATCTGGAGCCCAGGCCCGTGCGGGCCTGAGAACGTTCCCCCGCCTCCCCACCCCGTATGTCAGCGCCTGCGTCGTGGCGGTTGCGGGGTTGCCGAAGGACAGATCACCTCGCCAAGGGCCACCACTGCTACAGGCTCTGCTTCAAGCCAATCTTCTCTTCGGATAGGGAATCTCGCCTGTTGCGGATAAGCAGGACCAACAGCGCACCGGACAGGAGAGAAGAAAATGAGAAAACATAATTGATCATGGAATAACTGGAGCCATGAAACCCCAATGACATCGGGGCAAAAAACACCAATGCGTAAACAACCCAAAAAATGATTCTTGACGACCAATAAAGACCTAGCCCACCAGAAATTGCTGCCGCATAGAAAAACCCCACATCCGTAATTCCTTTGCACACCAAGGAAAGGAACCCCTCCCCGACAATTTGATAACCATTGGCCATCGATATTTCATAGAACAGCATGAATACAAACAATGCAACAGCCGGAATAATGGCACAATAAATCATCAATGAAGAAGAATCTTTGATGAACTGAAATTGCACTGCCCATCTTCCACGATTTTTTGATATCTCCATCGCCAGAAGAGCACAGACTCCCATGGCAGGCAGTTCTGCCAAAAGCAATATGACAGAAGCTTGGGATTGAATTGCAGAATACATTGCACCCAGCCCTGCAACAGACATTGACAATATATAGAGCAGATATTTTCCAAAGAAAGAATTGGCATAACCAGGAATCAAAACGGAAAATATTCTTCTGCCAGGCAATCCACGAAAATTGAATGAAAAACCGAATTGACAGTATTTCCGCATCATAGCATATGCGGCAATGGAAAAAATGATGTCACTGAACAGATAGGCAAGAGCGACCGAGTCATCACTCATCCACTCATTCCTCCCAAGCAGCACCAGCACAACAATCACACAGGCTGCATGGAAAAAAACCTGCCACATTCTGAATTTTGCAACGATGGAAGTATGTGATCTTGACTCAAGAACGCAGCTACATACATTGATGATTCCGAAGAATGGAATACACAAAATTATCAATCTTGCCTGCGATACGGCCCCATCCAACAGTTCCTCTGGCAAACCGGATATCAGGGTTTTCGAGATAACAGGAAGCCAATACACCAGAATAAAACAAAACCCGGTGTATAGGAGGACCAGCCAAAGCAGCAAACTGATGAGTGAGTCTGACTGCTCCTTATCTTTGCTGGCAGCCATTTCCGAAAAGAAGATGGCGCCAATACTCGCCGGCAATACAAAGAAAAGTGAAGCAAAGGAAAGGGCGATGCTGAATTGGGCAACAAGAGCAGGGCTATGGAAACTAATGGCAAAAATGGTGACCATGGAGGCAAGCGGTGGTGCGGAGCGCCCAACTGCGAGGTCAAATACCCGCTTTGCATCACCAGGCCTCATTTCTAACCCTCCTCCGCAGAATCAAAGCTCATGATATATGACCCAAATTCTTTGAAATGAAGATCCTGGGTTACTTTGAAGGAGTCATGCATTCTCTTATTATCCTCCGGACCTCTCATTCCGAAGTATGGATAATGATGAAAATAATGACCAAATATATTGTAGCAATCCTTGAAGTATTTCTCCGTGTCCAAAATATGATGATGCCATATTTCATCAATTTCCGAAGAAGGAGGTATATGATCGTACGATCGGTAGTATTTCCTATTTATCCATAGAAAATTTTTGTAATAACGAATAGCCACCTCCAATGCATCATTGCTCCACAATATTGCAATATTAGGATCAGGCTGCGTCAACTTCAAAAATAGCATACTAAAATCCATCGATTCTATATATATTCTTGATTGATCCAAATCAGGCTTGACCAACATCTTTCACCTCATGCATTGTTTGTGATATTTCAACAATGAAAAAGGGGCGTTTGCCCCTTTCTTTAAGTATGGTCAGGCCATCTGCCTTCACAATGCTGACCAGTTGCCATTTTTTGGCTAGACACGCATTTCATGATTTTTCTCTTCTGGATTTTCATATCAGTCCTCTGACGAATTTCGATCACTGTTATCAGCAATCGGTCGGCGTGATACCAACCCATGTACACCTCGCATGTGAATAAAACATGCGGATGCAGCAATTGAAGTTTCTTTTTAGCCAATCCGAATTGGCCAAATCATTGATTGCAAAACTGCATGACGCAATCGGACTGGTCTGAAAAGCGTGATGCGGGCATGCGCTGCCCCAGCATCTGAATGAGATCTCGCAGTCTGCCGACCCTGTCTTTACATCGGCGACCTGTATGCACGCCACTGCGCTGTAGCGGTTGCAGCATTGCAGTCCTGCCGAAGGACAGGACTGCTCCCTTGTCTGACGCGGGTCCAAAACAGACCCGACCAGTCAACTCACCCCCGCAGCTTCGCCCGCCGCGCCTTCACTGCTGCAGCCAGCTGCTCCAGCACAGGCACGGTCTGCTCCAGGCTGATGCAGGCATCGGTCACGGACACGCCATGCGCCAGCGGCTGGCCGTCCACGATGTCCTGCCGCCCTTCCTGCAGGTGGCTTTCGATCATCAACCCCGTGATGCGGGCATCGCCACCGGCGATCTGCTGGGCCACGTCGGCCGCCACGTCGATCTGGCGGCGGTGCTGCTTGCTGCTGTTGGCGTGGGAGACATCGATCATGACCTGCGGGCGCAGGCCTGCGCCTTCCAGCAGGGCGCAGGCGGCCTGCACATGCTCGGCGCCGTAGTTGGGCTGCTTGCCGCCGCGCAGGATGACGTGGCAGTCGCCATTGCCGCGGGTCTCGAAGATGGCGGACTGGCCCATCTTGGTCATGCCCATGAAGGCGTGGGGCGCGCTGGCCGCCTGGATGGCATCGCTGGCCACCTTGACGCCGCCGTCCGTGCCGTTCTTGAAGCCCACGGGGCAGGACAGGCCACTGGCCAGCTGGCGGTGGCTCTGGCTTTCCGTGGTGCGCGCGCCGATGGCGCCCCAGCTGACCAGGTCGCTGATGAATTGCGGCGACAGCAGGTCCAGGAATTCCGTGCCCACGGGCAGGCCCAGGGCCAGCACGTCCAGCAGCAGGGCGCGGGCCATTTCCAGGCCTTCGTTGATGGCGAAGCTGCCGTCCAGGTGCGGGTCGTTGATGTAGCCCTTCCAGCCCACGGTGGTGCGGGGCTTCTCGAAGTAGACGCGCATGACCACGAGCAGCTCGCCGGCCAGGGCGTCGGCCTGGGCCTTGAGCTGGCGCGCATAGTCCATGGCCTGGTCGTGGTCGTGGATGGAGCAGGGTCCGACGACGACGATGAGCCGGTCGTCCCGGCCCTGCAGCACGTCCGAGATGGCGGCGCGGCTGGTTTCCACCAGTTGCTGCGCGGCTTCGGGCGCGGGCAGCCATTCCTGCAGCAGGGCCGGGGTGATCAGGGGGCGCACGGCCTTGATGCGCAGGTCGTCGATGCGGGTGGTGTCGTGCGTGCTCAGGGGCACGGCACTGCGTTGTACGTGGGTGGGGGTGGTCATGGCGCTATTGTCGCGCCTTGAGGTTTCCCGACCGGGGCGGGGCAAGTGGCTTGCCCGCCCCTTGGCATCGACTTACTGAACCGCCGCTGCAGGTGCCTGTGCCGCTGCTGGCGCAGGCGCAGGTGCGGACTCTGGCGCAGCCGGCACAGCGGCCGGTGCCGCGCCATACTGCCAGCCGGCGGGCAGCAGGCCATCGACCCAGTGCAGGCGCCAGGCCATCAGTGCCAGCAAGGCCACCACGGCCAGCGCCACCAGGGTGTTGCGCAGGCCGTTGCCTTCCGCATAGGGGTCGCCCGCCGTGCGCCGTGCGCCCACCGGCACCTTGGCGGTCTGCGACAGGCTGCGGCCCAGCGGCAGGTTGATGCGCATGCGGCCGTTGATGGCCCAGCCGCTGGCGTCCAGGATGGGACCCAGGCTGCGCTGGCGCAGCTTGAGCCAGGCAATCATCATGCTGGGCCCGGAGATGGCGGCAATGAGGCCGACCAGGGCCACGGGAATCCAGGGCCCCAGGTCGATGAACTTGCCGAAGATGCCCACCAGCACGGCGCTGATGGAGCCCAGGGCCACGCCCAGGGCGGCCACGGTGCCCACATCGGTCTTGCGCGGGGCGGCCGCAGCCGTGGCGGCTGTGGCGTTGGCCGCAGCGGTGCCGGGCGCCGTGACCAGCTGGCCGGCCTGCGTGCCCAGGCTGGCAGTCACGCCCTCTTCCTTGGCCGAGGCGCGCTTGGCCACCTGTTCCTCCACCATGCGCAGGAATTTCTTGTAGGGCAGGAAGAAGGCCTGGCCGATGCTGGTGGGGTTCTCGATGAGCTTGACGATGGTGGCGTCCCAGTCGTTGCCTGCGCGGTCATAGAACACGCCGTTGCGGCCCACGAAGAGAAAGTCCACATCGCCCGCCGTGAAGGCCGCGACGATGGCTTTCTTCTTGCCCTCGCGCCGGAGCTCGCAGTAGGCCAGGCAGGTCTTGGCGCGGCCGGCCAGCGCGGCATGGGCAGCCGTGTCGCTCACTTCCACGGTCAGGTCGCAGCTGCGCGCATCCAGGTAGAGCGTGCCGGCCTGGAAGGCCGCGCCCTCGCGCCGGTAAAAGAGGCTGAACGAGACGAAGTTGTTGAGCAGCGCCAGCAGGTCGCGCTGCAGGCGGATCAATTTTTCCAGCGCTACGGCCTGCAGGCTGTGTTCCTTTTCGGACTCGTCCTGGGCGATGAGGTCCAGCAGCGCGGCTTCCTGGCCGCCGTCCAGCAGCGCCTGCACCTCCTGTTGAGACAGGGCATCGAGCGGCGTGGCGGGCCGGGCCGCCAGCCATTGGCGGCAGGGCTGCAGGGCGGCCTTGACCTGCTCCCACTGCGCGGCGGTGATCTCCTGCAGGTCTTCGCCCAGCACGGGCTGCACGGCCTGCTCGCGCAGCGCCTGCAGCGCGCCGGCCCATGCGGGGTTGACCCCCTGCGTCAGCGGCAGCGCGCGATCGGCCGCCACGGCGGCCAGGGGCAGCGCGGCAATGGCTTGGGCGCCGCTGTCCAGCACTTCGCGGCCCAGGGCGGCATAGCCCTCCACGGAGGGGTTGAGCGGGTCCTGCGCGCGCGTGTCGAAGGCGGCCAGGCGTGTGCGTGCGAAGAAGTCGTCCACCTTGGCCTGGACCGCGTCCACGGCGCGGGCGGCGGCCAGGGCCTGGTCGCGCTCGGCAATGCCGCAGCCCAGGGCCTCGGCGCCCGCATGCCAGTCGCGCAGTGCGCGCAGGTCCGCATAGAAAGCCTCTGCCTGCTGGCGCGCGATGCCGGCCACGCCGTCGGCGCCGGCAGCGGTGCCGTAGGCCTTGCCAATGCGTTCGATCAGCTCGGCCAGTGCCTTGTCGCCCTCGGCCGTGGCGGGGCTGACGATGCCATCGCCATTGAAGCGCATGGCCGCCAGGGAGGCCAGGCGCTCGCGCACCTGGGCCAGGCTCAGCGCGGAGCCGCCGGCCTGGCCGGACAGGGCCAGCATGCGCTCGGCCTCGGCATGCAGCAGGGCGCCCTGCTCGCTGTCGCGCTCCAGGCTGGACAGTTGCAGCACGTCGCCGCCATCGGCCAGCACCTGCGGGTCGCGCACGCGCGCCACGGCCCATTGGCAGGCGGCGATCAGCTCGGGCGGGCGGATGCGGCCGTCCTTGTCCTCGTCGATCAGGTCCAGCGTGTCGCTGTCGAACTCGATGCCGCGCGTGGGGCAGGCCAGGGCCACCCACAGCTTCTGGTCCAGCTCGCCGATGTGCGCAATGTCCTGCCCGGTGCGGATGACCACCTGGTCCACTCCACCGGCGCGAAAAAACTCCCAAGCATGTTGCTGCTGCATGAAATACCCAACGGCCGCTCTGGCCAACGTTCGAAAAACGGAAAAAGGGCCGCAGTTTAAAAGTCATTCGGCCTGTCCAATTGAAGACATTTGTCAACGACGGGCGTCAGTGCAGGCTGTCAGGGCTATTGCTTTGTGCAAAAATAAAAGCACTGAATAGATACTTTATTGCCTTCATGCCCTCCAACTCCACCGCGTCGGCCCCTCAACAAGGCCGGGACAAGCTGCACCTGCAGCTGGCGCGGCTGTTCCGCAGCAAGGTGTCCACGGGCGCCTGGCCCGTAGGCAGCGCCATTCCCACGGTGCAGGAGCTGCAGGCGCTGCATGGCGTGTCGCGCACCACGGTGCGCATGGCGCTGGGCGCCCTGGTGGCAGAGGGCCTGCTGCTCACGCGCAAGCGCGGCGGCACGCGGGTGATTGCGGCGCCCTACAAGCCGCCGTCCTTTCTGCTGCCCACCAGCTGGAAGGAGCTGGTGGCCTTTGGCGCCCACATCGGCCAGATCACCCTGCACACCGGGCGGGACTGCCTGCCGCCGATTCCCGAAGGCTTCCCCGACGTGGGCCGCATGGCCCCCGCCTACGTGCACCTGCTGCGCGTGTACGACCATGACGCGGCGCGGTTTTGCCTGTCGCAGCTGTACCTGGAGCAGGAACTGTTCCCCGCGATCGAGGCCCAGCTGCAGCGCAGCTCCCTGGCCGTGGCCCTGAGCAGCGACCCCTCGCGCATTGCCGTGGCGCGCCAGCACCTGAGCGTGGCGCCGGCCGACGAACTGGCCGCCGAGCACCTGGGCGTGGCCCTGGGCACGCCGCTGATGCAGGCGCTGCGCTGGGCCTGCAATGCCGACGGGCTGCTGATCTACTGGGCGCGGGTGCGCTTTCTCAGCGAGTACGTGCATATGGAAATGGATCTTCTGAAATGAACCCCACCCCCTCCGCCCCGGCCAGCCGCCCGCATGCGGGCCGCGTGGCCTGGATCACCGGCTCGACCAGCGGCATCGGCCTGGCCGTGGCGCGCCATCTGGCCAGCGAGGGCGCGGCCATCGCGCTGCATGGCCAGGCCGCCGCTTCTGCCGAGACCGATGCGCTGGTGCGCGAAATCGCCCAAACGCATGGCGTGCCGGTGCGCCACTACGGGCTGGACCTGCGCGACGGCAGCGCCATCGCCCCGCTGGCGCAGCGCATTGCGGCCGAGATGGGCGCCATCGACATCCTGGTCAACAACGCAGGCATGCAGCATGTGAGCCCGCTGCTCGAATTCCCGGCCGGCAAGTGGGACGAGCTGCTGGCCGTCAACCTGTCGGCGCCCTTCCACGCCATCCAGGCCTGCGCGCCGCAGATGCTGGAGCGCGGCTGGGGCCGCATCATCAATATCGCCTCGGTCAGCGGGCTGGTGGGCGTGGCGCGCAAGCCGGCCTATGTGGCCAGCAAGCACGGGCTGATCGGCCTGACCAAGTCGGTGGCGCTGGAGTTCGCCACCACGCCCGTGACCTGCAACGCCATCTGCCCGGGCTGGGTGCTGACGCCGCTGGTGCAACGGCAGATCGATGCGCTGGCCGCGCGCGAGGGGCTGGATGCCGACGCGGCGGCCCGCCAGCTGCTGGGCGCCAAGCAGCCCTCCCAGGCCTTCGTGACCGTGGAGCAGGTGGCGGCGCTGGCCGGTTTCCTGGCCAGCGAGCAGGCCGCCCAGGTGCGCGGCGCACACTGGAACATGGACGGCGGCTTTGCCGCCGCCTGACCCCGCCACGCCTCGCCCTGCCCCGCCAAACCCCTTTTCATACCAACGACAGACAAACCCAACCAGGAGAGACAGATGTCCTTGAACGAAACCCATGACGCAGGCCTGCGCAGCTGGGTGGCCTCGGCCAACACCGGCGCCAGCGACTTCCCCATCCAGAACCTGCCGTTTGCGGTGTTCCGCCGCGCAGGCAGCCAGGAGGCCTGGCGCGGCGGCGTGGCCATCGGCGACCAGGTGCTGGACCTGGCGCGCGCAAGCGCCCTCAAGGCGCTGGGCGATGCCGTGCAGCCGCAGCTGGAGGCCGCTTCGCAGCAGCGCCTGAACGGCTTCATGGCCATGGGGCCGGCCGCCTGGTCGGCCCTGCGCCTGGCGCTGTCGCGCGCGCTGCGCGAAGGCGCTGCCGCACAGGCGGCACTGCAGGATTGCTTGGTGGCCCAGTCCGACGTGGAATACACGGTGCCGGCCCAGGTCGGCGACTACACGGACTTCTACACCTCGGTGCACCACGCCACCAACGTCGGCAAGCTGTTCCGCCCGGACAACCCGCTGATGGAGAACTACAAGTGGGTGCCAATTGGCTACCACGGCCGCGCCTCCAGCCTGCGCGTGTCGGGCGTGGACTTCCGCCGCCCCATGGGCCAGCTGAAGGCGCCCGACGCCGCCGCGCCCGCACTCAAGCCCTGCGCACGCCTGGACTATGAGCTGGAGATGGGCATCTACACCGGCGCCGGCAACGCCTGGGGCGAGGCGATTTCCATGGACGAGGCCGAACACCACATCTTCGGCCTGTGCCTGCTCAACGACTGGTCGGCGCGCGACATCCAGGCCTGGGAATACCAGCCGCTGGGCCCCTTCCTGTCGAAGAACTTCGCCACCACGGTCTCGCCCTGGATCGTGACGCTGGAGGCGCTGGAGCCCTATCGCACGGCGTTCACGCGGCCCGCCGCAGATCCCCAGCCCCTGCCCTACCTCAGCTCGCCCGCCAATTCCGAGCGCGGCGCGTTCGACGTGCAGCTGAGCGTGGCGCTGGAGACCGGCCGCATGCGCGCCGAAGGCCAGGCCGCCCAGCAGATCACCCACACCAGCTACCGCCACGCCTACTGGACCATGGCCCAGCTGGTGGCCCACCACAGCGTCAACGGCTGCGACCTGCAGCCCGGTGACCTGCTGGGCACGGGCACGCTGTCCGGCCCCACGGCCACCGAGGCCGGCGCTCTGCTGGAGCTGACCGAAGGCGGCAAGAAGCCCGTGGCGCTGGCCAATGGCGAGAGCCGCACCTTCCTGCAGGATGGCGATGCCGTGATCCTGCGCGGCTGGTGCGAGAAGCCGGGCGCCGCGCGCATCGGCTTCGGCGAGTGCCGCGCCACGGTGCTGCCCGCGCGCCAGGGCTGACAGCAGCCGCCGATCGATCGGGCGCGATGGATTCGCCCGATCGATAGCCACGAATGTCGTGATTCCGACAGCCACGAGTGCATGACACAATTGCTGACATGCCCGCCCCATCGGAAGAAGCCCTCTCAGCACCTCCCGCCACCATCGACTTCGGAAGGCAGGCGGCCCCTGCACGGCAGGAGCCCGCCTTTGCCGAGCCCGGCACCGCCAAGAGCCCCAGCAAGCTGCCGCCCTCGATCGCCAGCGCCTTCGCCGCCGCAGCCTATGCGCTGCAGCACGGCGATGACGGCCCGGCCGCCGACGAAAGGGCGGCCCCCGGCGCAAGTTCCGGCACGAATTCCGGCACGACCAGCTTCACTGGTGGCCAGGGAGCAGGCCTGATGCCCGGCCTGTACGCCAGCCTGATTGGCGAGCCCTCGCGCGACTACTACCTGCGGCTGTTCGAGCGCTTCGATGCGCTGGGCAAGCCCCTGCCCACTTGGAACCTGGCCGCAGGCCTGTTCACCCTGCCCTGGTGCGGGCTGCGCGGGCTGTGGCAAGAGGGCGGCCTCTACGCGCTGGCCGCCGGCGGCACGGGCCTGGTCTGGGGCCTGCTGCTGCGCCCCGCGCTGGGCCTGCCCCCGGCCATTGCCCACGGCATCGATGCCACGCTGGTGCTGATGGCCATTGCCATTCCCGGCCTGGGCGCCAATGCCCTGTACTGGCACCATGTGCGCCGCCTCACACTGCAAGCCATTGGCGAGGCTCCCAACATGGCCGCAGCGCACGAACGCCTGGCCCGCCGCGCGGCCACGCCCTTGCGCAAGCGGCTGGCCGTGGCGGCCGGTGCGGTGCTTGCCGCCGCTGCGGGTGCCGGCATCTGGGCGCTGTCGGGCACGCCACATTTCATGGCGGCACAGACGGAGGTGATTCCATCCGAAGCCGTGCCGGCCGCTGCACCAGTTTCGCCAGCTGCACCAGCCGTGGCGCCAACGCCCGCCGCAGCCTTAGCTGCCGTTGAAACGCCAAGGACGGAACCGGCGCCCACACCCGCCCCCACTCCCGCACCCACGCCCCGGCCGCAAGAGCCAGTCGCCCAGGCCGAGGCGCGCCCTGATCCGCAAGCGCCCTTGCCCGCTGCCGGCAGCACCGTCTCCGGCACGGTCGAACCCATGCCCGTAGTAGCAGCTGCCGGCGCTGCGGGTGCCGTCGCGGCCACTGCAGCGGCAGCCATTCCCGTCAAGGCCGCGTTGGTGCCAGCCAAAGCGCCTGCACCTGCACCTGCACCAGCGTCCGTACACACAGCCACTCCAGCGCCCGCCAAGCCCTCCAAGGTGGCGGCTGAAACCAAATCAGCCAAGCCTGCCAAGCCTGCCGAACCCGTCGCAAAGGCCCCGGCACCTGCCAAGCCTGCCTCGGCGGCTCTGGAGCCGGGCAACTACTACATCAACATCGGCGTGTTCTCTGAAGCCGCCAATGCCGGGCGCGTGGTGGAGCGGCTGGAGAAAGCCAAGCTGCCCACGCTCAGCCAGACCCTGCACAGCAACAAGGGCGAGATCGTGCGCGTGCGCTCGGGCCCCTTTGCCAAGCAGCGCAGCGCCGATCAGGCGGCGGCCAGGATACGCGCCATGGGCCTGGAGGCCACGGTCTTCCACCACGCCCCTGCGGAAGGCCGCAGCGCGCGGCGGTGATGCCCTGGCAGCACCTTGGCAATGCCTTCGTGATGCCTTTGCTGCCGCCTGTTACTTCCGCATGCCAATGGCACCGCCCGAGCCCGGCTAAGGTATGCGGCGTTGTCCGAGGCGATGCGCCAGCGCCCGCCCTGATACTGCGCAGCACACACCCCCTGAATTGAGGAGACAGACCATGCCGACGATCACCACCCCAGCCCTGCACCGCCGCCTTGCCGCCCTGGCCCTGCTGGGCGCCACCACCCTGGTTGCGGGTTGCGCCGGCATGGGCAATCCCTTTGGTGGCAGCAGCAGCGGCGGTGGGGCGCAACCGGCCCCGCGCCCCGTGCAGGTCTGCAATGCGGCATCGGCCCAGTCCTTCGTGGGCAAGAGCAATACCTCGGCCACGCTGGAGGCCGCACGCAAGCAGTCGGGCGCCTACATGGCCCGCGTGCTGCGCGAAGGCCAGCCAACGACGATGGAGTTCAATCAGGAACGCCTGAACCTGGTGGTCGACGGCACAGGCCGCATCGTGGCCGTGCGCTGCGGCTGATCGCCGACCGATTGCGCGGTGGCGCTGGACGAAAAAAGGACGCCGAGGCGTCCTTTTTCAATGGTCGTTGGCCCGCTCACTCCGCCAGGAACAGCTCCTGCAGGTCGCTGAGGAAGTCAAAACCCCGCTCCGTGGGCACCACCCGGCCCAGGTCGCGCGTGATCAGGCCCTTGGCCTGTGCTGCATCCAGCCCCTTGGCGATGGACGACAGCGGCAGGCCCGTGCGCTCCATGAAGTCCTGCAGCGCAAAGCCTTCGCGCAGGCGCAGCGCGTTGAGCATGTACTCGAAGGGCAGGTCGGCGCGGCGCACCTCGCCGTCCTGCGCCAGTGGCGCGCCGGCCAGGGCCTGGTCCATGTAGCGTGCGGGATCGCGAAAGCGCACCTGGCGCACGATGCGGTGGGCAAAGCTGAGCTTGCTGTGCGCGCCCGCGCCTATGCCCAGGTAGTCGCCGAACTGCCAGTAGTTGCGGTTGTGCCAGCACTGGTGGCCCTCACGCGCATAGGCCGATATCTCGTAGCGCTGCATGCCTGCGGCGGCGGTGCGCGCGGTGATGCGGTCCAGCATGTCGTAGGCCAGGTCGTCCTCGGGAATGGCCGGCGGGAACTTGGCGAAATACGTATTGGGTTCGATGGTCAGGTGATAGACCGACAGGTGCGGCGGCGCGAAGGACAGGGCCACGTCCAGGTCACGCGCCAGGTCCAGCTCGGTCTGGCCGGGCAGCGCGTACATCAGGTCGATGTTGAAGGTCTCGAAGCTGTCGGCCGCCTCGCGCACGGCCGCACGCGCCTGGGCGCCATCGTGCACGCGGCCCACGGCCTGCAGCAGGCGGTCGTCGAAGCTCTGCACGCCAATGGACAGCCGCGTGACACCGGCCGCGCGGAAGGCGCGGAAGCGGTCGGTCTCGAAGGTGCCGGGGTTGGCCTCCATGGTGATCTCGCAATCGGCCTCCATGCGCAGGCGCGCGCGGATGGCGGCCAGCAGCCGGTCGATGGCCTCGGGCGCGAACAGGCTGGGCGTGCCGCCGCCGATGAAGATGCTGTGCACGGTGCGGCCCCAGATCAGCGGCAGCGCGCTCTCCAGGTCGGCGACCAGGGCGTCGACGTAGCGGTCTTCCGGCAGCTCGGGGCCGTCGCGGCCGTGCTCGTGCGAGTTGAAGTCGCAGTACGGGCACTTGCGTATGCACCAGGGCAGGTGCACATACAGCGACAGCGGCGGCAGGCTGCCGAGCTGCAGCGTGCCGGGGCGCATGTAGTGCTGGATGTCGCGCTGCACGGCGGCCTGGGCGCCGGAGGCCGAATCCTGGGGCTGGATGGGAATCATCGCACCCAGCGCTCGCGCACGAGTTCGATCATCTGCAGCGTGGCGCGGCCGCGGTGGCTGTGCGCGTGCTTCACGGCCGGGTCCATCTCGGCGAAGGTCTGGCCCAGCTCGGGGATGTACATCACGGGGTCGAAGCCGAAGCCCTGCGTGCCACGGCGCTCGGTGGTGATCTCGCCCTGCACACGGCCCATGGCGATCAGCGGTTCGGGATCCTTTGCGCTGCGCACGCCCACCAGGGTGCTGACCATGGCGGCGCGGCGGTCGGCCACGCCCTGCATCTGCTCCAGCAGGGCGCGCACGTTGTTGTCGTCGCTTTTCTCGTAGCCGAACTGCGTGCAGTAGTAGGCCGTATCCACGCCCGGCAACCCGCCGAAGTGCGAGACGCACATGCCGGCGTCGTCGGCAATGGCGGGCAGGCCGGTGCGCTCGGCTGCGAAACGGGCCTTGGCCAGCGCGTTCTCCACAAAGGTGCAATGCGGCTCGGGCGCCTCGCCCTCGAACAGGTCGCCCTGGCGGATCAGCTCCACCCCCAGCGGGGCGAACATGGCTTGCAGCTCGGCGAGCTTGCCGCGGTTGTTGGAGGCCAACACAATCTTCATCGTAGAAATCCATTCGGGCGCCCGTGCGCCCTTTGTCGTCAATAGGTTCGGTAGTCCATGCGCGCCAACGGCACCGCTGCCGCGGGCCGGCAGCGGCGGTCAGCGCTTGAACTGGCGCTCGGCCGAGCGGCGTATCGCTTCGTTGATCTCGGCGATGGAGCGCTCGATGGCCGCGTCGTCGAGCTCATCTTCCAGGTCTTCGATTGCCCCGCCCTGGATCGTGGATTCAAACGCGTCGTTCTCGATGTCCTGGGTGGAGATGCCCATGGTGGACTCGAAGGCGTCTGGCGTCTCCCACTCCATGGCAATGGCCGTGACGTTGTCGCTGGCATCGCCCGCATTGCGCAGTGCCGTATCGACCAGCTGGGGAATGGCCTGGGACACGGTGCGGCCGTGCAGGGTGCGCAGCAGGTGCCCTTCGTCCACGCTGCCCCACAGGCCGTCGGAGCACAGCAGCAGCTTGTCGCCCTGCTCCAGCCGGCGCGGCTCGGTCACGTCGTAGATGGGCTTGGACGGAGAGCCCAGGCAGGTGAACAGCACGTTGCGGCTCGATGTCTTGAGCTGCGCGGCGATCTCGCCCATCTCCAGATAGGAGTGATCGCGCGTGCGCACCAGCAGCTCGCCGCCGCGCACCAGGTACAGGCGCGAGTCGCCGCAATGGATCCAGGTGATCTTGCCCTTCTGGATGACGGCGGCGACCAGCGTGGTGCGCGGCGTGTCGATCATTCCCTTGGCGCTGGCATAGCGCAGGATCTGCCGGTGCGCGTGCAGCAGCGCATCGACCAGAAAGCCCTGCGGATCTTCGAGCAGCGGCTTGGCCTGGCGCTGGAAATGCACGGACATCACCTGCAGCGCCAGCTGCGCGGCGACCTCGCCTTCGGGATGGCCGCCCATGCCGTCGGCCAGCACGAAGAGCACGGCTTCCCGCGTGTAGCAGTAACCCATGCGGTCTTCATTGAGCGCACGGCCGCCGCGGCGGCTCAGCTGGAATACCGAAAACCTCATGGCTTGCGCTCCTGGCCCACGGCTGGCAGGCCCGCTGCGCCGCTGATCTTTTGCATGTTCTTCTTGGCGTCGGTCACCAGCGTGTCCAGCTGCAGGCGCATGCGCTCGGAGACGCTGAGCTTGGTGTAGCGGCGCTCGCCTTCGCGGCTCAATTCCTTTTGCAGAGCAAACACCGACTGCGGACGCGATCCCGGGTCCACGGCCATGCACCACTCGACCACCTCGATGAGATTGTCCGAATACACGCCGCGCAGCTTGGTCAGCGCCAGCGTGAGCCGGTCCTTGTCCTGGCGCTGCGGCGCCTCGTTGGGCGGAAATCCCTGCATGCAGGCATAGATGCAGGCGCCGATGGCGTAGATGTCGGTCCAGGGACCCAGCGATGCGTCGCGGCGGTACATCTCGGGCGCGGCAAAGCCCGGCGTGTACATGGGGCGGATGAAGTTGCCTTCCTTGGACAGCACCTCGCGCGCCGCGCCGAAGTCGATCATCACGGCACGGTCGTCATTGGTGATGAAGATGTTGGCCGGCTTGATGTCCAGGTGCAGCATCTTGTGCTGGTGCACGATGCGCAGGCCGCGCAGCACCTCGTCGAACAGCGAGCGAATGGTCGATTCACGGAACACCTTCTCGGCCTTGAGCTCGCGCGCGGTGACGACGAAGTCCTGCAGGGTGGCGCCCTCCAGGTAGTTCATCACCATGTAGACGGTTTCGTTCTCGCGAAAGAAATTGAGCACGCTGACCACGGAAGCGTGCGAGATCTGCGCCAGTGAACGCCCTTCCTCGAAGAAGCTCTTGAGGCCCAGGCGGTACAGCGAAAGTTTTTCGGGCGCCACGGCGGGCTGCAGCTCTCCGGGGGCACGGGTGGCCAGCGAGGCGGGCAGGTATTCCTTGATCGCCACCTGCTTGCCCTCTGCATCCAAGGCCAGGTAAACGACGCCGAAACCGCCGGAAGCAAGCCTGCGCACCACCCGATAGCCGCCGATCGTGCTGCCTGGCGGCAATGGCGCCGGCTTGATCTTGGAAGACATTTTTCTCCGGTGAGTCTCAGGGATGGGGCGAAACCCGGATAATCGGGCAATTGCAAGCATCCATCAAAAGTCCAATGCCAGTTTACAGCATGACCGGATACGCCAGTGCCCAGCACGGCGCGTCCGAAGAAGATGGTGGAGCGTCGGGCCGCAACAGCCGGCTCGGTCTGGAGATCCGCTCGGTCAACAGCCGCTTCCTGGATCTTTCGTTCCGCCTGCCCGACGAACTGCGCGCGCATGAGCCAGCCTTGCGGGCCCTTTTGACCGCCCGCCTCAAGCGCGGCAAGGTCGAGGTGCGCGCCGCCATCGACAACGACGACGGCAACTCCCTGCCCGACCCCTCCACCGCCATGCTGCAGCGCCTGGCCATGCTCCAGGACACTGTCCAGTCCTGGCTGCCCGACGCCCGCAGCCTGTCCGTCTCCGACGCCCTGCGCCTGGCCAGCGGCAGCGGCAACTCGGCCGTTGACTGGAGCAGCGTGCTGCCCACGCTGGCAGAGCAGGCCCTGACCGAACTGCTGGAGGCCCGCGCCCGCGAAGGCAAGCGCCTGGCCACCATGCTGCTGGACCGCATCGCGCAGCTGCGCAAGCTCGCGGCAGATGCCACGCCCCTGGTGCCCCAGCTCGTGGAGCAGCAGCGCCTGCGCTTCATGGAGCGCTGGAAGGAAGCGATGGCCCTGGCCGAAGGCGCCGTGGCGCCCGAAGCCGCCCAGGACCGCGCCCTGACCGAGGCCACCGCCTTTGCCATCCGCATCGACGTGGCCGAGGAAGTCACCCGCCTGGACTCGCACCTGGACGAGATCCAGAGCCTGCTCAAGAAGGGCGGCGAGATCGGCAAGCGCCTGGACTTCCTGATCCAGGAACTGCACCGCGAAGCCAATACGCTGGGCTCCAAGTCCGCCACGCTGGAGCTGACCCGCATCAGCGTGGACATGAAGGTGCTGATCGAGCAGATGCGCGAGCAGGTGCAGAACATCGAATAAGCCCAACACAGATGCCCATGCGTGAACACACTGCGCAAAATTCCATGGATTACCCCGGAAACCTCTTTGTCGTCTCGGCCCCCAGCGGGGCCGGCAAGTCCAGCCTGGTGCGCGCGCTGCGCGAGTTCGATGCGCGCGTCTCCCCTTCCGTCTCCCACACCACGCGCGCGCCGCGTGGCCAGGAAAAGCACGGCCGCGAGTACTACTTCGTCTCCGACCAGGAGTTCGACGCCATGGTGTCGAACAACGCCTTCGTCGAATGGGCGAACGTGCACAGCCGCCGCTACGGCACGGCCAAGAAGGCGCTGGAAGAGCGCATCCAGGTCGGCACCGACGTGCTACTGGAGATCGACTACCAGGGCGCACTGCAGGTCAAGCAAGCGTTTCCGAACGCCGTGCTGATCTTCATCCTGCCGCCCAGCTGGGACGAGCTGCGTGCCCGCCTGGAAAACCGGGGCGAGGACGCGCCCGAGGTGATCGAGCTGCGCCTGAAGAACGCGGCCGAGGAGATGGCCCAGGTGGCGAAATTCGACTTCGTTATAATCAACGAATTGTTCGAGAGCGCACTGTTTGATCTCAAGACGATCATCCACGCCCAGCGCCTCAAGTATGCGGCTCAGCGCAGCCGCCGCGCAGAGACCTTCGAGTCTCTCAATATTTCTGAACCCAACTGACGTTTCCCGGAGATCCTGATGGCACGCATCACTGTTGAAGACTGCCTGGAGCAGATCCCTAACCGCTTCCAGCTCGTGTTGGCCGCCACTTACCGCGCACGCATGCTGAGCCAGGGTCACACGCCCAAGATCGAAACCAAGAACAAGCCCGGCGTCACCGCGCTGCGCGAGATCGCCGAAGGCAAGGTCGGCATCGAGATGCTGAAGAAGGTTCCGGGCTGATTTGCTGCAAAGCAACACAATGGCCCCACAAAGAGCACCGCACAGCGGTGCTTTTTTTACATGAAGCCTGCACAAACCAGCATGCACGCTACATTTAAGTCATGAAAGCGGCCTTGACTTCGTTCACAGCCCCCTCTGATCCCGTACCGCCACCCCGGCCCGAGCGCATGTCTGCAGAGCAGGCAACCGCCGTGTCGGCCAATGCCTTTGCCGGACTGATGGAGCACCTGGGATACCTGGATGCCACCAGCATCGAGCAGGTGCGCGAAGCCTATGCCTTCGCCGACCAGGCCCACAGCGACCAGTGGCGCAGCAGCGGCGAACCCTATATCACCCATCCCATCGCGGTCACGGCGCTGTGCGCGAGCTGGAAGCTCGACGCCCCGGCCCTGATGGCCGCGCTGCTGCACGATGCAATGGAAGACTGCGGCGTCACCAAGGCCGATCTCGCCCAGCGCTTCGGCCAGGACGTGGCCGAGCTGGTCGACGGCCTCACCAAGCTGGACAAGCTGCAGTTCAACACGCGCGAAGAGAACCAGGCGGAATCCTTCCGCAAGATGCTGCTGGCCATGGCGCGCGATGTGCGCGTGATCCTGATCAAGCTGGCCGACCGCACCCACAACATGCGCACCATGGGCGACATGCCGCGCAGCAAGTGGGGCCGCATCTCCTCGGAAACGCTGGAGATCTACGCACCCATCGCCCACCGCCTGGGGCTGAACCAGACCTACCGCGAGCTGCAGGACCTGGCCTTCCGCCATCTGCATCCCTGGCGCTACGCCACGCTGGAAAAAGCCATCGCCCGCTCGCGCAAGCGACGCCGCGACCTGGTCCAGCGCGTGCAGGACGAGGTCAATGCCGAGTTCGCCGGCGCGGGGCTGCAGGCCCGCCTTGCCGGCCGTGAAAGCACGCTGTATTCGCTCTATCTGCGCATGGAGAAGAACCAGCTGAGCTTTGCCAAGGTGACGGACATCTACGGCTTTCGCATCATCTTGCCGCGCGTTATCGATTGCTACACGGCGCTGGGCGTGCTGCACCAGATGTACAAGCCCATGCCGGGCCGCTTCAAGGACTACATCGCCATTGCCAAGAACAATGGCTACCAGTCGCTGCACACCACGCTGGTGGGCCCCTCGGGCGTGAACATCGAGTTCCAGATCCGCACCGAGGAAATGCACATCGTCGCCGAGGCCGGCGTGGCCGCCCATTGGCTCTACAAGGCTCAGCCCGGCCACGATTCCGAGCAGCTGGGCACGCAGTGGCTCCAATCGCTGCTGGACATCCAGAACGAGACGCGCGATGCCGCCGAGTTCTGGGACCACGTCAAGGTGGACCTGTTCCCCGACGCCGTCTACGTGTTCACGCCCAAGAGCGAGATCATGGCCATGCCGCGCGGCGCCACCGTGGTGGACTTCGCCTATGCGATCCACAGCAAGGTCGGCAACCACATGACCGCCGCGCGCATCAACAACGAGGAAGTGCCGCTGCGCACCGAACTCAAGAGCGGCGACGTGGTGCAGATCGTCACCTCCGAAGACGCCACGCCCAACCCGGCCTGGCTGGGCTTCGTCAAGACCGGTCGCGCGCGCTCCAAGATCCGCCATTACCTGAAGTCGGCCGCGCAAAGCGAATCGGCACGCCTGGGCGAGAACCTGCTGGCCCAGGCCATGCGCGCCGAAGGCATGGACGCCGTGCCGCCGGCCGATGAAGCCAACCAGGCGCTGTGGGACGAAGTGCTGCGCATGGCAGGCAGCCGCAGCCGCGCCGACCTGATGGTGGACATCGGCATGGGCCGGCGCATTGCGTCGCTGGTGGCCTCGCGCCTGACGGCGCTGATGGCGCGCCACGGCCACCGGCCCGACGCCCTGCTGCTCACGCGCGAACGCTTCAATGCCAGCAACCGGCCCTTCCAGGGCGCCGTGCTGCTGGACGGCTCCAACCAGGGCTCCATCCACTACGCGCAGTGCTGCCGGCCCGTGCCGGGCGACGCCATCGTGGGCTATCTGGGCAGCGGCGAAGGCCTGATCGTGCACCACGCGCAATGCAAGATCGCACAGCGCCTGCAGGAAAAGGACAGCGACCGCTTCATCGTCGTGGAATGGGCAGATGACATCGATGCCGCGCGCCTTTTCGAGGCCCGCATCGTCGTCACCGTCAACAACGGCAAGGGCGTGCTCGCCCGCGTGGCAGCCGAGCTGGCCGGCGCCGAAGTGGACATCCTGCGCGTGGACATGGCCGACGAGGCCGCCATGAGCACCACGGACCTGTGCTTCGTGATCTCGGTGCACGACAACCAGCAGGTGGAGTCCGCGCTGCGCAACCTGCGCCGCGTGCATTCGGTGGTGCGCGCATCGCGCGTCATTCCCTGAACACTGCCCCGCTCCTGCGGGGCTTTTTCATTGCTCCAGGTCCTGGGCCAGCTGCTGCAGCAACGGGCCGCAGTCCTGCTCGATCTTGAGGGCCAGCAAATCCTCGGAGCGCATGCGGCCCTGGTTGATGGCGGCCACCGGCTTGCCCTGGGCCACGGCCTCATGCACGAAGCGCAGGCCTGAATACACCATCAGCGAAGAACCGGCGACCAGCAGCCCGCCGGCCTGCTGCAGCATGGCGCGCACGGCCTGCACCCGCTGGCTGGGCACGCCTTCCCCATAGAACACCACATCGGGCTTGAGCACGCCGCCGCAGTGCGGGCAGGCCGGCACGTCGAAGCGGCTGAAGTCGCGCCCCTCCAGGTCGGCATCGCCGTCGGGCGCGGCCTGGGCGCTCAGGCCGGCCCAGCCGGGGTTGCGCTCCAGCAGCATGGCCTGCAGCGCGGCGCGCTCCATGCCGGCGCCACAACCCATGCAGCGCACGGCGGCAATGCGGCCGTGCAGGTCGATGACACCCTCGCTGCCTGCCGCTGTATGCAGGCCGTCCACGTTCTGGGTGACCAGACCGGCCATCCATCCGCGCTGCTGCAGCAGCGCCAGCGCCTCATGGGCCGGGCCGGGCCGGGCCTGCGCCATCACGGGCCAGCCCAGCAGGCTGCGCGCCCAATAGCGCTGGCGCGTGGCATGGCTGCCCATGAAGGCCTGCAGCGTCACCGGCTGGGGGCGCTTCCACTGGCCTTCCAGATCCCGGTAGTCCGGAATGCCGGAGCCCGTGCTGCAGCCCGCGCCCGTCAGCACCAGCCAGCGCCGGCCGGGCGGCAGCAAGGCGCGCAGGGCCAGCGCGGCATCGTGCAGAACCGGGGATGGTGATGGCGGCGGAGCGATGGCGGTCATGGCCGCACAGCATAGCGGCCCCGCACACCCAATGCAGAAACACCGTGTTGCACTCCGAGCCGGGGTGCAGCGGAGACAATGGCCGGATGCCTCACGCACACGCCACCGCCCACGCCTTTCCCATCGCCCGCCATCCCGCCGCGCTCAACCGTGCCGCCCTGGCCACCGCCCTGGCCGCCGTGCTGCTGGCCGGTTGCGCGTCCCGGCCGGCGCCTGCGCCGGTCACGGTGCTGCCCTCCATGCCGGCCCCCACGGCGCCTGTCGCGCCCGTGCAGCCCGAACCGGCCACCGCGCCGGATGCCGCCCAGCAGGCCGAGGCCGCCAGCTTCGAGGCCTGGAAGCGGGACTTCGCGCGCAAGGCGCTGGAGGCCGGCATCTCCGCCAAGACCGTGAGCAGCGCGCTGGAGCCGGCCCGGCTGCAGCGGCGCGCGGTGCAGCTGGACCGCTCGCAGCCCGAGTTCACGCGCACGCCCTGGCAGTACCTGGACAGCGCCGTCTCGGCCCAGCGCATTGCCCAGGGCCGCACCAAGCTGCGCGAAGCGGCTGCACCGCTGCAGGCGGCCAGCCAGCGCCATGGCGTGCCGGCCGAGGTGATCGCCGCCATCTGGGGCATGGAAAGCAATTACGGCAGCAACTTCGGCAACTTCCCCACCGTCGATGCGCTGGCCACCCTGGCCTTCGACGGCCGGCGCGCGGCCTGGGCTCAGAAGGAGTTGCTGGCCGCCCTGCGCATCATCGACAACGGCGACATCGACGCGGCCCACATGATCGGCTCCTGGGCCGGCGCCATGGGCCATACGCAGTTCCTGCCCTCGGTCTTCCTGGCCTATGCGGTGGATGCCGATGGCGATGGCCGCCGCGACATCTGGGGCAGCCTGCCCGATGTGACGGCCTCCACGGCGAACTACCTGGCCCATTCGGGCTGGAAGACGGGCGAGCCCTGGGGCGTGGAAGTGCGCCTGCCGGCAGGCTTTGACCATGCACGCGCCGAGACCAGCGTGCGCCAGGACAGCGCGCAATGGGCGGCCGAGGGCGTGCAGGCCGTGGACGGCTCCGCCCTGCCCGCCATGGCCGATGCCAGCGTGATCGCACCGGCCGGCGCGCGCGGCCCGGCCTTCATGGTGGGCGCCAACTTCCGTACCATCCTGCGCTACAACAACTCCGTGAATTACGCGCTGGGCGTGGGCCTGCTGTCGCAGCAGCTGGCCGGTGGCCCGGGCGTGCAGGCGGCCTGGCCGCGCGATCTGGCACCGCTGTCGCGCGAGCAGTTGCGCGCCTTGCAGGCCGCGCTCAACGAACGGGGATTTTCGGCCGGCACGGCCGATGGCGTGATGGGACCTGCCACGCGCGCGGGCCTGCGCCAGTTCCAGCAAAGCCAGGGCCTGGTGGCCGACGGCTATCCCACGCTGGAGCTGCTGCAGAAACTGCAGCCCTGAACGCTCACCCGGCGGCGCTGCCCGGCTCCGGGTAGGTGACTTCCAGCACTTCCAGCGTGCGCACACCTGCGGGTGTGGGCAGGGCCACCTCGTCGCCCACACGGGCCTTGAGCAGGGCGCGCGAGACGGGTGCGATCCAGCTGACCTGCTGGCGTGCGCTGTCGGCCTCGTCGATGCCCATGATGGTGATGGTGCGCTCCTCGCCCTCGTCATCGACATAGGTGACGGTCGCGCCGAAGTAGATCTGCTCGCTGCCGGCATGCACGGAGGGATCGACCACCTCGGCGATCTCCAGCCGCTTGGTCAGAAAGCGGATGCGCCGGTCGATCTCGCGCAGGCGCTTCTTGCCGTAGAGATAGTCGCCGTTCTCGGAGCGGTCGCCATTGCTGGCCGCCCAGTGCACGATCTCCACGATGCGCGGGCGCTCGTTGTCGATCAAGTCCAGCAGCTCGCCCTTGAGCCGCGCGAAGCCCTGGGGCGTGATGTAGTTCTTGCCGCCCGGCGGCAAAGGCGGCAGGCCGACTTCATCATCGTCGTCGCCGTCGGATTCCTTGGTGAAAGCCTTGCTCATAGGGAGCCGATCTTCACACAGATCACCGCAGCAGGCGAAGACGCCGCACAAACCTCGACACCAACTGAGCACAAACGAAAAAGCCTCAGAACTTTGCAGTTCTGAGGCTTGTCGTTTTGGTGCGGCTGGCAGGAATCGAACCCACGACCCCTTGGTTCGTAGCCAAGTACTCTATCCAGCTGAGCTACAGCCGCCAAGCTTCGAATTATAGCGTGCTTTTTGAACGCTTACGGAAAACCATGAAAATATCAAAAAATAACCGTTGCCCAGCGCCTGAACCATTGCCACGGCCTCTGTGCGGGCCTGTGCGGGCGCCTGAAACGAAAAAGCCTCAGAACTTTGCAGTTCTGAGGCTTGTCGTTTTGGTGCGGCTGGCAGGAATCGAACCCACGACCCCTTGGTTCGTAGCCAAGTACTCTATCCAGCTGAGCTACAGCCGCCAAGACAACGATTGTATATCAATTTCCGGCCTCTCCGCAAAAATTGCAACCATCGCAAACTCCCGGCCCCGTGGCGCACCGCGCTGGCCTATATTGGCCGGTCGCGGATGCAGGCCCTGCCCTGCACCTGCGCGGGAGACAAACACAGCGAGCGGCCCGCCGCAGCGGCGGGAACGACAAGACATGACAGACAAGCGCGCGGCCACGCAGCCGCAACCGCCCGAGGGCGCCATGTGGGGGCAGCTGTTTCGCCGCAGCGCCCGCCCCTCCCTGAGCCTGCAGGGCCAGATCCGCGAGATGCTGGTCGATGCCATCCTCTCGGGCATCCTCGCACCCGGCGAATCCATTCCCTCCAGCCGCGAGCTGGCGCGCCACCTGGGCGTGGCACGCATCACCGTGGTGCTGGCCTACCAGCAGCTGGCCGAGGAAGCCTTTTTGCTGAGCCGCCAGCGCAAGGGCCACTTCATCCATCCCGACGTACTCAAGGGGCGCACGCCGGGCGGCGCTGCGGCCAGCAGCCCCCCTGGCGAAGGCCGCCGCACCGACTGGTCGCGGCGCCTGTGGCTGCTGCCCAGCCAGCAGCGCAGCATCGTCAAGGAAGAGGACTGGCAGCGCTACCCCTATCCCTTCCTGTATGGCCAGTTCGACAAGGAGCTGTTTCCCACGGCGGCTTGGCGCGAATGCTGCCTCAAGGCCCTGGGCGTGCTGGACATACGCCAGTGGGCGCCCGACCAGATCGCGCGCGACGACGAGATGCTGATCCAGCAGGTGCAGACCAAGATCCTGCCCAGGCGCGGCGTCTGGGCCTCGGCCGACGAGCTGATCATTACCGTGGGTGCGCAGCACGCCCTCTACATGGTGGCCGACCTGCTGATGCGCGAGGGCACGGCCGTGGGCATCGAGGAGCCCGGCTACCCCGACGCGCGCAACATCTTCAGCAGCCGCACCTCCCAGGTCATCCCGCTGCCGGTGGACGGCCAGGGCCTGCCGGTCACGCCGCTGCTGCGCCAGCTGGACTACCTCTACGTGACGCCCAGCCACCAGTGCCCCACGGGCGTGACCATGCCGCTGGCCCGGCGCGAGGCGCTGCTGGAGATGGCCGAGGCGCACGACATCATCCTCATCGAGGACGACTACGAGAGCGAGAGCAGCTTCGACGGCCAGCCCATTCCGGCGCTCAAGAGCCTGGACCGCAGCAACCGCGTGATCTACGTGGGCAGCCTGTCCAAGAGCCTGGCGCCGGGCCTGCGCGTGGGCTACATCGTGGCGGCGCCCGAGTTGATCCGCGAGCTGCGCGCACTGCGCCGGCTCATGATCCGCCACCCCGCCACCTTCGTGCAGCGCACGCTGGCCATGTTCATCTCCCTGGGCCACTACGAGGCCCAGCAGCGGCGCCTGGCCCAGGCGCAGAAGGAGCGGCACGCAGCCCTCACGGCCGCCATGGCCGAGCATGCGCCCGGCTGCCGCATCACGCCCGTGCGCGGCGGCGGCTCGTGCTGGGTGCAACTGCCCGACCACATTCCCGTCGATGCCCTGGCGCAGCGTGCCGCCGCGCACGGCGTGCTCATCGAGCCCGGCGATGTGTTCTTCGCCCGCCCGGGCACGCCCGGCAGCTACATGCGCATGGGCTACCAATCCATACCCGCCAACGACATCGGCCAGGGCGTGAAGGCCCTGGCCGATGCGATCCGTGAGGAGCAGCCCGAGAAGTAACGCCAGGAATGGCCGGGACCGGCCCTGCCGGTCCCGTCGCCCCTGGGTCAGTACTTCTGCGGCTCGGGCCGCGCAGCCTCGGACAGCGATGTCACCACGGGCGCCACGCCGCGCTGCAGGAACTGCCGCACGGCGTAGGCCAGCAGCAAAATGCACAGGCTGGCCACGCCCAGCGCCAGCGGCGTGCGCTGCTCGGGGATGAAGGCCATGGCGATGACGATGGACAGCATGCCGAAGATGGCGAACCAGGTCAGGTACGGATAGCACCACATGCGCACCTTGAGCTGGTGGGGCGCCTCGCGCTCCAGCCGGGCGCGCAGGCGCAGCTGCGAGATGGCGATCAGGATGTAGACGAAGATCGCCACCGTGCCGTAGGAGTTGACCAGGAAGGCAAACACCTTGTCGGGCGACACATAGGACATCACCACGGCGCCGTAGCCGAACAGCGTGGCCACCAGGATGGCCCGCGTGGGCACGCCATTGCGGCTGACCTTGGCCAGCGCCTGGGGCGCGTCGCCGCGCCGCGTCAGCGCGAACAGCATGCGAGATGACGCATACAGCCCCGAGTTGAGCGCCGACAGCACGGCCGTCAGCACGATGGCATTCATGATCTGCGCGGCGGCCGGCACGCCCATGGTGTTGAGCGCGCTGACATACGGCGTGGCAATGCCGCCCGCATTCCAGGGCACCAGGCAGGCCACCAGGAAGATGGAGCCCACATAGAACACCAGCACGCGCGTGATCACCGAGTTGGTCGCCTTGGCCACGGCCTTCTGGGGCTCGGCCGTCTCGGCGGCGGCAATGGTCACGATCTCGGCGCCGAAGTAAAAGCCCGTGGCCGCCACCGCCCCGGTCAGCACGGGCACGATGCCGTTGGGCATGAAGCCGCCGTTGCCGGTGAGGTTGCCGAAGTGCATGCCCTGCGAGGCGGGCGTCAGGCCCAGCACGTAGACGCCGGCCACGAACAGGAAGACCACGATGGCCGCCACCTTGATGGAGGCGAACCAGAACTCGAACTCGCCAAAGGACTTGACCGACACCAGGTTGGTCAGCGTCAGCATCACCAGCAGCACCAGGCTGATGCTCCAGTTGGGCACATCGGGCAGCCAGTAGCGCACCAGGTCGGCTCCGGCCACGGCCTCCAGCGCCACGACGATGACCCAGAAGTACCAGTACATCCAGCCCGTCAGAAAGCCTGCCAGCCGGCCCACGCCGGGGCGGTCGCGCCAGGCCTCTCGCGCAAACTCGTAGAACGAGCCTCCCCCGGGCATGGAGCAGGCCAGCTCGCCCAGCATGCGCATGACCAGGACCACGAGCAGGCCCGTGATGAGGAAGGAAAGAATCGCGGCCGGCCCGGCCGACTTGATGACGACGCCGCTGCCCACGAACAGCCCGGCGCCGATGACGCCACCGAGGGCGATCATGGTCATGTGGCGTTCCTTGAGCCCGTGCGAAAGCCCCGGTGAAGAGGCGTGCTGATTTCCGATCATGTCTTGTCTCCTGTTTTATTCAGGCGCCACGGCTGATGCTCTGTTGTGGTGGCTGCGCAGGTGCGCGCCTTGCCGTGGCGTATCCGGTGTTCCCGGTGGCACGGGGCCGCAAGGCCCCGCGCCGTCAGGCGGCCGCCACCGGCGGGCGGTCCTTGCGGAAGGCGTTCTTCACGGCGATCTTTCCGTCCTTGAAGGTGAAGACATCCACCATGCGCGCTTCCACGCGCAGGCCGTCGGCCTTGGTGCCCTTGAAGGTGCTCTCGGACACGCCACGGTCGCCCTGCACGAAGTGGTCTCCATCGAGCCAGGCCGCATCGGGAAAGGCCTGCCAGGCCATCTGGAAGCCCTCGCGCACGGCCTGGCGGCCGATGAAGCTGCGGCCCATGAGATCGGGGCCGGCCACGGCGTGGAACTCGCATTCATCGGCCATGAAGCCCATCAGGGCCTCGATGTCGTGGCGGTTCCAGGCCTCGGCAAAGCGGGCCAGGAACTGTGCGTCGGGAGGGTTGGTGTCTGCGCTCATGCTGTCTCCTTGTCTGTGGTGGGTCCCACGGCGCCGGGCCCGGGCAGGGCCGCCGCGCCGCGTCATCGAAATGTCGATGGGCCATGGTAGGTAGCAGGCACACGGACCCGTTAGAACCAGATGCCATCAATCGTTAGGTCCAGGCGCGCGCACCGGCTGCCGCTGGCTCTATCGAAAGCTGGGCTGTGGCGCTAACTGGCTCCATGGCCTGCTGGCTATGCTGATTCCATCGTCGGTGCACGGCCTTGCAGGGCTCGCCGGCATTGGCCCCATTCCACCGAATCCATAGCAAAAAGCGGCAGATCCCAAGCCGCCGCACCAGGAGACATCCGCCATGAAAGCCGAGGACATCCGCCCCAGCCACCTGCGTCCCTACGACCCTCAGTACGACCCGCTGGTGGCCGCCAACCCGGGCCACGGCACGGGCTATGCGCCCACCTACTGGGTCGGCACGGCGGGACGCCCGCCAGACGATGACGGCCCGGTCACCGGCGACATGGACGTGGACGTGGCCATCGTCGGCTCGGGCTTCACGGGCCTGGCCACGGCGCTGTTCCTGGCGCGCGAACACGGCATACGCGCCGTGGTGCTGGACGCCAACCAGACCGCCTGGGGCTGCACCAGCCGCAATGGCGGCCAGGGGCAGAACGCCAGCGGGCGCCTGTACCGCTCGCAATGGATCGCACGCTGGGGCAAGGACGTGGCGCTCAAGCTCGACGCCGAGATCCGCGAGGGCTTCCAGACCTTCAAGGACCTGGTGGCCGAATTCCCCGAGTGCGAGCCCCAGCCCGGCGGCCACCTCTACATCGCCCACCGCGAAAAGAAGCTCGATTTCCTGCGCAACGAGACCCAGATCATGCGCGAGGTCTTCGGCTACGACGCCCGCATGCTCAGCCCCGAGGAGCTGCGCCGCGACTATGTGAACGATGCCGACAGCCATGGCGCCATGCACGAGCCCGACGGCATCGGCGTGCACCCGCTCAAGCTGGCCTTCGGCTACCTGCGCAAGGCGCGGGAGCTGGGCGTCAAGGTGCACCCGGCCAGCCCGGTGCTGGGTGTCGAGACGCGCAACGGCGTGCACCATCTGCGCACGCCCGGCGGCACCGTGCGGGCGCGCGCCGTGGGCTTTGCCACGGGCGGCTACACCAGCAACGCCCTGCATGGCAGCCTGCGCTCCAAGATCATGCCCATCCTCTCGAACTCGCTGGTCACGCGGCCGCTGACCGAGCAGGAGCTGGAGGCCACGGGCTTCAAGACCACCCAGGTCATCACCGACACCCGCACGCTGCGCTTTTACTACCGCCGCCTGCCCGACAACCGCGTGCAGATCGGCAGCCGCAGCGCCGTCACGGGTGCCGATGCGCCCAACCCCATCCACATGGCCAAGCTGGTGGACGGCCTGCACCGCAAGTTCCCGGCGCTCAAGGGCATCACCATCGACTACTCCTGGTGGGGCTGGGTCGATGTGAGCCACGACATGATGCCGCGCGTCTTCCAGCCCGACCCGGGCCAGAGCATCTTCTACGCCGTGGGCTATGGCGGCAACGGCGTCTCCTTCTCGGCCCACGCGGGCCGTCGCATGGCCGAGCGCATCGCGGGGCGCCAGAGCAAGACCTTCGAGCTGCCCATCTACAACTCGGAGCTGGAGTATCCGAACGTCTTCAACATGGTGCGCTCGCCCGCGTTTGCGCCGTTTCGCCGGCTGGGGCAGCGGTTCCTGTACCACTGGTACTACATGCGCGACGAAAAGCTCTGAACCCCAACCGATTGCTGCTTGGGCCGGCCTCCTGCAGGGGGCCGGCCTTTTTTTTTCAGCAGCGCCGGGGGCAGCCACCTGCTACCGGTTCCGCATCCAGTCGGCCGTGTTCATGAAGCTGGCCTTGAGGCGCACGCGCAAATCCTCGGGCACGCCGGTCTCGCCCATGGCCTGGTCCATGCAGGCCACCCACTGGTCGCGTTCCAGGATGCCGATGGAAAACGGCATGTGGCGCATGCGCAGTCGCGGATGGCCGAAGCGTTCCTGGTAATGGTCAGGGCCGCCCAGCCAGCCGCACAGGAACCAGAACAGCTTCTGGCGCGCGTCGGCCAGCGTGCTGCCATGGGCGGCACGCAGTTCGGCATAGCCGGGCTCCAGGTCCATGAGATCGTAGAAACGGTCCACCAGGGCCTGCACCCTGGGCTCGCCGCCGATCCATTCATAGGGGGTCTGGGGGGCGTTGTTTTGGGATTCCTCTGACATGGCGAAAAGCGGCTGGCGGCTGAGTGAAACCCGCGATTGTCAGGCATGTGCCATGTCCGTGCCCGTACCGGTATCCGTGGGGGCCCCGGCACGCAGGAACCCGTACACCGCCAGCGCCGTGAGCACCGTGATGCCTGCCAGCACATCCAGCAAGATGCCAAAGGCCTGGCCATAGGCCGCCAGCACGGCGGGTGCAGACAGGCCGGGCAGCAGGGCCATGGCCTCGGCGATGTTCCCCGTCACCAGCAACTGCGCCGCGCGGCCGGTGGCATGCACCGCCTGGGGCGCCTGAGCTGCAAGTGCCGACAGACGCCATGCCAGCAATGCAGCCAGCCCCGCGCCCACCAGCGCCAGCGCCATGCCCTCGCCCGCCACGCGCACCGTGCTGAAAATGCCCGTGGCCATGCCCGCGCGCTCGCTGGGCACCACGCTCACGGCCAGGCCATCCATCAAACCCCAGGGCAGCCCGATGCCCAGGCCGACCAACACCAGCGGCGCCGCCATCTGCGCAAAGGCCGTGCCCGGCGCGCACCCGCCCAGCCACAGCAGGCCCGCAGCGCACACCAGCAACCCCGCCAGGCACAGCAGCGCGGCCGAAACCCAGCGCGTGAGCCAGCCCGCCAGCAACGGCACGAACAGCATGGGCAGGGACAGCACAAACATCAGCTGCCCCGCCTGCAGCGGCGCCATGCCCTCCACGCCGATGAAGCGCACCGGCAGCAGCACCAGCAGCACCACGAAGGCATAGGCCGGCGCACCCGCCAGCAACTGCACGCCCACGAAACGCGGATAGCGAAACAGCGACAGGTCCAGCATGGGCTGCCCCGTGCGCTGCTGCACGCGCCGCTCCACGGCCACAAAGGCCGCCAGCGCCAGCGCGGCACCGGCCAGCGGCAGCAGCGTTGCAGCGCTGGACCAGCCCGCCTCCGGCCCCTGCAGCACGCCCCAGGTCAGCAGCGCCAGGGCTGCGGTGAACAGCAGCGCACCGGCCCGGTCCAGCCGCTGCGCCTTCGGGTTGCGCGACTGCGGCATGCAGCGCAGCCCCAGCACCAGCGCGGCCAGCGCCACGGCGGCCACGCAAAGCACCACGCCGCGCCAGCCCGCCACGCCCAGCAACCAGCCCGACAGCAACGGCCCGAAGGCCAGGCCCACGCCAAACGACGTGCCCACGCCACTGAAGGCACGCATGCGCCCCGCTCCATCGAACACCTGGGCCAGCGCCGCCGTGCCGCCCGCCAGCGCGGCCGCCGCGCCCAGGCCCTGCAGCGCACGCAGCAGGTTGAACACGACAATGGCCCCCTGCCCGCCCAGGCAGGCCTGGGCCAGCGCACTGGCCAGCACCACGCCCAGCCCGGTCAGGAAAACGCGCCGCCGCCCATGCAGATCGGCCAGCGCGCCGGCCGCCATCAGCGTGGCGCCAAAGCTCAGCATGAAGGCATTCGTCACCCAGTTCAGCGCCAGCGGCCCGCCGCCCAGCGCCTCGCGCAGCGCAGCCAGCGCCACGGCCGGCCCGGTAAAGCTCAGGGGCATCGCCAGCGCGGCAAGGCACACCGACAACAGCACCCAGACCGGGGATGCATGCGGTCGCGCTGTGCCGTGGAGCGCATCCGGTGCGCGGGAAGAAGTCAGGCAGGAGGACATGGTTGGCAAGGCTTTCGCAATTTCCCGGCCGCACATGGCCAGGCATGCATGAACGATAAAAGCGCTGCAATGCCGTGAAAATAGGCGCCAGACTCCCCACACTCCCAACCCAAGGTTGGCAATCGACATGGACAGCTTCAGCGGACTCGAATCCTTTGTGCGTGCAGCCGACCTGCTGAGCTTTGCCGAGGCCGGGCGCGCCCTGGGCATCTCGGCCTCGGCCGTCGGCAAGAACGTGGCGCGGCTGGAACAGCAACTGGGCCTGCGCCTGTTCCAGCGCACCACGCGCCAGGTACGCCTCACGCAGGAAGGCGCGCTGTTCCACGAGCGCTGCCGCCGCATCCTGGATGAACTGCACGATGCGCGCGCCACCATGCAGGCCGCCGCCGAGGCGCCGCGCGGACGGCTGCGCGTGAGCCTGCCCACCATCGGCTACCGCTTCCTGCTGCCTGTGCTGCCCGAGTTCCAGGCCCTGTACCCGGAGGTTGACCTGGACCTGGACTTCAACGACCACCTGGTGGACGTGGTCGAGGCCGGCCTGGACGTGGTCATCCGCAGCGGCGAACTGGCCGACTCGCGCCTGGTCGCGCGCCGGCTGGGGCCGTTCCGCTTCATCCTGGCCGGCTCGCCCGACTACCTGGCGGCACGGGGCATACCGCAATCCCCCGCCGAGCTGGCACAGCACAGCTGCCTGCGCTACCGCTTCCTGACCAGCGGCAAGCTGGAGGAATGGGTGCTGCCCGGCATGCCGCCCCACCTGCCCGCCGCCCTGGTCTGCAACAACATGGAAGCCATGCTGGGCGCGGCCGTGGCGGGCATGGGGCTGGCCTATATGCCGGACTTCCTTGCGCGGGATGCACTGGGGCGTGGCGAACTGCAGCGGGTGCTGGCGGAGGACCTGACGCACACGGGGCAGTTTTCGGCGCTGTGGGCGTCGAGCCGGCAGTTGTCGCCTAAGGTGAGGGCGTTTGTGGATTTTGTGGGGGAGAGGCTGTTCAAGGAGTCTTGAACGGGGCCGTCCCCTGCTGTTGCTCGTTCTTGTCCCTGCTGTTGCTCGTTTCTGCCCCTGCCGGGTGGTTGTTTTTCGAGGCCGGGTCTCGGCCCGGCGGCCGACTGCCCTTTCTTGATTCGCCCTCTATGTCAGGATAGTTGTCGCCTCAGCTTCCCTTTGCAAAGCAGGCGGC
>NZ_JCABYI010000028.1:0-37380 GCF_059499305.1 Delftia sp.
CCTTCAGCCTCTACAACTACCCGCGTGGTGACCAGAACCGGCAGTACCTGATCACGGGCCTGAGCTACCACCTGAAAGAAAACCCTCGCGTCAGCGCGATCTCCAGCGTACGTGGCGTCCCATCCGCATCGAGTACCCGGGACGGCGCCAAGGAAGAAGGCTCCTTCCAGCGCTACGAGCTGCAGGCCCAGCCCACGGATCTTGCCTTCAAGCCGCCGCGCACCACGCCCAAGCCGCGCACCACGGGGCCGCAGACGGCCATTGTCGTGGGCCCGGCCGGGCAGGAAATCTGGACCGACGAATACGGCCGCATCAAGGTGCAGTTCCACTGGGACCGGCTGGGCAGCAAGGACCAGAACTCCAGCTGCTGGATCCGCGTGGCCACCAACTGGGCAGGCCCGGGCTTTGGCGCCATCTCGATCCCCCGCATAGGGCATGAGGTGGTGGTGGACTTCCTCAACGGCGACCCGGACTATCCCATCGTCACGGGCTGCGTCTACAACGCGGCCAACATGCCGCCCTGGGCGCTGCCGGCCAATGCCACGCAATCGGGCATCAAGACCCGATCGAGCAAGGATGGCAACCCGGGGTCAGGCATGAAGAACGGCCAGGGCGACGCCAACGCCATCCGCTTCGAGGACAAGGCGGGCGCCGAACAGCTGTGGCTGCACGCGCAAAAGGACCAGCTCACCGAAGTCGAGAACGACGAGGACAAATGGGTGGGCAACGACCGGCGCAAGACCATCGACCGGGACGAGACCAGCGTCATCCACCGCGACCGCACCGAGACCGTGGACCGCAACGAGAAGATCGATGTCCACGGCTGGCGCACGGAGGTGGTGGACCTGGACGAGACCCTCACCGTCCACCAGAACCGCACGCGCACGGTGGACCTGGATGAAAGCATCCGCATCTGCAAGAACCGCACGAAAACCGTGGATGCCAATGGACGCGACAGCATCGGCCGCAACTGGACCCTGGCCACGGGGCGCATGAAATCCGAAACCGTGGGCATCGGCTACACCCAGGGCACGGGCCTGTTCAAGATGGTCACCGTGGGGTGTGCCTACAACCTCAACGTAGGCGCGGTGCTGATGAGCAACGTGGGTGTCCTGCGAAGCGACAGCGTGGGGATGGACTGGAGCCGGACCGTGGGGCGCAACCGCAGCGCGCAGGTTGGAAGCGATGAAGGCCTCATCGTGGGCAACAACCGCAGCAGCACCATCCAGAACAACGACAGCACCGAGGTAGGGCAGGACCAGGCGGTCAACGTCGGCAACGACCACGCGCTGCGGGTGGGCGCCAACAGCCTGGTCGATGCGGGCGGACAGCTGGCCCTGGCGGCGGGCACCACGCTGACGGTCGATGGGCAACAGGTCATCGTCACCGGCACCCGAAGCATCCGGCTGCAATCGGGGGCGAGCTCCATCGAGATCTCTCCGGCCATGGTCGAGATCAAGTCGCCGCTGGTGAAGATCAACTGCTGAACCCGGGACACTCGCATGGGACAACCTGCAGCAAGAGTGGGCGACATGCATGCCTGTCCCGCCCACGGGGGCGGGGCCATTCTCTCCGGCCAGGCCGATGTGCTCATCGGCGGCATGCCGGCGGCCAGGGTCACGGACCAGGCGCTGTGCCCCCGTTCGCCGCCCGACGCCATTGCCGAAGGCGAAGCCACGGTACTGATCGGCGGCAGGCCCGCAGCCCGCATGGGGGACAGGACCGTGCACGGCGGCGTGGTCGTCTCGGGCTGCACCACCGTCTGGATCGGTGCGAATGCGGGCCGGTGCCTGGCCGAAGCCGCGCAATCGGGGGCCGCCTTCGTGTCGGCCATGGAGGACTGAATCGCCATGTCCACCTTGATCCCCCCAGGCCCCGGCACGCCGGACGACCTCCAGATGGCACGCCAGGCAGTGCTCGAAAAGGTGGCGGCGACCTATGACGGCCTGCTCTACGCCATCGTGGACGCGGCGGCGGATGAGCACCTGCATGACGCCATCCTGGCCGAGCCGCCGCAGTCCGGCATCACCTGCCTGTATGACGGCATGCCCGCCGCCCGCTATGCGCGCTACGCGCCCTATCTCATGCGGGTGCATGCAGGCAGTCCGCTGTTCCAGCGCTGGCCGCATGAAGGCTGGCAGGCGCACTGGGGCATTTTCCTGATCAGCCGGTTGCCGGCCCCTGCGCTCAAGCGCCATCTCAAGCGGTTTCTGCAGGCCAGGGGAGACGGCGGCCAGCGGCTGTGGCTGCGCTTTTACGACCCGCGCGTGCTGCCTCGCCTGCTGGCGCAGTTCGACCCGGCGCATCTGGGGGACTGGTTCCGCGGCCACAGCATCCTCGCCTGCCTGGCACCGCATCCCGAGGGGATCTGGGTCGGCATGGCGCAACGCAAGTTTCTGGACCACGTCACAGGCCTGGCGCGCCTGGACAACAGGCAATGGGAGGTGTCTTCGCCATGATGGAAATTTCAACCCTGGAAATGCAGCGCACGCTGCGCCGCAACCTCGTGCCCAGCGAAGAAGGGATTGCCGCCATCGTGCGGCAGACCTGCCATCTCAGCGAGCAGGATTGGCCGCATGACAGGCTGCTGGCCCATACCCGGCGAGGCCTTGACCGCGCGGTGGGCTGGGGCCTGTCGACGCCGGACGATGTCATCGGCTTCCTGGCCTTGCGCCACCAGTTTGGCGAGCGCTTCGACGAGTTTCCCGCCGTGCGCAAATTTCTCTCGCGCACCGACCTGCCGCCTGACGGCCGCATCCAGTTGATGATGCTTGAGCTGCCGATGGGGATCTGGGACGTGGTGCGGCGGCGCACGCCTGCGGGCGAGTCCTCCTCGCCCCTCGGCGGGCCTGGCGCATGAGCTGCGAACAACTGGTCCCCGCCTTCATTGCCCTCAATCGCCTGAAGCGGTCCAGGGACCTGTGCAAGGCCGTCGTGCTTGTGGGCTTCAACAAGGTATGCGGCACCCGGGACTTCGACAACGAACTGGACCGCAGGGCGCTGTGCGAGCTGTTTTGCTGCTGCATGACCGGCGGCCTGGGCCAGCGCTGCGTGGCCGGCGTGGTCATGCAGGCCGACGGGTTTGAAGGCTACCGGGGCTACTACAAGCAGGAAGTGCCGTACCTGAACAAGGCCCCCGTCATGTCGCGCAGGGAGCCCGTACGACCCACGCGCAGCCGGCCTGCGGGCTCGCGCATCCCGGATGTGGTCGTGGTGAAGAACCCGCGCCTTCCGCCTGTGCTGGACAACGTGCAGCGGGTCTATGAGATGAAATTCCCGGGGGATAAATTTTCTTCAGAATTTGGGCCAGACGGCAAGATACAGTTTCAGGCATATAGCGACATTTTTAAAGAAAAGTTTTTCAAGGATGCCTTAGACGCAGGAAGTTGTGCTTGCGAAGGCGATGGAGAAACGACGAACGAAGGCGTATTGAACCAAGCAATGCGATGGCAGGCCAACAGAGAAAAGGAAATTTATTTGGCAGAACGGGTAAATGCGGATACGGCAGCAGCAATTGGGGCTGCGGCCGGTGCGTCCGCATTGGGGCGTGTACTCCGAGGTGTAGGTGCGGTGGGAACCGCACTGGCAAGAGTCCTCGGCGTGACATTTTGAAGCAATGGCTTCGGTACGGTCAGATATGGAGATGGATATGGCTAAAGACTTTAATAAACCTTTAAGCACCAAAGAACTGCAAAAAGCTACCGTGGCGACTATGGATATTCTGAAAGCGATGGTATTACAGAATAGATTTGGACGTATTTGCGCAAGAGCTGGGTGGACCATCGAAATGGTGTTCCATGAAGGGGATTCACTGGCCGTACGTGAGCGTGCATGGAAAGTGATTGATCTGTTTTGTGAGGTTGTTGGCGCAGACAAGCTTGCAATATGGTGGGGTCTGGCGCCTATGTCACTGACCAGCAAGCAAGCACAAGCGAGAATTGCCAAACACAAGCCGAGTACGCTTAACAATCCCGAAGGGTTTGCGATGATTTTTGATCTAGCTTCGGGAAATCCAAAGCCACCAGATGACTGGGTTGAAAATGCTCAAGACTTTCGACTTCACTGCCGTATAAACAACGATGAAGGTATTTGGCTACATGACCGCCATATCTCGCCTGGCATAGGTCCTGCCATGTCTTTCATTCGCATGGCGTTTCCCGCATGGTGGATTCTGGGTCAGCCGCCCGAGCGCAATGTGGGCCGGATCACCTCCCAGGTGGTGGAATTAATGCAACCCTTCTGGGCTATTGCCGGGTGGGGTGTCATTCCTGCAGTGGAAGAACGCAATATTGGACCCGATGGCAAGGGCCAGCAGGTGCTGTATCCCTATCTGAAGCGGTTCCCAGGATTGAATGCCATAGGAAGTCTTGCATTGTTCGATCATGACTTCAACAACGCCATGTACAGCATCAACTGGCTGAGTTTTGTCAGCGATGCCTTGCTGGAAAAACTGGGCGGGCGAGAGGCCGTGCGAAAGCAGGTGGAGGCCAGTCAGTATCTTTCGGCCGGGGATGTGGGCAACTGCCTGGGAATCCGTGCGGGAGACTTTCCTGGTCTGGGGGATATGGATCAAGGACTGACGCTGCCCGCCTTTGGCGAGGCGGCGCGCCTGCTCAAGCCTGTTCGCGCCAGATCCCGGCTCAACAACTTCATCGGCCCACCGCCTTCGGGCTCCAATGATGAACATGCGTGGCTGCTGGCATGCGATGCCTATATGAGTCGGTTTGATTTTTTCTGATTTCCGGGGATTATTAAGGAGTGGAGGAGCGGCAATGGATGCAAGACATGACTTCGACTGGCCATCAGTCAATGAAAAATCGGGCACCAACATGGTGGAAACACTGGATATTCTCAAGGGGATGGCGTTGCAGGATAGATTTGGATGTATTTGCGCACGAGCAGGCTGGACCATTGAAATGGTATTTCATGAAGGAGATTCTCTGGCTGTGCGTGAGCGTGCATGGAAGGTGGTTGATCTCTTTTGTGAGGCTGTCGGTAAAGAGAAGCTGGTTTACTGGCATGATGGTATGCCGGCTAGATTAATCAGTAGTGCGGCGCAGAAGAAACTGACCACGAAGAAGCAAAAGAGCCTGGATAATCCTAAAGGTTATGCAATGATGTTTCACTTGGCCTCTGGCTCGCCAAAGCCGCCGGAAGCGTGGACGGATAATGCACAAAACTTTCGTCTTCGCTGTTGCATAGCTAACGAAGAGTTCACATGGCCACATGACCGGCACACCTCCCCTGGAATAGGTCCTTCCATGTCTTTCATTCGCATGGCATTTCCCGCGTGGTGGATCATCAACCAGCCGCCAGAAAGCAATGTGGGTCGCATTACCTCTCAGGTGGTGGAATTGATGCAACCCTTCTGGGCCATTGCAGGGTGGGGGGTCATGTCAACGGTTGAAGAACGAAATATCGGACCTATTAGCCAAGGGCAGCAAGTACTTTATCCCTATTTGCAGCGGTTTCCTGGATTGAATGCCTTGGGCAGCCTTGCGTTGATAAGCCATGACTTCAACAACGCCATGTACAGTATCAATTGGCTCAGTTTTGTCAGTGATGCCTTGCTGGAAAAACTGGGCGGACGGGAGGCAGTGCGTAAGCAGGTTGAGGCCAGCCAATACCTTTCTGCCGGAGATGTGGGCAACTGCCTGGGAATTCGTGCAGGAGATTTTCCGGGGCTGGGGGACATGGATAAGGGACTGACACTGCCGGCCTTTGGCGAGGCGGCGCGTCTGCTCAAGCCTGTCCGTGCCAAATCCCGGCTCAATGACTTTATCGGTGCCCCGCCATCAGGATCCAACGACGAAGACGCGTGGCAATTGGCATGCGACGCCTATATGCGTCGTTTTGATGAGTTCTGAATGGAAAGCACCATGAAGCCACAGCCCATCGCCCCGTTGATGGATGCCGTGTTGCGCACGCTGGGACGGCACAGCCGGCAGGATTACCTGCGCCTGGCCCTGCGCCAAGCGGGATTGAGCGATGCGCAGCTGCTGAAGATCGATCACGCCCCGCCTTACCCGGTGACATGGGCGGAGACGGGGCTGGGCCTGGTCCTTCAACGCCTGGCCTGGGGCGACATGCCAGGCGCTCCGACATGGGGCGTGCACAGCGTGACCCTGGATGCGCAGCGCTGGAAGGGGACTTGGCCCATGGGCCTGGATCCGGAGACCGTGACCGCGCAGGAATTCGTCAGCCTGCTGGCCCAGGACCAGTCCGAGGCGATGTGCCTGCCCCAGATGGCCTGCTGCACGACCCGCGGTTTCGACGAGCAGACATGGGCACTGGTGGCAGTCTTTGGCGGCGCCAGCGGCGCTTTGCAGAATTTGACGATGAGCCGGGTCGGGGAATGGGTGGGGCTTTCCATGCTCCCGGCCTGGCAGGGAGCCGGGTAGCGGGTGGGCCACGTGGGCCATGTGGGGCGATAGGGCCCCGTGGGCGCCAGTTCCGACCGGGCGCCACGGACATGGCGGCGCGGCTACACTGCGGGCCATTCATTCGAGGGGCTGGCCGTGGCCGGTTCCTTCTCCCTGTTTTCCCTAGAGATTCCCGCCATGTCCAACGACGCCCACGAAGCCACCGCCCTGCCCGACGAGCCTGCCCTGACGCCCGAGGCGCTGGAGGAGCTTGACGATCTGCTCGACGAGCTGCGCACGCGCGGCGAGGAGATTCCGCAGTGGGAGTTCTGCGACGGTTTCCTGACGGCGCTGATCTGCACGCGCCGCGAGGTGCCGGCCGCCGAGTGGCTGCCCATGCTGCTGGGCGACGGCGGCACGCTGGAGGCGGCCGAGGGCCAGCCGCTGCCGCTGATGGAAGTGTTCAAGGACGCGGCGCAGCAGGCGCGCTTTCTGGAGCTGGTGGGCCTGCGCATGGACGAGATCCGCACCCAGCTGGACGCCGACGTGAAGACGCTGGAAGACGACCGCACCTTCCAGCCCGAGGCCATGGACATGCGCGGCGCCATCCTGTCGCTGCCCGAGGAAGAGCGTCCCGATGACGGCGAGATTCCTTCGTTCGGCCAGATCTGGGCGCTGGGCTTCATGTTCGTGGTCGAGAACTGGGCCGAGGAATGGGCCGCCCCGCGCGACAAGGAAGCCGCCGGCTGGCTCAACGAGGCGCTCAACGCCGTCGTGGCCCTGACCGAGGACGACACCGGCAAGCCCGAAGTCTGCATGTACGACGAGGACGGCCCCGCCAGCACCAGCCAGGAGCGCGTGGAGCAGTTCGGCGAGGCCATCTGGGCGCTGTACGACCTGCGCCAGATCTGGAAGAGCATGGGCCCGCGCCAGGAAACCATCGTCAAGGGCGAGCAGCCGGGCCGCAACGACCCCTGCCCCTGCGGCAGCGGCAAGAAGTTCAAGAAGTGCCACGGCGCCTGAGCGCCCGCGCCACAGGCTTTGGATGCACGGGCCATGAGACATATCGGTGAACGCATACGCGCCCGCCGCGCCGAACTGGGCATGACCCAGGGCCGGCTGGCCGAGGCGGCGGGCATCACGGCCTCGGCCGTGTCGCAGATCGAATCGGGGGCCATCCGCACCCTCAAGAACGACACCCTGGCCCGCGTGGCCCTGGCGCTGCAGACCACGGCGCTGGAGTTGACGGCGGGGCTTGAAGACGACAACGCGCCGCTGCCCGTGGACGAGCAGCGCCTGCTGGAAAGCTACCGCGCCCTGCCTGCACCGCTGCAGGAGATCGCGCACCGGCTCATAAAAGCCTTGCGCTGATCAGCGCATTGAGGCGCTGCAAGGCGTGTGCCACGGTGGCCTGGCGCACGGCGGCGCGGTCGCCGTCAAAGCGCACGCATTCGCTGTGCGTGGTGCCGTACACGTTCCAGCCGAACCAGACCGTGCCCACGGGCTTGGCGGCGCTGCCGCCGCCCGGCCCGGCCACGCCTGTCACGGCCACGCTGCACTGCGCGCGTGAGTGGGCGATGGCGCCTTCGGCCATGGCGCGCGCCACGGGCTCGCTCACTGCGCCGTGTTCGGCGATCAGCGCCTCGGGCACGCCCAGCAGGTCGTGCTTGGCCGCGTTGGAGTAGCTGACAAGGCCGCGCTCGAACCATTCGCTGGAGCCGGCGCGGTCCGTGCAGGCCGCAGCGATCATGCCGCCCGTGCAGCTCTCGGCCGTGGCCAGCATCCAGCCGCGCTGCAGCAGCAGGCCTGCCAGGGTTTCGACGAGTTCGTTGGATGCGCTCATGCCAGCTCCTTCAGCCGATGAAATGGCGCCACAGGGCGATGACCAGCAGCGTGCAGAAGGCGGCCACCAGGTCATCGAACATGATCCCCCAGCCGCCGCGCCAGCCGAAGCCCTTGAAGCACCGGTCGGCCCATTTGACGGGCTGGGGCTTGGCGGCGTCGAAGAAGCGAAACAGCCCAAAGGCGATGAGCTGGCCCCAGAAGCCCGTGGGCATGACCAGCCACAGCACCAGCCAGAAGGCCACGATCTCGTCCCAGACCAGGTTGCCCGGGTCAGCCACGCGCATGTGGCGCGCCGTGACCGTGCAGGCCCACCAGCCCAGGGGAATGCTGCCCGCGATCAGCAGGCCGATCTGCTGGGGCGTGAACCAGTGCTGCAGCAGCAGGAAGGACAGCCAGGCCCACAGCGTGCCCACGGTGCCGGGCGCGATGCGCCCCAGCCCCGAGCCCAGCCCCATGGCGATGAAGTGGGCCGGGTGGGACATCATGAATTCCAGCGTGGGGCGTGCCATGCCGCCCTGCGGCGGGCCTTCCGGTGGGCGCGCCGCAGAGGCAAAGGTGGGGGTAGCAGGATCGCCGGAAACCTCCGGCCGCAGCGGCGCGTCACTCATGGGGCCAGATCATAAGCGCGGCCCTGGTGCTTCACTGACGCTCTTCGACCGCCAGATCCTGCGGATGGCGGATCTGGTGGCGGGCCTCGAAGCTGGCGCTGGCGCCAGCGGCCAGCGGCTGCTGCCAGGCGATCATGCCGTTGCGGTCGTTCCAGCGCGTGGTGGACGGCTGCGGGTTGTATTGGGACTGCACGCGGATCTGCTCGTTGCGCGAGACGGGTGCGGCGTCCACCACCTGCAGCTCGATGGCGCGGTCGTGGCGGTTGTCCACCTGGAAGCGCCGCGTGACCTGGCGTTCGGTGCTGCTGCTGAGCAGGCCGCCGCTGCCCGTGGCCGAGTCCACGGGCAGGTTGCGCACCACCACCTTGTCGTCACGGCCGAAGGACAGGCCCTGGGCCAGCGCGGCGGCGTTGCCGAAGTCCAGCCGGCCCTGGCCGGCGAAGGCGCCTTCGCGGAACAGGGCCACGGGGCCTGCGGGCCAGACACCGGCCGGCACGGCCAGCTGGGCCACCAGGTAGGCGGCCTCTTCCACGGCGGGCGCCGTGCGCGTGAGCAGGGTGGCCGGCAGGTTGTGCGAGCCCAGGGCCAGGGTCACGCGCTCGCTGCTGGAGGGCACGCTGATGCGGTAGGGCACGGAGAACTGCGTGGCGTAGGCGGTGTTGAGGCTGGCGACATCGAGCACCGGCAGTTCGGCGGCCTCGCCGGCCGCCCCGGGCTTGCGGGCGCGCTCCAGCATCATCGCAGGGGCCGCCGGGGCCGGCGCTGGCGCAGGGGCCATGGCGGCCACGGGGCGGGGCCGTTCCACATCCAGCGTCCAGGGATTGGGCAGGCGCGCCTGCGTGCTGCGCGAAGGCTGGCCGGTGGATAGCAGCAGCTGCACCTGGCTCCAGTCCTCGCCGCTGTTCTGGGCCACCAGGGCCAGGCGTTCGATGGCCACCGTGCCCTTGGCCGGGTCCAGCTGGGCGCGGTAGGTGGGCTGCCAGCTCGGGCCGCGCACCTGGTAGGTGAGCTGCACATTGGCATCGGCCGGGCTGGCCAGTTGCACGGTGACCTTCATCACCTGGGCGTTGCCTGCGCCCGTGCGGTCGCGTTCGAGCTGCAGCGGCCTGAGCTGCTCCTGCAGCGCCTGCTTTTGCCGCAGGATCTGGTGGGCGCGCAGCGTGTTGCCACGGCTGGTGCTGCGCAGCGCCTCGGTGGCGGCGCCCAGCTGGCTGGCGGCGGGCAGGGCGGGGGCTTTGGCGTCATCGCCGGGCTTGGCCAGGCCCTGCAGGTAGTCGCCCACGAGCTTGGCGGCGGACTCGTCGGCCTCCAGCGCGGCCAGCTGGTCTTCCAGCGTGCGGATCTGCTGCTCCAGCGGGCTGGCGCAGGCCTTGGAGGCCAGTTCGCGCGGCTGCGACTGCAGCTTGTAGTCGCCCAGGCGCACGCCGGCATCGGCGCTGACCTGCAGGCTCTGCGGGTCGATGGAGCCCGGCAGGCACTCGAACACCAGCTGGCGCGTGGCGGCCGTGATGCGCGCCGTGCGCTCCACCGAGGCCACGCCCGCATACAGGGTGACGCGCGCGATGGGGGCGCGGGCGATGGTGGCTTCCTGGGCTTGTGCCTGGGCCTGGACCGGGGTGCCTGCCAGCAGGAAGCAGGCGGCTGCCAGGGCAGAGAGGGCGGGCAGGGCGGAGCGTTGAACCATGGGCAGTCCTTCTCGGATGAAAGTGGTTTGGCGCGGCGTCAGGCCGCAGCGAAGTGGTCGAATGAGGTCCACCGGGGCGCCATGGCCGCTCCGTCCGGGCCGATCAGCCGCAGGCCGGGCTGCTCCTCGATGCAGCCGATGCGCGTGACGCGCGTGGCGCTGTCGCGGCCTGCGAACTGCACGGCATCGCGCCGGTCGGCCGGGGCCGTGAAGCACAGCTCGTAGTCGTCGCCGCCGGACAGGGTGCACTGGTGCAGCAGGTCGATGGCCAGGGGCGTGTGCCTGCCGGCATCGAGCAGCGGCGTGATCAGGCGCGTGTCCAGGCTGGCGCCCACGCGGGATTGCTCCAGGATGTGGCCCAGGTCGCCCAGCAGGCCGTCGCTCACATCCAGCGCGCTGCTGGCAATGCCGCGCAGCGCCTGGCCCAGGGCCACGCGCGGCGTGGGCGCTTCCAGGCGCTGGCGCGCGGCGGCCAGCGTGCCGGGTGGCAGGGTGGTGTGGCCCAGCAGGGCTTCCAGCGCCAGGCGGGCATCGCCCAGGCTGCCGCTGACCCAGATGTCGTCGCCCGCGCGCGCGCCGCTGCGCAGCAGGGCCTGGCCGGGCGGCACTTCGCCGAAGACGGTGATGCAGATGTTCAAGGGTCCCTGGGTGGTGTCGCCGCCGACCAGCTCGCAGCCGTGGGCGTCGGCCAGGGCCAGCAGGCCGGCCGCAAACGCCTCGGTCCAGGCCGCATCGGCGCGCGGCAGGGACAGGGCCAGGGTGAAGGCCAGCGGGCGCGCGCCGCAGGCCGCCAGGTCGGACAGGTTCACGGCCAGGGATTTGTGGCCCAGCAGGCGCGGGTCCACGTCGGCGAAGAAATGCCGGCCCTCGACCAGCATGTCGCTGGAGACGGCCAGCTGCATGCCCGGCGCCGGGGCGAGCAGTGCGCAGTCATCGCCCACGCCCAGGGCGGCGCGGCGCACGGGGCGCTGGAAGAAGCGGCGGATCAGGTCGAATTCACCCACGGTGGCGGCTTTCGGAGGCGGTTGGCGATCGGGCTATTGTGCTGCGAGGTTCGTGCTGCCCCGTATCAGGTGGTCTCGCCCGCACCGGGCCGATGCTCCAGCGCCAGCGCGTGGAAGGCCTGGGCGGCAGGCGACAGGCTGCGCTGGCGCCTGCGCACCAGGTACAGGTCGCGCCGGCGGTCGGCATCGGCCAGCGGGCGCGTCACCAGGCCGGGCTGCACGAAGTGGAACAGCGCCAGGGCCGGCACCACGCTGATGCCCAGGCCCGCGCGCACCATGCCCATCACGGTGGCCAGGTGCTCCACCTCCAGCAAGGTGTTGAGGGGCGGGGCCTGCTCCTGCGATTCCAGGTACTGGCGCACGCTGCTGTGGCGGGCGAGGTGGATGAAGGGCTGGTCCCGCAGGTCGGCCATGGCCGGCGCGGGCAGGGCCGCCAGCGCATGGTCGGCGCGGCAGACCAGGTGCAGCCTGTCGGCGCAGAACCATTCGGCCTGCAGCTCCTCGGTGTCGGCGCGGATGGCGGCCAGCGCCAGGTCGGCCTGGCCCGAGGCCACCTGGGCGATGCACGATTCGGACAGCAGGTCCGACACCTGCAGCTGTATGCCCGGATGGCGCGCATGGAACAGCGCCAGCACCGGCGGCAGCCAGGCCGCCGCCAGCGAAGGCAGCAGGGCGATGGACACGCGCCCGCGCTGCAGCGCCGCCGCCTCGCGCAGGCCGTGCACGGCATCGCCCAGGTCGGCGCGTATGCGCTGCGCGGCATCGAGGAACTGCGCCCCCTCCTGCGTCAGCGCCACGTGGCGCGTGCTGCGGTCGAACAGGCGCACGCCCACGCCGTCTTCAAGCCCCTTGATCAGGGCACTGAAGGCCGGCTGCGACAGATGGCAGCGCTGCGCGGCCAGGGTGAAGCTGCTGAGCTGGGCCAGGGCGATGAAGGCATCGAGCTGGCGGGAGGAGATATTCATCGGGTTTTTGGATAAGTCGATCCGAACAATCGATTTCACAGATTAGCAGCGGCTGCCTACATTGGCTCTCATGGACAACCTGGAACCCTCTCTTGCCCCGGACAGGCCCCCGCTGTGGGTGGGCTGCGCAGCCGGCTTCTCGGGCGACCGCACCGATGCCGCCGCGCCCGTGGTGCGCGCCCTGGCGGCCAGCGGCCAGAGCGCCTGCCTGATCTTCGAGACCCTGGCCGAGCGCACGCTGGCCCTGGCCCAGCTCGCGCGGCGCGAGCAGCCCGACGCGGGCTACGAACCCCTGCTGGAGGACCTGCTGGAGCCCGTGCTGGCCGACTGCCTGGCGCATGGCATACGTATCGTCAGCAACTTCGGTGCGGCGAATCCCGAAGGCGCGGCGCGCTGCATCCAGCGGCTGGCGCAGCGCCTGGGCCTGCGCGTGCCGCGCATCGCCGTGGTGCATGGCGACGATGTCAGCGGCCCGGCGTACCGCGGGGCGCTGCGGGCCGCGCTGGGCGCGGAGTTCCCCGAGGATTCGCTGGTCAGTGCCAACGCCTACATCGGCGCGCGCGCGATTGCCGAGGCCCTGCAGGCCGGCGCCGAGATCGTGGTGGCCGGCCGCGTGTCCGACCCCTCGCTGACCCTGGGGCCGGCCATGGCGCATTTCGGCTGGGCCTGGGACGACTGGGACCGCCTGGCGCGGGCCACCATGGCCGGCCACCTGCTGGAATGCGGCGCCCAGGTCACGGGCGGCTACTTCGCCGACCCGGGCTTCAAGGACGTGCAGGGCCTGGCGCGGCTGGGCTATCCCATCGCCATCATCGAGCCCTCGGGCGACTGCACCATCACCAAGCCCGAAGGCACGGGCGGCCTGGTCAGCGAACGCACGGTCAAGGAACAGCTGCTGTACGAGGTGCACGACCCGGCCGCCTACCTGACGCCCGACGTGGTGGCCGACCTGTCCGAGGCCGAGGTGCACCAGGTGGGGCCTGACGCCGTGCGCCTGAGCGGCGTGCGCGGCCATGCGCACAACGGTCACTACAAGGTCAATGTCTGCCATGCCTCGGGCTGGCTGGCCGAGGGCGAGATCTCCTATGCCGGCCCGCGCGCCCTGGAGCGCGCCCGGCTGGCCGGCGAGGTGCTGCGCGAGCGCCTGGGCGGCGAGTCCGCCGGCGACCTGCGCCTGGACTGGATCGGCGTGGCCAGCGTGCTGGGCGACGACGCCGGCCGCTGGCGCGACGCGCAGCCGGCCGGCGCAGCCGCCCCCCAGGACGTGCGCCTGCGCGCTGCCTGGCTGCGCCCCACGCAGGCCCAGGCGCGGCGCCTGCCGCGCGAGGTCAATGCGCTGTACACCTGCGGGCCGGCCGGCGGCGGCGGCGTGCGCACGGCGCTGCGCGCGCGGCTGGGCACGGTGTCATGCCTGCTGGCGCAGCAGAGCATCGCCACCGGGTGGAAGTGGGCCGAGGGAGAGATCGATAAAGGGGTCGAGAAAGAGGCCGGGAAAGAAGCCGGGGAGCACGCCGCATGAACACACTGCCAACCACGATGCCCGTCACCGTGCCGCTGTACCGCCTGGCGCACGGGCGCACGGGGGACAAGGGCAACCGCTCCAACATCAGCCTCATCGCCTGGAATGCCGCCTGCTGGCCCGTGCTGGTGGAGCAGATCACCGAAGAGCGCGTGGCCGCGCACTTCGCCGCCCGGCGCCCTGCGCGCGTGCAGCGCTTCGTGCTGCAGCGCCTGCAGGCCATGAACTGGGTGCTGGACGCGGTGCTGGACGGCGGCGTCAACGATGCGCTCAACCTCGACAGCCACGGCAAGGCGCTGTCGTACTGGCTGCTGCAGATGCAGGTCCACATACCGGCTTCGCTGCTGCCCCACCTGGCGCCGGAGTAGCCGGCAGGACCCGCCCGTCACACATTCATCACAACAAAGGAGACAGACATGAACCTTTCGCACAACTTCCCCCGCCGCCATGTGCTCGCGCTGGCCGCCTGCGCGCTGGCAGCAGCCGCCGCCGCACCGGCCCTGGCACAGGACTATCCGTCCAAGCCCATCACCTTCGTCGTGCCGTTTGCGGCCGGCAGCGCCACCGACCAGCTGGCACGGGCGCTGGGCCAGGCCGTGACCACGGCGACCAAGCAGGCCGTGGTGGTCGAGAACAAGGGCGGCGCCAGCGGCATGATCGCGGCCCAGCAGGTGGCGCGCTCGGCGGCCGATGGCTACACGGTGCTGATCACCACCAACACCACGCACGCGGCCAACCAGCATCTGTACAAGAAGCTGCCCTATGACGCGGTCAAGGACTTCGCGCCCGTGGCCGGGCTGGGCAAGGGCGGCCAGGTGCTGGTGGTGCGCGCCGATGCGCCGTACAGGAACGTGGGCGATCTGCTGGCGGCGGCGAAGAAGCAGCCGGGCAAGCTGTCGTTCGGCAGCGGCAGCTCCTCCAGCCGCGTGGCCGGTGAAATGCTCAAGCAGCTGGCCGGCGTGGACCTGATGCACGTGCCCTACAAGAGCAATCCGCTGGCCATCACCGACCTGCTGGGCGGCCAGATCGATCTGATGATCACCGACACCTCCACCGGCGTGCCCCAGGTCAAGTCGGGCAAGCTGCGCGCCCTGGGCTACTCCACCACCCAGCGCAGCCCGCAGCTGCCCGAGGTGCCCACGCTGGAGGAAGCCGGCGTCAAGGGCTATGACATGGGCTACTGGTTCGCCGCCTATGCGCCGGCCGGCACGCCCGAGGCCGTGGTGGCCCGCCTGAACCGCCTGCTGTCCGACGCCGTGCACAGCGCGGGCGCCAAGTCCTTCTTCGACATGTCCGGCTCCCAGGGCTGGACGGCCACACCGCAGGAACTGGCCGCCTTCCAGGCCGCCGAGACCCAGAAGTGGGGCCAGGTGATCAAGGCCGCCGGCATCCAGCCCGAGTAGGCCGCTCCCCCGCTCTCCCGTTCCCCGCTCTCCCGTTCCTTTTTTTCCGAACCGCCCTAGGCCGCCGCAATGCACGGCGGCCAGGGCGCAGCCTTGCCTGTGCCATGACCCCAAGGAGACAACATGCACATCAGATCCACCCATCCACTGGCCCTTGCCCTGGCCGCATCCGGCCTGCTGACCGCCTGCGGCGGCAGTGACTCGCCTGCCGGTTCGCAGGCGCCGCGCATGCAGCTGAGCATCAGCGCCACCGAGGACTTTGCCGGCAGCTACGGCAGTGTCGGCGCCTACGAAAAAGTCACCGGCGTGCTGCGCGGCGAGCTGGACCCGGCCGACCCGAAGAACGCCGTGATCCAGGACCTGGCGCTGGCGCCCCTCAATGCGCGCGGCATGGTGGAGTACAGCACCGACTTCGTCATGCTCAAGCCCAAGGACATGTCCAAGGCCAGCGGTGTGCTGCGCTATGACGCGCCCAATCGCGGCAACATCCTGACCATGCCCAACCCCACGGCCACGCCCGGCGATGCGGTCTACCTGGAGCGCGGCTACGTGCTGCTGTACTCGGCCTGGCAGGGCGATGTGCCCAAGTCCACGCCAGCGCGCCTGACGGTCACCGTGCCCGTGGCCCGCAACAAGGACGGCAGCAGCATCACGGGCAGCTACCGCACCGAGCTGGTCCCGGCCGCCGCCGTGCCCTCCATGACCCTGCCCGGCGGCGTGTTCAACGGGACCATGATCCCCTACGAGCCCGCCAGCCTGGACAACACGCAGGCCGGCTACTCGCTCACGCGCCGCATCAACGAAACCGATGCGCGCCAGACTGTGCCTGCGGGCGACTGGAAGTTCGCCAGCTGCGATGCCGCCGCCAATCCCTTCCCCGGCACACCCAGCGCCACCAATGTCTGCCTGAAGGGCGGGTTCGATCCGCAGTACCTCTACGAGCTGGTCTACGTGGCCAAGGACCCCAAGGTCATGGGCGTGGGCCTGGCCGCGCTGCGCGACACGGTGAGCTTCTTCCGCGCCAAGGCGGCCGATGCCGACGGCAAGGCCAATCCGCTGGCCGGGCGCATCACGCACACCATCGGCCAGGGCACCTCGCAGTCGGGCAATGCCATGAAGACCTTCCTGCACCTGGGCTTCAACCAGGCGCTCGATGGCGGCAAGGTCTTCGACGGCATGTATGCCCACGTGGCCGCGCGCCAGACCAACATCAACACGCGCTTTGCCGTGCCCGGCGGCGGGGGCGGCCTGCGCACCGACCACACGGCCTTCGGCCAGACCGCGCCGCGTGGCCTGGACAAGGACTACAGCGATGAGGTCAGCGGCCGCCAGGGCGGCGTGATGAAGCGCTGCGAAGCCAGCAACACCTGCCCCAAGTTCTTCCTGGGCCTGTCGGGCACGGAGTTCTGGCAGTTGCAGGGCTCGCCCGTGCTGACCGATGCCAACGGCCTGCGCGACATCGCCCAGCCCGCCAATGCCCGCATCTACTACTACGCCAGCACGCAGCACGGCGGCGCAGGCGGCACGGCCAGCATCGGCTATGCGCCCACGCGCAATGTCTATCCGGCCGGCACCGTGGTGCACTTCAACGACACGTTCCGCGCGCTGTTCATCGCGCTGGAGGACTGGGTGGTGCGCGGCACCGAGCCGCCGGCCAGCCAGGTGCCCAGGCTGGCCGACGGCACCCTGGTGCGGCCCGACAAGCTGGTCTTTCCCGCCATGAAGGGCCTGAGCTGGAGCGTGGGCGGCGTGCAGACCGCCATCCCCGAGTTCCGCTACCTGGCACGCCACAACGGCTTTGCGCTGCTCGACTTCGGCCCGCAGTACGTGCCGCAGGACGAAAGCGGCATCGCCACGCTGCAGCCGCCGCGCGCCACGGGCAAGGACTACGCCATCCTCGTGCCCCAGGTCGATGCGGCCACCGGCCTCACGCGCGCCGGCATCCGCAGCGTGGAGGCGCGGGCACCGCTGGGCACCAGCATGGAGTTCAACTACGTGGCCACGCCGGGCATCGTGGACCTGTCCAACCTCACGGGCAGCTTCATCCCCTTCCACAAGACGCGCGCGGCGCGGCTGGCGGCCGGTGACGCGCGGCCTTCACTGGAGGAGCTGTATGTCGACCAGGCCGGCTACGTGAGCGCCGTCACGGCGGCGGCCCAGGACCTGGTGCGCCAGCGCCTGCTGCTGCAGCGCGACGCCGACGCGCAGATCACCGCCGCGCGTGCGGCGGCGGTACTGCCTTGAGCCTGCGCTGAACGCAGGCTTCAGACGGCCTGGCCGCGAAAGCGCATGGCCGCCTGGCGCGAGACCTCGGCCAGCAGCTGCTCGCTGCGCTGGCGTTCGCGCAGCCAGCGGGCATCGTTGCTGCCGGCGGCCACATCGCTGCGCAGCAGATGCAGGGCGGGCGCAGCGCCGTGGCGGGCCGCGTAGTCGGCCACGGCATCCATGGTCTTGAGGATGTGGTCGGCCAGCGGCATGTGCTCGCCCGTGGCCGGGTCCACGTACACGGCCTCCAGGCCGAAGCGGCAGGCCTGGAAGCGGTTGTAGGTGTAGACCAGGTAGTCGTCCTCCACGGGCGTGAAGGGCTGGGTGTCCATGAACCAGGCGGCCAGCGCCTGCACATAGCCGGACAGGGCGGCTGCGCGCTCGATGGTCAGCGGCGTGTCGAACACGCGGATCTCGATGGTGCCGAACTCCGGCTTGGGCCGGATGTCCCAGTAGAAGTCCTTCATGCTCTTGACCACGCCCGTGCGCGTCATCTTGTCGAAGTACTGCTCGAACTCGCTCCAGTGCAGCACGCAGGGCGCGCGGCCCGACAGCGGAAAGGCGAACACCGAGTTCAGCCGCGCCGAGTCGAAGGCCGTGTCGTGGCCCTGCACGTAGGGGCTGGAGGCCGACAGCGCAATGAAGTGCGGGATGTAGCGCGACATGCGGTGCAGCATCAGCAGCGCCGCGTCGGCGTCGGGGCAGCCGATGTGCACGTGCTGGCCGAAGATGGTGAACTGCTTGGACAGGTAGCCGTACAGCTGCGACAGCTCCTGGAAGCGCGGCTTGTCGTAGATGCGCCGCTCATGCCACTGCTGGAAGGGGTGGGTGCCGCCGCCCACCACGGCGATGTTGAGCTTGTCGGCGCTTTTGACCAGCGCATCGCGGATCTGGCTGAGCTGGCCCAGCACCTCCGAGGCCGAATGGCAGACGCTGGTGGAGATCTCGATCATGCTGTTCGTCATCTCGGGCACCACGCTGCCGGGCAGCGGGTTCTTGAGCATGAGGCGCAGCATGTCCTCGGCGTAGGGGGCCAGGTCGTAGTCGTGGGTGTTGACCAGCTGCAGTTCCAGCTCCACGCCCAGGGTCAGCGGTTCGGACGAGTTGAAGGCTTCAAGACTCACGTTCATCTCCTGCGGTGTTCGAGCGGCTCAGCGGCTTCCAGGGACGGGAGCTTTCGCCGGAGCGGTAGATGGCCACAGTGGCCAGGGCGGCGCCCAGCACCTCCATCACCAAAATGGTGGGCAGGGCCACGCCTGCGATCTGCGCGCCCAGCTCGGGCGCGGCGGCCACGAACTGCGAGGCGATCAGCAGCGCCACCGATGACATGGGCGCCATGGCGCAGCCCACCCAGAAGGCCTGGCGCCAGTTGGCGCCCGTGCCCACATTGCCCACGGCCACGCCCAGGGTCTTGGCGACCAGGCGCGCCAGGATCACGGCGCCCACCACGCCGGCCACCGGCGCGCTCCAGTCGGCCTGTGCGGCCACGGTGGAGACCAGCACGAACATCAGCATGGTCAGCAGCGAGGCCGCCGTGCCCAGCTGGCGCGGCCACGCCCAGGGGCGCGGGTTGAACTGCTTGAGCAGGATGCCGCCCAGCAGCGCCGCCAGCGGCGCCGAGCCGCCCAGGTACGAGGTCAGCGGCACGCTGGCCGAGATCAGGGTGAGAAAGAGGATGGAGGTGTTCTCGCTGGCCGGACTCATGAAGCGCAGCGCCAGGCGCATCAGCACGGCCAGCACCAGGGCCACGGCCACCGAGACGCCCAAGACCACCAGCACCGGCATGATCGAGGCCACGAAGCCGGCCTTGGGCTGCGTCAGCATGCCCGCCTTGGCGCTGCCCAGGGCCAGCGCATACAGCGTGGACAGGGTGGACAGCACCAGGCCGCGATCGGTCACGGCGCCTGCGGCACGCATGTCGGCCACCACGCGCGTCAGCACCAGGGGCGAGGCCGCCATGGCCACCAGGGCCAGCGGCCCGGCCACTTCGGGGGCCATGCCCAGCCAGCCCAGCACCAGGGAGACCAGCACGTAGGTCAGCGCGGACTCGGCCACGCTTTGCACCAGCACCATGGGGTTGTGGCGGAACCAGCGCAGCGTGATGCGCCCGCCGCATTCGAACAGCACGATGGCCACGCCCAGCTCCAGCAGGAACAGCCCCGTGCCCTGCAGCGGCCAGGTGGTGTTGGCCCCAAAGCCGATCAACCCGGCAATGCCGCCGACCAGCGAGTAGCCGACCACCTTGGGCAGGGCGGCATGGCGCTGGCAGGCATAGCCGACCATGGTGGCCACGGCCAGCAGCAGGGACCACTGAACCGTGGCCAGCCCGGCCGAAGGCCGCAGCCACGGTTCCCAGAAGCTCAGCATGTCATTCATCAGCGACGTCCTTTGCGCGAGCCGGTGGCCCGCAAGCGAAGCTCCGCAAGGCCTTCCCTGCGGCGCGGGCAAACCCGCGTCCCGTGCGCCTGGCACGGGGACACTTCGTTGGCGATCCACTGGCGTGCCTGCCAGGCTGCAAGGCCGGGCGGGCACGCCAGCACGTGGGTTCCGCGTGGTTCCCGAGGTCCCGCAGGCTCAGGGGCGGAAGAAACTCAGCGGCGCTGTGCGCAGACGGCGGCGGATGGCCGAATAGATGCGCGAGCGGTCGACTCCGCTGACATTGTGTGCCCTCAGCGCAACGCGGAATGCCAGATAAAAGCTGACAGTGACGTTCAACGCGCCATTGATGGGCAGTAGGGCAATCGCCCACCAGAACATGTCGGAGTGCAGAACCTCCCAGCCCAGGGCGGCCATGGCGGCCCCGATCTGGCCGGCTGACAGCGTGACGTGGCGCACCTCCAGCCCCAGGCCGAAGAAGGCCGCGAAGGCCGGCACCAGGCCCAGCATCATGCCCAGCGAGACATTGGCGGCAAAGCCCGAGATGTTCTTGCGCCAGAAATGCGCCCAGCGATCCGCGCGCCCGGCGCCCAGCCAGCGCGTGATGCCGGGGTTGTAGCGGATCACCGAGTCCAGCCGGCGCAGCACGAACCAGTTCTCGGCCCAGCCCGCGATCAGGCTGCTGGCAAACAGCAGCACGCCCGTGAAGGCAGCGAACAGCGGCGACAGGCCCAGCAGGCTCAGCGAATCGAGCACGGCAATCGCATGCGGCTCGTCGATGGGCGTGTGGCCGAACAGCTGGGCATAGCCCAGCGACAGCAGCAGCACCATGGGCAGCACCACCAGCACGTTGCCCAGCACGGCCGCCACCTGGGAGCGCACCAGGTGCGCGACCTCGTCCACGAATTCCTCGATGGCCTCGCTGGCGCGCAGGTCCTTGAGCTTGGCGGCCATGGCCGGCGCCGTCATGGCCGGCTGCTTGGTGGCTACCGTGAAGTGCAGCAGCTGGATCAGCACGAAGCTGATGGAGTAGTTGATGCCCGCGGCCAGCCCGCCCCAGAAAGCCGACAGCCCCAGCGCGTAGAGCGCGAACTTGAGCAGCGTGGTGAAGGCCATCACGAAGCCGCCGCCGGCGGCCTTGGTCACCATGGACAGGTACTCGCGGCCCGTGCGCGTGATGTAGTGCTCGCCGGTCTCGGCGCTACGCTCGGCCACCTTGGCGGCCAGCAGCGAGGTATTGGTGGCCAGCAGGGCGCGCAGGCTGCGCCGCTCGATGCCTACGGACACCAGGTTGGCCAGCAGGTCGGCCGTCTCGGTGGCGCGGTTGTCGGCCAGCAGGCAGTCGAGCAGGCGCCTGACGCGCAGGATGCGCGCGCGCAGCTGGCGAAGGCGAAACACCAGGCCCACCGAAATGCCTTCGGACTCGAAATGCGCGTACACCGATGTCACGGCCGCGCGGCAGGCATCCAGCCGTTCGCGCAGCCGGGCCTCGGCCGCGTCGCGCCGGTCGTTGGTGCGCAGCGCGTGCAGCACCTCCACGCGCAGGCTTTCCGCATCGTGGATCAGGGCGTGGAAGGGCTGGTCATCGCGCGCCTGCTCGTCCATGCGCAGGCGCAGCTCGGGCGAGAAGCCCGTGGACAGGATCTGTCCCGTGCAATAGGTGATGGAGCCCAGCAGGCTGTTCTGCCAGAAGCTGCTGCCCTGGCCCTCGCTGCCATCGGTCAGCAGTACGGCGATGCGCTCGAGCAGGGCCGCGTCCAGCGCGTGCAGCCAGCGCGCGTCGAATTCGTCGGGCATGGCCAGCATGAACAGCTCGGAGGCATCGACCGTCTCTGGCGTGCTGGGCAGCAGCTTGTAGCGCACGCGCTCGGACAGCTCGCTGAACATGTTGGTGCGCGGCGCAAAGCCGAAATCGGCCAGCAGCGCCGTGATGTCCACGGTATCGATGAAGCGCAGCCACCACGCATGCAGGCGCTGGCGCACGGCCGGATCGGCCTCCACGGCCTCCACCAGCAACTGCACGCGCTGCACCGCGCCGTCCACCGACGGCTTGGGCGCGCGCACCCACTCCAGCAGGTGGATCAGCCAGATATGGCGGTGCGCGAGGTCGGCCTCGGGGTCGAGTGCGGCCAGAAGGCCGGGCAGGTCTTGGGTGATTCGCTTCATGTAGGGGTCTTGCGGCAGGGCGGAAGACTAGCGCCTCCCCCGAGGAACGCGCTCAGTGCAGCACGCGGTTGTCAGGGTCTGGAAAGCTGTCGCCGCCAGCGCCCGAATGCAGATGAAAGCGCGGGATGGGGCACTCGAAGACTTCGCCCTCGTGGCTGATGCACAGATAGGTGCCCTGCATGCTGCCGTTGGGCGTGCGCAGCTGGCAGCCGCTGGTGTACTCGAAGGTCTCGCCGGGCTGCAGCAGCGGCTGGCGGCCGATCACCCCCAGGCCCTTGACCTCTTCGACATGGCCCAGTTCGTTGGTGATGATCCAGTGGCGCGCGATCAACTGGCCCGGCACCTGGCCGGTATTGGTCACGGTGATCGTGTAGGAGAAGGCGTACACGCCTGCCGCTGGAGCGGATTGCTCTGGCAAAAAGGCGGGGCGGACCTGGACCTGGAACTCGTTCATGGGCATGGCGGCAATGGTAACTGCCCGCAATGTACCGGCTTGCGAACGTCCCCACGCGCCGCCGCCCATGGCTTTGTGCCGTCGCTGGTGCCGGTATGGGCTAGCTGCGACAATCGCAGGCCATGAGCCCCACCTACCGCATCGCCCCCTCCATCCTGTCTGCCGACTTCGCCCGTCTGGGTGACGAGGTCAAGAATGTGATCGCCTCCGGCGCCGACTGGATCCACTTCGACGTGATGGACAACCACTACGTGCCCAACCTCACGTTCGGTCCCATGATCTGCGAGGCCCTGAAGCCCCATGCGAAGACGCCCGACGGCCAGCCCGTGCCCGTCGACGTGCACCTGATGGTCACGCCCGTGGACGAACTGGCCACGGCCTTCGCCAAGGCCGGCGCCGACTACATCAGTTTCCACCCCGATGCCACGGCCCACGTGCACCGCAGCATCCAGAACATCCGTGCCCAGGGCGCCAAGCCGGGCCTGGTGTTCAACCCGGCCGCCTCGCTGGACGTGCTGGACTGGGTCATCGACGACATCGACCTCATCTTGCTGATGAGCGTGAACCCCGGCTTCGGCGGCCAGAGCTTCATCGATAGCACGCTGCGCAAGATCGAGGCCGCGCGCAAGCGCATCGAGGCCAGCGGCCGCGACATCCGCCTGGAGGTGGACGGCGGCATCAAGGAAACCAACATCCGCCGCGTGGCCGATGCCGGTGCCGACACCTTCGTGGCCGGCAGCGCCATCTTCGGCAAGCCCGACTACAAGGCCGTGATCGACGCCATGCGCGGCGCCCTGGCGGCCTGAGCTTCGGCCTGCCTCCAGCAACGAAAAGGGCCCGCGAATTGCGGGCCCTTTTTTGCTGCGTCGAGTTGCGTTGAGTTGGATTTTGCGCAGCGCAGGCCGCAGCGACGCGGCCCCTTCAGCCGCCTCTCTCGTGCTCTGCGGGCATGACGAAGATGCTGCGGCCCTGCGTGTCGAAACCGGGCGGCGCAAAGCGCGCCACCGGCACATGGCTGTGCCGGATGGAGCTGACCTTCCACGCGAATGTCCTGCCCTTGCTGGTGAAATTGAGGGTTTCGCCGCAGGTGACGTTGATGGGCGTCTTCTGCGACAGATCGACGCTACGGTAGGAGCCTGCAGGCGCGGGCGAGCCGTAGTGCGATTGACCGTTGGGAAAAGTGTCCGCATGGGCCATTGGGCAGGCAAGAAAAATGCCTGCGATATACAGGGCATTGATGTTTTTCATGAAATGCTCCTTGGCGCAAATGGGATTTTCAATTCAAACGGAACATGGATGGATGGCAGGCCGTGGCAATGGTTTGGCAAATGCGGCAAAAGGGCATTGCCCGGCCTGCCGCCAGCGGTTTTGCAACGCTGGCGGGAATAATCCCGGAAAGGGAATCAGAAGCTGTGGCGTATGCCCACTTCCGCACCCGTTGACGTGCCCTTGGGAGCAAGCCCCGGTGCACCGCCCGACAGGGCGAAATTCGCATTGCCCTTGTTGGATATGCGGGCCACGGTTCCATACAAGGCCGTGCGGCGCGACAGATCATGCACATAGCCGATGGCATATTTGTTCGCATCGCTGCCATTGAATGCCACCGGACCCTTGCGCGAATCGGTACGCACATAGGAGGCGCGGAGATGGCCGCTGCCCACGGGAACCGTCATGCCCAGCAGCCAGCGGTCCTCGGAGCCCAGGGTGCTGCTGCCGTAGGTGCCGAAAGGCAGGTCCTCCCGCTGGAAGTGGCCCATGAGCTTGGCGAAACCGAAGTCGTACGAGGCGCCCGCGCCATACTGCCTGAACTTGGCGCCGGCGGCGCCGATGTCGGTCGTGCCATAGGACAGCGACAGGCTCAATGGACCGTTTTCGTAGTGCACCCGGCCTGCCACGTGGCGGCCCACGTTGCTCGATGGGTTCTCGTCCATGGCGTACATGAATTCCGCACGCAGGCCCCAGAGGCTGGGCGAGAGGTACTGGATCGCGTTGTCGCGGCGGTAGTAGGACGGTGAGAAGCCGTCCGGCATGCGGCTTGCCACGGCGGAACCGCCCAGTCCGATCACGCCGAACGGATCGTATTTGTAGGTATGTGCCGAAGCCGGCGAAAGGTCGCGGCCCAGGCGCACTTCGCCGAAACCTCCCGACAGGCTCACGGTGGAACGGCGCTGGAAGAACTTGCCCGTGGAGCTGAACGTGCCCGTGTCGGCATTGACGTCCGACTCCAGCCAGAAGCCGGCCCTCAGTCCGCCGCCCAGATCCTCGTCGCCGCGAAATCCCAGCCGCCCGGAGGCCAGGCCGCTGTTGTTCATGGTCAGGTTGCCAGGCAGGTCGCTGTTCCTCACGTAGCGCGCATTGACGTCTACGATGCCGAACAGGGTGATGGATGACTGCGCGCTGGCCGCCAGCGAAATGACGGGCAATGCTGCCGCCAATATGCGATTGAATTTCATGCCTGATCCTTGTATTGAATGGTGGATTCCATGCGCATCCATTTTCAAAACGGATGCTGTGGTAAATACTAGAATCCGCAGGCGATCGCAGTCGGTCTTGAAAAGAAATGGGCAGGGCATGGCAAGCCATTCACAGGCTTTTCGTGCAAAACCTGTTCCACCCCGCCAACACCAGAAGGCAGGGGCTGCCATTCATGACAGTTACCTTTCTTCAAAATGTCTTGAATGTCACTTTGCTGTCGGGTGGATGGATGTTGGGCATTGATAGCATTCAGGGGATTGACTCCGGTGAAATAAAAATAATCCGTGTCGTATCGCTGATGCGGCTGTGGGTGGGTATTGAAAGATAGGCGGGGGGGCAGAAAATGCGTCGCGAGGATGTCAAGCTGAGGATGCTGGCAAGAAGAGGGGACACGGGGGCCAGGCTTCAGCTCGGGGAGGCCTATCTGGCAGGGGGGCCGGGCGTGCCCAGAAGCATTTCCGTGGGGCTCGGCTACCTGCAGGCCGCACTGCCCCAGGCCAGGCGCCAGGCCTCGGTCTGCATGGCCCTGCATCTGCCGCTGAGGCAGTTGCTGGAGCACGGGCTGCTGGAGCCTTTGAGGATCGCTGCGCAGTACGAGGATGTCGGGCGCCAGAAGCTCGCCGCATGGCATCTCATCCGGGGGGAACTCGATCTGGCGCTGGAATGCCTGGGCCGGTGCAGCGCTTCCCTTCCGTGCCACGGGGCAGGCGGCGCATCCGCGCTCACCTGCGGCGAGCTGCTGCAGGTCCTGCAGATCCTGCGCGCCGTACAGCCGCAGGACATTGCCGAGGTCATGGCCAGCGAAGCCCGCCAGGCCATGGCCATGGGCCAGTCGCCACGCGCAGTGCAGATGCTGGAGCTGCTGGGCGATCTGCCCCATGCCGCTGCCTGTCCCGCCATACAGCAGCTGATCGCCGACCTGGTTCACCAGGCGGAGGTGGCAGGCCATGGCCTGGGGCGGCTGGCGGTGGGCTGGATAGAAAGCAGCCTGGAGCGCTGCGCCGCCGATGGCGACTTGCGCGCCTGCCATGCGCTGGGGCGGGCGCTTTCCGGCCAGTCCTGCGCGCACCTTGCGCCAGACAACCTCGTGCACGCGCAGAACCTGCGCAAGGCGGCCGCCCTGCTGCTGCGCGCCGCCGATGGCGGCATCGCCATCGCCTGGCTGCACCTGTTTCGCCTGTGTTCCGACTACCGCAGTTCGGTGGCCAATCCCACGCTGGCGCGCTTTTGCCTGGAGAAGGCGGCGCGGCACGGCCTGGCGGAGGCCCAGCGCCGCCTGGGTGCGCTGGTGCTGCGTGACGCCACACGCATCGAATCCATGGAGCAGGGCGTGGCCCTGCTCCATGCCGCGGCGGCCAAGGACGACGAGCAGGCCGGGCTGCTGCTGCGCTCGTTGCTGCTGCCCGTGGACGGGGGCGACGAGGAGGCGCTCACGGCCATCGAGGCGGTGCGGCCCGATGCGCCGCGGCTGGCCATGCGGCTGCGCCTGGCGCGGGCGTTCGGGCTCACCAAGCAGGAGGCGCTGTCGGTCGATCCCTTGACCGCCATGCGGCCCTGGGGCCTGGTGGTGGGCCACAACCCCTTTGTGGCGAAGGCTCGGCTGTGCGAGCCCCGGGCCGTGCCCGCGACCACGCCCGAGGCCCGCTGCTGCCTGGAGCAGGCCGCTTTCCTGTTCTCGGCGCAGCGCCAGGAATCCCTGGTGCCGGAAGGATCGCTGCGGGCACGTTCGCTGCAGTTGCGGCGCTTGTTCCACCGGCTGCAGATCAGCGAGACGGTCTTTTTCGCCTCCGCCTCCTCCCGGCAGCGCGAGGCCATCCGCGTCGGCACGAAATGGGCGCGACGGCAGCAGCAGATGCTCAGGCAGGTGCTGGCCTGAGCCTTGCCGTGCGGTCAAAGGAGCGAGCATGAAAGTCCTGATCGTGGACGCCCATCCTCCATCGGCGCAGTACCTGTGCCAGGGCCTGTGCCAGGACGGGTTCAACGTGGACGTCGCGCATGACGGCCGGCAGGGCCGCGACATGGCACTGAGCCGTGCCTACAGCCTGGTGGTGCTGGACCTGGACCTGCCCGGGTTGAGCGGGCGAGAGGTCCTGCAGGCCCTGCGCCGGGCCACAAGCACCCCCGCCATCGTGGTTGCCGCAAACGACAGCCTGGAGGACCAGGTGTTCTGCCTGCAGCACGGCGCGGACGACTACCTGGTCAAGCCCATCAGGCTGCCGGTGTTCCTGGCCCGCGCAAGGCTGCGCATGCGCGGGACTGCCGGGCGGGAGGGCATGCGCCTGACTTTGGCGGATCTGGTGCTGGACCTGTCCAAGAAGCGGGTCGAACGCGCCGGTCGCCGGCTGGACCTGACCCGGCAGGAGTTCGCCGTCCTGTGGCTGCTGCTGCAGCGCCAGGGCGATGTGGTCTCGCGCGCCGAATTGGTGGAGCAGGTCTGGAGCCTGCCCGTGGATGCCTTGAACAACGCCGTGGACGTGGCGGTGTGCAGGCTGCGCAGCAAGCTCGACGATCCCTATGCGGTCAAGCTGCTGCACACGGTGCGGGGCATGGGCTATATGCTGGCGCTGCGGACAGATTCCCCGTGACCGCAGCCTTGCCTACCCCAGCCACTGCCGGATGCGCCCCGCCAGCGCCTGGGCGCTGATGCCGTAGCGCTCATGCAGCGTGGGCAGGGCGCCCGCGTCGAGGAAGGCGTCGGGCAGGCCCGCCAGCCGAAAGCGCGCGGGCCGCACATCGCGCTCCAGCAGGGCGCCGGCCACGGCCTCGCCCAGGCCGCCCACCACCGAATGGTTCTCCGCCACCACCACCAGGCGCGGCCCGCTGGCCACGGCCTGCACGATGGCCTGCACATCCAGCGGCTTGATGGTGGCGCAGTGCAGCACGGCGGCGCCTACGTTGTCGGCGGCCAGCAGCTGGGCGGCCTCCAGCGCGCGCATGGTCATGAAGCCGCTGCAGATGATGAGCACCTCGCGGCCCTCGCGCAGCATCTTGGCCTTGCCCAGCTCGAACCGGTAGTCGTACTCGTCCAGCACCAGCGGCACGTTGCCGCGCAGCAGCCGCATGTAGACGGGGCCGCGGTGCGCCGCGATCTGCGGCACGGCCTGGGTGATGTCCAGCGCATCGCAGGGATCGACGATGGTCAGCCCCGGCACGGCCCGCATCATGGCCAGGTCGTCCGTGGCCTGGTGGCTGGGGCCGTAGCCCGTGGTCAGGCCGGGCAGGGCGCAGCAGATCTTGACGTCCAGGTTGTCCTCGGCAATCACCTGGTGGATGAAGTCGTAGGCGCGGCGCGTGCCGAAGACGGCATAGGTGGTGGCAAACGGCGTCAGCCCCTCCTTGGCCATGCCGCCGGCGGCGGCCATGAGCAACTGCTCGGCCATGCCCATCTGGAAGAAGCGCTCGGGGTGGGCCTGGGCGAACAGGTGCAGGTCGGTGTACTTGGCCAGGTCGGCCGTCATGCCCACTACATCGGGCCGGCTGGCGGCCAGCTCCACCAGGGCCTTGCCGAAGGGCGCGGCCTGCACGCGCTGGCCCTCGGCGGCGATGGAGGCGATCATGGCCGAGGTGGTCGGCCGGGGCTTGGGGGTGGCAAGAGGCATGTTCATGGCAGGGCGGGCTCCAGGGGTTGCGATGCGTCCAGGATGGCGATGGCCTGCTGCCACTCGGGCGGATCGACGCGGATGAAATGGTTCTTCTCGCGCTGCTCCAGGAAGGGCACGCCCTTGCCCATCAGCGTGTCGCAGAGGATGACGCGGGGCCGGTCCTCGGCCAGCGCCCGCGCCGCGTCGAAGGCCTGCACCACCTGGGCCAGGTCGTTGCCGTCCACGCGCTGCACATGCCAGCCGAAGGCGGCCCATTTGTCGGCCAGCGGCTCGAAGCCCAGCATGCGCGTGGAGGGGCCGTCGGCTTGCTGGTTGTTCACGTCCACCAGGCAGATCAGCCGGCCCAGGCCGTGGTGGGCGGCGGACAGCGCGGCCTCCCAGGTCGAGCCCTCGTCCAGCTCGCCGTCGGACATGGAGTTGTAGACAAAGGCATCGCTGCCCTTGTGGCGCAGCGCCAGCGCCATGCCCACGGCGATCGGCAGGCCCTGGCCCAGCGAGCCGCCCGAAATCTCCATGCCTGGCGTATAGCTGGCCATGCCCGACATGGGCAGGCGGCTGTCATCGCTGCCATAGGTCTGCAGCTCCTCGTCGGACAGGATGCCCGCCTCGGCCAGGGCCGCGTAGAAGGCGATGGCGTAGTGGCCGTGCGAGAGCAGGAAGCGGTCGCGGCCCTCCCACCCGGGCTCATCGGGCCGCAGCCGCAGCGCGTCGCCATAGGCCACGGCCAGCACATCGGCCCAGCCCAGGGCCTGGCCTATGTAGCCCTGGCCCTGCACCTCGCCCATTTGCAGGGCGCGGCGGCGTATGCGCCAGGCACAGGCCGCGAGCCGGTCCAGGCGCTGTTGCAGTTCTTGGTTCATGCATCGTCTCCTCGGGATGGAAGGGCGCGCGGCTCAGCGCAGGATGCTGGCCGGCACATAGGACACCAGCGCCAGCATGGCCAGCGCCACCAGGTAGAAGGGAATCAGCTCGCGCACGGTCTGGCCCACCTTGACCCGGGCCAGCGAGCTCGTGATGAACAGCGTCGTGCCCACGGGCGGCGTGTACAGCCCCAGGGCCAGGTTCACGACCATCATGATTCCCAGCTGCGTCATGTCCATGCCGATGCTCTGGGCCAGCGGCACGAACACCGGCGTGAGCAGCAGCACGGCGGCCGGCAGGTCGATGAACATGCCGATGAAGAGCATCAGCAGGTTCATCAGCACGATCACCAGCCAGGCCGAATGCACATGCGACTGCACCCACTGGACGATGCCATCGGGCATGCGGTCGAAGGTCAGCAGCCAGCCGATGGCCGCCGAGGCCATGATCACCAGCAGCACCACGCCCGTGGCCAGGCCCGCATGCACCACCGCATCGTTGAGCCGGCGCCAGCCCAGGTCGCGGTACACCACGGCCGACACCAGGCCTGCATACAGCGTGGACAGCACGGCCACCTCGGTGGGCGTGGCGATGCCCAAGCGCAGGAACACGATGATCAGCACCGGCAGCAGCAGGGCCGGGCTGGCGTACAGCAGGTGGCGCCGGAAGGCGGGCCAGGCGAAGGGCGTGGTGTCGCGCGGAAAGCCGCGCCTGCGGCCCACCCACCAGCACACACCCATGAAGCCCGCGCACATCAGCAGCCCCGGCACGATGCCCGCCACGAACAGCGCCGCAATCGATGCATTGGCGCTGAGCGCGAACAGGATCATGGGGATCGATGGCGGGATCAGGATGTCGATGGTGGCCGCCGCCGCCAGCGTGGCCGCCGAGAACGCGGGCGGATAGCCCAGCCGCCTGTGCCACGGGATCATCAGCGAGCCGATGGCCGAGGCGTCGGCCACGGCCGAGCCCGACACCCCGCCGAACATCGTGGACGACATCACCCCCACCTGGGCCGGCCCGCCGTGAAAGCGCCCTATCAGCGCCGACAGCACGCCCACCAGGGCCTCGCCCAGGCGCCCGCCCATCATCAGCGAGCCGGTGAGCATGAAGAACGGGATGGCGATCAGCGGAAAGCTCTGCACCTGGGCCACCATCTGCTGCACCAGCAGGTCCAGCGGCACGCGGTCCGAGGTGGCGGCCGCCGCCATGGCGCCCATGAGCAGCGCGTGGGCAATGGGCATGGCGATCACGGCGCCCGCCATGAAGACGAAAAGCATGATGAAGGACATGGCACCCTCCCTTCACCAGTGCGCGCCGGCCACGGGCCGGGCCGGTTCGGCAGACGCACCAGCGGCACCGGCCTGCGCGGATACCCGGTCCCTGCCCGCCACGCAGGCGCGCCAGGCCGACTGCAGGGCCAGCAGGGCCAGCAAGGCCATGCCCACCATCACGCAGCCATAGGTCAGCGAGCCGGGAATGCCCAGGATCTGGCTGCGCTCGTCATGCACGATCTCCAGCATGTTCAGCGTGGACCAGGCCAGCGTGGCGTACAGGGCGGCCACGGCCAGCCAGCCCAGCACGGCCGTGGCGCGCCGCACGCGGGCCGGCAGGGCCTCGACCAGGAAGCTGGTGGTGATGTGGGCGCCATGGGCGGCGGCCAGCACCACGCCCGACATCACCAGCCAGGGAAACAGCAGCTCGGGCACCTCGTTGGCCCACTGCAGGCTGGTGCCGCTGGCATAGCGCAGGGCGGTGTTGCACACCAGGATCACGAAGATCACCAGGGTGCTGGCCCACAGCACGGCGCGGCACAGGCCAGTGACCAGGCGTTCGATGAGGTTCATGGATGGCTCCCTGCGCTTGACTGCGCGCCTGCGGCCTTGACGACCTTGGCGATATAGGGGCCCGCAGGGCTGGCCAGCCACTTGTCCTGCACCTTGGCCGTGGCCTGGGCGAAGGCCCGCGCGTCGATGGTGCTCACCTCCACGCCCTTGGCGCGGATGTCGTCCAGCAGCTTGTCGTCGGCCTCGCGCGCCAGCTGGCGCTGGTAGGCCGTGGCCTCCTGCGCGGCCTCGGCCAGCAGCGTGCGGTCGGCGGCCGGCAGCCGGTCCCAGCTGCGCTTGCCCATGATCAGCGGCGTCATCTGGAACATGTGGCCCGTCAGCGCCAGGTGCTTTTGCACCTCGTACAGCTTGCTGGCGTGGAAGTTGGCCAGCGGGTTTTCCTGGCCGTCGACCACGCCCTGCTGCAGGGCCACGTACAGCTCGGCGAACTTGATCTGCTGGGCCTCGGCGCCCAGGGCCTGGATGATGTCCACCAGCACCGCGTCGGGCGGCGTGCGCATCTTCAGGCCCTTGAGATCGTCCACGCTGCGCAGGGGCCGCTTGCTGTTGGTCATGTGGCGTATGCCGTTGTCCCAGTAGCCCAGCACCACCATGCCCTTGGCGGCCGATTTGTCGGCCAGCTCCCGGCCCAGCGGCCCGTCCAGCACCTGGAAGGCACGGGCCGGCGTGGCGAAGAGAAACGGCATGCCATAGGCCGCGTACTCCGGCACGGCCGCTGCCACCGCGCCCTGGGAATTGGCCGACAGGTCCAGCGCGCCCGTGCGCAGGGCCGTGACCATGGCCGCGTCGTCGCCCAGCTGGGCCGAGGGGGCGACCTGCACCTCGATGCGGCCCGCGCTGCGCGCCTTCACCAGTTCGGCGAACTTCAGCGATGCCAGGTGGCGCGGATTGTCGGGCGCGGCGCCGTGCCCCAGCGTGAGCTTGACGGCCTGGGCACAGGCCAGGGCCGGCAGCAGCAGGGCGCAGGCGGCCAGGGCGGCGCGGTGGAAAAGCGTGCTTTGCATGGTCTTGTCTCCTTTGCTTGGGTTGTGTGCGGCCATGCAGGCCATGGCCAGGCGAGCGGGGCTCAGTGGATGAGCATCCCGCCGTTCACATCGAGCGTGATGCCCGTGCAATAGGCGGCCAGGTCGCTGGCCAGGAATACGCAGGCGCCGGCCACATCGTCGGCGCGGCCCAGGCGGGCCAGCGGAATCGTGGCGGAGATCTCGCGCTTGCGCTCGGGGCCGAGCTTGCCCTGGGTGATATCGGTCTCGATCAGGCCCGGCGTGACGCAGTTGATGCGTATGCCCTCGGCGCCGAACTCGCGCGCCATGGCGCGGGCCAGCCCCAGCACGCCGGCCTTGGCGGCCGAATAGTGCGGCCCGCCGAAGATGCCGCCGCCGCGCTGGGCCGAGACGGAAGAAATGCAGACGATGGCGCCCGCTTGCTGCCTGCGCATGGCCGGCAGCACGGCCTGGGACATGTACAGCGTGCCGCGCAGGCTCACGTCGAGCACGCGGTCGTAGTCGGCCCCGCCGATCTCCAGCGTGCCCACGGCCTGCGTGATGCCCGCGTTGTTGACCAGCGCGTCGATGCGGCCGAAGGCGCGCAGCACGGCGGCGGCCGCCGCCTCGCACGAGGGCTTGTCCGTCACGTCGGCCACCAGCCCCAGGTGCCCGTCGCCCAGCCGCGCGGCCGCGCCGGCCGGATCGGCCCGCTCCAGGTCGAGGATGGCCACGCGGGCCCCCTGGGCGGCCATCTGGCGCGCCGTGGCAAAACCGAGTCCGTTGATCCCTGCGCCGCCGGTGATGATGGCGACCCTGTCCTTGAGCAGCATGTGCCTGTCTCCGCTGTAGTGGTGGTGGATGCAGCCATCTTGGGCTGTCACGAGCATGAAGACAAACGATGTTTCATCAGCCTAAGATGACGGTTCTTCAGCTCACGTACGGGGTCTCCCGGGGTCTCCCGGGGTCTGCCTGTGAGCTGCCCGCGTCTTCGAGGAACTTGCCATGGCATCCATTCCCAGCAGTGCCCACCTGCAGGCCTTCGAGGCCGTGGCGCGCCGGCGCAGCTTCGCGCTGGCCGCCTCCGAGCTGCACCTGACGGCCTCGGCCGTCAGCCACCAGGTGGCCAAGCTGGAGGCGCAGCTGGGCGTGCGCCTGTTCGAGCGCAGCGCGCATGGCGTGCGCCTGAGCCGCCCGGGGCAGGCCTACCTGGAGCGCGTGGGCGGCGCGCTGGCGGCCATCGTCTCGGCCACCGAGGACCTGCGCCACAGCATGAGCAACAGCCTCTACGTGCACTGCGCGCCCAGCATCGCCAGCCTCTGGCTCATGCCCCGGCTGCGGGACTTCGCACGGGCCTGCCCGCACATTGCGCTGAACCTGTCGGCTGCGCATTCGCACAGCGACTTCGCGCTGGGCCAGGCCGATATCGACATCCGCTACGGCATTGCGCAGTGGCCGGAGCTGGAGGTGGAGCCCCTGTTCGAGGAGCACATCCTGCCGCTGGCCAGCCCCGCGTTCGTGGCCGAGCATGGGCTGCAGCGCGTGCAGCAGTTGCTGCACGTGCCGCTGATCCAGAGCAACGTCAGCATCGTCCAGTGGTCGGACTGGTTCCAGGCGTTCTCGCAGCTGCGCGCGCCAGAGCGCTTTGCCGTGCGCTTCGACCGCGCCCAGATGTCGCTGGACGCGGCTACGCAGGGCCTGGGCGTGGCGCTGGAAAGCGCCATGAACGCGGGCGGCCACATTGCCGACGGCCGGCTGGTGGCCCCCTTCGGCATGGACCGGGCCCTGCGCGTCAAGGCCCACTTTGCCGTCTACCCCGCGCGCAACGCCCGGCGCCCCGCCGTGGCGGCCTTCCTGGCCTGGCTGCATGCCGAGGCCGCCCGCACCGAGCAGCAGCCCTGCCGCCAGTGCCCGGAATGAGTTGGCGGCCGGACCGGGAAAAGGGGCCGGACAGATATTCCCGCATCCGGCGGAAAAGGCCTGCGATGCAATTTCTCTATGAATGAGCGAGTGCGCGGCAAATGGTTTTATTGCCCCCTGTTTTCGGCGAATGACGACGCGATTGCCAGCAGGGATTGGCAATAATTCCGGACAGCCATATACACAGGGAGTGCCACGCTGAAATGGCCAAATCAGCAAGACGCCGATTTATCGGACTGATCACGGTGAGCTACGGATTGCTCGCATTCGCCTGGATCATTCTGTCCGACAAGCTGTTGTTCGCGTTGGCAGGCAGTGCGGATATCGGCTGGCTTTCCGTCGCCAAGGGGCTGTTCTTTGTGCTGGCCACGGACTTCCTGCTGTTCTTCGCGCTGTGCTCGGTGCCGGCCGCGCACAGCGGCGGCGCCTCCGCCATCACCCAGGAAATGGGGCCGCGCCGTTTCCCGGTCTGGGCCTCCTATCTGTTTGCCCTGGCCATGAGCCTGGCCGTGCTGGCCGCCAGCAGCACGCTGGCCAGCCATTTCGGTGAACGCTCGCTGCTGCTGCTGTTCATGCTGCCCGTGCTGGTCAGTGCGCTGATCGGCGGCCTGGGGCCGGGCCTGCTGGCCACGGCCTTTGCGGCCTACAGCCTGGACCAGACGGACGGCGTCGCCGTGCGCGACTGGGCGCAATGGGGGGTGGTGGCCGTCAACGGCCTGGCCGTGAGCGTGCTGGCCGAGACGCTGCAGCGCTCGCTGCGCAAGGCCAACATGCAGCGGCAGCTGCTGGACTCGGTGATCTCCGGCACCTCGGACGCCGTCTTCGTGAAGGACCTGCGCGGGCGCTATCTGCTGGTCAACCGGGCCGCCGCCAGCCTGGTGGGCCGGCAGGCCGAAGACATCGTGGGCAAGGACGACTTCGCGCTCTTTCCCTTCGGCATCGCCAGCGCCATCCGCAGGAAGGACCAGGCGGTGCTGCGCCAGGAGGTGGCCACGCATGAGGAGCAGCTGACGGTGGAGCCGGGCAGGACGCTGGACCTCCTGGTCACCAAGGGCCCGGTGCGCAATACGGCAGGCCACATCGCAGGCCTGTTCGGCATCTCCCGGGACATCACCGAGCGCAAGCGCTTCGAGCGCGAGCTGGCCCAGGCCGCCGTGGTGTTCGACAGCAGCCACCAGGGCATCATGGTGGTCGATCCGGCGCGGCGCATCACGCGCGTCAACCCGGCCTTCACCCGCATCACCGGCTATGCGCCCGAGGAGGTGATCGGCCAGACGCCGCGCGTGCTGTCCTCGGGCCTGCACGGGCCGGAGTTCTACCGGCAGATCTGGGCCTGCATCGCGCGCGACGGCTTCTGGCACGGCGAGATCTGGAACCGCCGCAAATCGGGCGAGATCTTCGCCGAGATGCTGTCCATCTCCGCCGCGCAGGGTGCCGGCGGCGAGATCGAGCACTACATCGGCGTCTTCACCGACATCAGCCACATCAAGGCCCATGAGGCCGAGCTCGACCGCGTCACCCACTACGACCTGCTGACCGGACTGCCCAACCGCCGCCTGCTGGTCGAGCGGCTCAACCAGGCCATGCTGCGCACGGCGCGCGAGGGCCGCTCCCTGGCCGTGTGCTTTCTGGACCTGGACGGCTTCAAGGAAATCAACGACCTGCACGGCGTTGCAACCGGCGATGCGCTGCTGGTGGGCGTGGCCGAGCACCTCAAGAGCGTGCTGCGCTCCGAGGACACGCTGGCCCGGCTCGGTGGCGACGAGTTCGTGCTGCTGCTGTCGCAGATCGGCTCGGTCGAGCACTGCATCTCCATCCTCGACCGGGTGCTGGAGGCGGCCAGCCGCCCCGTGCCCGTGCAGGACCGGGTGCTGACCGTGACCGCCAGCGTGGGTGTCAGCCTGTACCCCGACGACCAGGCCGACCCCGACCTGCTGTTGCGCCATGCCGACCAGGCCATGTGCGTGGCCAAGCAGGCCGGGCGCAACCGCTACCAGCTGTTCGACCCGGAAAACGACCGCAAGGCCGATGCGCGCCGCCTGCAGCTGGGCTGGCTGCGCCGTGCGCTGGAGCAGGGCGAATTCCTGCTGCACTACCAGCCCAAAGTGGAGCTGGGTGGCGGCAGGCTGGTGGGCGCCGAGGCCCTGCTGCGCTGGCACGACCCGCGCCAGGGCCTGCGCTCGCCGGCCGAGTTCCTGCCCTTCATCGCGGGCAGCGACCTGGAGCGACCGCTGGGCGACTGGGTCATCGGCGAGGCCGTGGCCCAGGCGGCACGCTGGCTCGACCAGGGCCTGGACCTGTGCGTGAGCATCAACGTCAGCGCCAACCAGCTTCTGGATGGCGGCTTCCACGCCACCATGGCCCAGGTGCTGGCCCGGCATCCCGAACTGCCGCCGCACCTGATCGAGCTGGAAATCCTGGAAAGCGCCGCCATTGCCGACATGGAGCAGGCCATCCAGGTGATGGGCCAGTGCCGGCAGCTGGGCATACGCTTTGCGCTGGACGACTTCGGCACCGGCTACTCCTCGCTCACCTACCTGCGCAAGCTGCCCGTGCAGTCGCTGAAGATCGACCAGAGCTTTGTGCGCGACATGCTGGCCGACCCGGACGACCTGGGCATCGTCGAAGGCGTGATCCAGCTGGCCAGCACCTTCCAGCTCGAATCCGTGGCCGAAGGCGTGGAAACCCCCAGGCATGCGCGCCGCCTGCGCGAAATGGGCTGCCACGTGGCCCAGGGCTACGGCATCGCCCGGCCCATGCCCGCCGACCAGCTGCCCGCCTGGGCCGCGCGCTGGCAGGCAGGGGACAACTGGCTGGTGCATGGGCGGCACATGCCGTCCGAGGCCTGAGCCTCGCGCCACCGCGCCACCGCGCCACCGCGCCACCGCGCCCGCGCAGGCTATGTCAGCTCGGCCGGCCGGGTCTCCTGCGCACTGCGGCTGGGCAAGATGATGGTGAAGATGGCGCCGCCTGCCGGGCCGTTGCCGGCCACGATGGTGCCGTCCATGGCGTCGATGATCTTGCGGCAGATGGCCAGCCCC
>NZ_JCABYI010000029.1:0-37355 GCF_059499305.1 Delftia sp.
GGCAGCGGCGATCATCTGTGCACGCTTCGTGGATCGGTGGTGTTAGCCACTCTTAATCCTGCCAACATGCCGTCATCGGGGCTGCAGTTGGTTCGCCCCTGCCGCCCAGCCACCAACCCCAACACAGCTTTTTTCGCCTGCGCCCGACCGCCGCGAGCAAGCTTGCTCCACGCCAGGATCACCTCAGCAAGATCATCGTCCTCGCAGTAAAGGTAGGCAGTCGGCACTCCGAGGATTTGCGCAATCCGGTGAGACGTTTCCACGGGTGGCCGCCATCTTCGTATCCAAGCCGAAGACAACCATCCTGGCTTGCCTTCCGTTCTACGAATTCCGTAGAGACGCCCCTCGCCGATTCAACGAGCATCGCAGGATGCCTCATCATCCCGATCCTTCAACGGCTGCTTCTGGCGCGCCTCGGCTCGCCGACCTCGCCATCGACGCCGTCCTGCACATGGGCGCCGCGCTGGATGTGCTGGACCTGCACGCTCGCCACAAGGTCACGGCCATCAATTGCGTGTGCCGCGATCTGCTGCGCATCTACTACGTGAAGGCCGATCAGGCGCAGTCGCTGGAGCCGCAGGACAAGGAATTGCTGGGCCTGCTGCACGACACGGCGGTGAATCTGGGCTATGCCATCGAGGTGGTGGACCATCTGAATGGCGACGAGGCCGACGACCCCATACTCTATGCCGTGAGCTATCTGCTCAAGGCGGCCAAGCGGTTTGCGGATGAGGGCTTGTCTGCTGCGGTGTCGTGATGGGTGAGTGCGCGAACATGTTGCCTGCGCTTCACATGCAGGGAATCTGCGTGCGTTGGGAGGCTGCAGTTCGCCGGAGCCATGAATTCGTGCACTGTGGCGACGGAGTTTTGAACAGAGCCATGCTCGTCGCTGCAGGCTCGTACTGATTGGGCTTTTTTTTGGCGACGCTAGAGGCTTGGCGTTGGCAACCGTTCCCTATGCAGCTACGCCTTATGTCGGCGCAGAACGGCGAAGCTGCGATGCCGAATCCGTTGGGAAATGTGCTTGTTTTCAGATACCCGGGCCAGCGCTTGAAGCACATCAGCGTTCACTGGTGCACCTTGCTCCAGCCATTCGATGGCCAGGCCCGGCCAGTAGTCGGAGGCTTCGTAGCCCAGGCCGGCCAGGACGATTTCAACGGGCGATGCACTGCCTGAATAGGCTTGCAGCGGGTGCTCCAGATGCAAAAGCAGGATGCGCGTGTCCATTGGGTTGAATTTCAAAGTTTTGCTGCGGGGCTGCATTCATTGAATCCAGTTGCCACGCCTGGCATGAGTGCGCGTCCATCCGTCATCGATCTTGCCGCCGTTGATCTCGCAGGAAGCTGGCGTCTGCGTCGTGCCCTGCACTCTGGCTCCCGTGTGGTTTGTCATGGAAACGGGGGCGGCAATCACGAGGGTCACCACCCGGCGATCCTTGGTGGCGCTCAGGTACGTGGCGCCCGGGGGCAGGCCGGCCTTTTTCTGGTACCAGTCAAGACACATGCGCGCTTCTTCCTCCAGCATGGAGGAGGGCGATACAGCCTGTGGTGCGGGGGCTGACGCGGGCTTGGTGGCGGGCTCGGTCGGCATCGCATCCCGCAAAGGCCTGGAGGATGCAGGGGGCGGGTCCAGTTGCATGGGCTTGGCGGTGGTGCCTTGCGGGCAAGGGGCATCCTGGTACCAGGTTTTTCCATCGCTAAGGCATTTCATGACGGCTTGGGCATCGGGGGCCAGGCCGGCTGCTGCCCCCATCCACAGCAGGCTTTTCAGCAGTGCGGTCTTGTTTCGGGTTGGCTTGAGGGCAGTGCGGATTGCAGGATTGCCGCCGCCAATGGATGCATGGGCCATTGAGTCTCCAATGAAGTGAACTGGCTGCTGCGAGCCTTTGCCCTCGGTATTGCCGATGCGCTGCGGGGCTGGAAATGACGGGTTTCCTGACTCTTTTTCGGCCCCGTGCAGCGGTTATACGTCAGCCACTTCAACCCACCAATTCACCTGCCGAGCCAGACTTCCTTGAGCAGGCCTTGTCGGTGACGTTTGCCATGGGCCGCTTGCATTTGAAATAAGTGGTTGCTAAAGTGTCGCCATGCCCGAGAACGACATCTTCAAGGCCCTGGCCGACCCTACGCGCCGCTCCATCTTCGAGAAGCTGGCCGCTGGCAGCATGCATGCCAGCGCGCTGCGCGAGGGGATGGATATCAGCCAGTCGGCCATGTCCCAGCATCTGGCCGTGCTGCGCAATGCGGGGCTGGTGAGCGAGCAGCGGCAGGGGCGCTTCATGCATTACGAGGTCGATCCCGAAGGGCTGGCGCAGATTGCGGGCTGGCTGGCGAAGTACCGCGCCTACTGGCCGCAGCGCGTGGGTGCACTCAAGGGCCTGCTCAAGGACATGGACCAATGAACAAGATGAGCGATATGGACACCGACGATGCGGCCCGCGAGCTGGTGCAGGAGTACGCGCTGGACGCTCCGCCCGAGAAGGTCTGGCGCGCCCTGAGCATTCCCGAGCTGCGCGCGCACTGGCTGCCGGGCACCGAGCATGCCGAGCCTTTGCGGCAGGTGCCGCAGCAGGAACTGCGCCTGCGGCTGCGCGAGGTGGAGCCTCCCTTTCTTGAAAGCACGGTGGACCTGCAGATCAGCCCCGGCGCCGATGGCGGCACGCTGCTGCGCATCGTCCATGTGCTGACCGATGCGCGAGTACAGCCGGCCAGGGAGGCGGCCAACGACGGCGGCTTCCTGATGTACGCGACCTGAAACCCTGCCCGGGCAACGGGGCATGCGGCGCAGGGCTGCAGCCCTTTCTTTTTCACCACCACACACAGGAGTTCGCCCATGCGCGAATCGATGATGCTCGTCCCCATGGTTGTCGAACAGTCGGCGCGCGGAGAGCGGTCCTTCGACATCTACTCGCGCCTGCTGCGCGACCGCGTGATCTTTCTCAACGGCGAGGTCAACGACGCGGTCTCTGCCCTGGTCTGCGCGCAACTGCTGTTCCTGGAGGCGGAGAACCCGGACAAGCCCATTCACCTCTACATCAACTCGCCGGGCGGGGTGATCACCAGCGGGCTGGCCATGTACGACACCATGCAGTTCATCAAGTCACCCGTGCACACGCTGTGCATGGGCACGGCGCGCTCCATGGGCTCCTTCCTGCTCATGGCCGGCGAGCCCGGCCACCGCATGGCCCTGCCCAACGCCAGCCTGCACGTGCACCAGCCGCTGGGCGGCGTGCAGGGCCAGGCCTCCGACATCCGCATCCATGCCGAGGAAATGCTGCGCACCAAGGATCGCGTGACACGCCTGTACGCCCAGCACTGCGGCCGCAGCTACGAAGAGGTGGAACGCGACCTGGACCGCGACCGCTTCATGACCGCAGAAGAAGCCCGCGAATGGGGCCTGATAGACAAGGTTCTGGACCGGCGCACAGTAACCCTCTGAGCCGCAGCGCCAGCAGCGCGCAGCGCGCCACTTCTCCACCCCCCGCAACCGCCACGACGCAGGTTGCCCGCAGCGAAGCGGAGGGTCGCGGACATTCGGGTCGCCTTTGCTTTGCCTACTTTCCTTCGGCCGGCGTACCGGTGGCGAAACAAAGGAAAGTAGGTCGGCCGCCGGGCCGAGACCCGGCCTCGAAAAACAACCCCCCGGCAGGGTCAAAAACAGGACCCCCACCCCACGCCAGCAACCAGCGCGAAACGCTAACCCCGCCCCCTCATCACCCCCGCCAACAACGGCATCCCCGTCCTCCGAGTGAACTCCTCATAACTGATGGGCGCACTCATCCGCGTATCCGGGCTATTGGCCTGCCAGTGCGCCCAGGCACGCCCCGTGCTCGCGTCGTAGACCAGCTTGAAGATATGGCTGGGCACATGGACCTTGCCCGGCCCGATGGTCAGCGGCTGGCCGTCGAACACCGGCCCGGTGAAGACGTAGACATCGCCCTTGGCGCGCTGGGCGTAGCGGCGCGTGTCCTGCTCGACCTTGCTCCAGACGCCGCCGTTGTGGGTCTGGTCCTGGGGAACCATGTTGGCCAGGCTGAAGCTCTGGGCCATGGCCTCGGGCGAGTACATGTCGCCGGCCGGCGCCATGTGGCCGCGCGAGTAGCCGGAGCGGCGGTAGTCGTCCAGTTCGGCACGCTCGGCGCGGGGCAGGCGGGCATCGGCATAGAACTTGTCGCTGCGCTTGAGGCCCTGGCCCTGCTCCAGCAACTGGCGGTTCAGGCGCTCCACCACGAAGACGGGCGTCTTGGTCTGTCCGCTGTGCAGCACGGCGAAGGCGCTGAAGCACAGCTCGCGCTGAAGGGGCTGGACCTGCAGGGCAGGGGGCTCGCCACCGGGGAAGAAATCGCGGCAGTGCGAAAAGCCCGTGGCCAGGCTGCCGGCAGGCGGGCTGCCACCACCGGAGGCCGTGCCCGAACCTGTCTCCGGCTGCTTGCGCAGGTGCTCCAGCCCGGGGATGGGCAGGGTGGACAGCAGGGGCGGCTCGGGCAGCTTGGGATGCCAGTTCGGGTCCAGGCTGCAGCTGGCGATCTGGAAGGTGCCCGCTGCCGCCACCACGGCGGCGATCACGGAGCGCCACAGTCCGCTGCGGCCGGAGGCTTTCTTCTTGGAGGCGGGGGAGGAACTGCGCTTGCGCGCGGAAGGCTTCTTGTTCTTGACTGTCATTCGGGGGCGGCAGGCGCTGGCCGCAGGGAGGCAAGTCCGCAATGGCGCGGGTTCTGGTTCGGATCCTAGGAATTCTCCTATGTTTCCAGGCCTCCAAATGTGTCCAGGTGCTCCGAAAGCGAGCCGTGCGCTGCCGGTCCTCAGGCCTTGGGCTGGAGACGGGCCGTCCGGTGTTCGGACGGCGCGCCGAACCAGCACAGCGCCAGCGCCAGCACCGCGATGCCGCCCAGCGAAAGAAAGGCCGCATCAAAGCCGAAGCGCTGCGCGATCCAGCCCGCCAGTGCCGGGCTGGCGGCCGCGCCCAGGCCCTGCAGCGTCATCACGGCGCCCAGGCCTGCGTTGACGTGGCCGGTGCCGCGCAGCGTCTGCGCGACCAGGCCCGGCAGGGCAACGCCCAGCAGCCCGGCGCCCACGCCGTCCAGCACCTGCACGGGGATCAGCGCCCAGTCGGAGTCCCAGGTGGCGGCGACCAGGCCGCGCAGCGGCAGCGACAGCAGGGCCGCCTTGACCAGCAGCCAGTAGCCGCTGCGCTGGGCGTGGCGCCCGGCGAGCAGGGCCATGGGGATCATGACCAGTTGCGCCACGATGATGGTCAGCGCCGTGAAGCCGCTGGGGTTGGCATGGCCGCGCGCCACGGCGGCCTGGCCCAGCAGCGGCAGCATGGCGGCATTGCCCAGGTGGAACAGCAGCATGGCCACGGCCAGCACCCGCAGCGCCGGCGTGCCCGTGAGCACGTGCATTAGGCCGGGTGCGCAAGGCCCGGCCTGCTCTGGGTGCGGCGTGCCTTGCGGGGTTTCATCCAGCCGCATCAGCGCCAGGCAGGCCAGCGAGGCGCAGCCCATCAGGGCCATGAGCACGAAGACGGAAGGCAGTCCCCAGCGCAGGCCCATGGCCCCCGCCAGTGCGGCCGTGGCCACGTTGCCGGCGTGGTTCCAGGCTTCGTTGATGCCCAGTTGCCGGGGCAGGTCCGCATGGCCGGTGATCTGCAGCGTGATGCCCAGCAGGCAGGGGGCGATCAAGGCCGCGACCACGCCGGTGATGACCTGCGATGCCGCCGTCACGGCCAGCGATGGTGCGGTCCAGATGGCCAGGTTGCCCGCCAGCAGCAGGGCGATGGCCGCTGCCAGCAGCCTGCGCTTGCGGCGCGAGGCATCGACCAGCGCGCCCAGCGGCGTGGTGGCCAGCATGCCCGTGATGCCGCCCAGGGCCATGACGTAGCCGATGTCGTCCAGCCGCCAGCCCTGGGCGAGCAGGAAGATGCCCAGGAAGGGGCCCAGGCCGTCGCGCACATCGGCCAGGAAGAAGTGGAGCCCCGGCAGCCAGCGCCGCGCATGGTGGTGTGTGCGGTGCATGGCGGCTTCCTTTAGCGCAAGGGGCCCTTGAACACGAAGAAGGCGCCCAGGCAGATGAAGCCGAAGCCCACCAGGTGGTTGAGGGTGAGCTTCTCGCCCAGGTAGAGCACGGAGAAGACGGCGAACACCACCAGCGTGATCACCTCCTGGATGGTCTTGAGCTCGGCCGCGCTGTAGACCTCATGGCCGAGCCGGTTGGCAGGCACGGCGAAGCAGTACTCGGCCAGCGCGATCAACCAGCTCACCAGGATGACGAGGTACAGCGGCCGGTTCTCGAACTTCAGGTGCCCGTACCAGGCGAAGGTCATGAAGATGTTGGAGATCAGCAGCAGCAGGACGGGGGCGATCTTGGGCGACATGGCGGGTTCGGTGAAAGCGGGAGAGCAGGGCAGCAGGGAAGCAGGAAAGCAGGAAACCAGGAAGGGGCAGGAACCCGCCCGGCCCCGGGGGCCGGGCGGTGGCGTCAGCGCGCGCGGTCGTACAGCGGCTGCAGGTCCGACAGGCTGGCACCCATGCTGATGGCCTCCAGCGAGGTGCCGTGCGCGTTGCGCGTGCCCAGGCCCGAGGCGGCAAGAAGCTGGCCCTGCTGCAACGGCTGCTGCAGCGCATGGGGGGCAAAGCGCACGATGGCGCCGTCGGACAGGATGACGCCGTTGGCATCGCCGCGCGGGCCGGTGAGAACGGCCTCGATGCGGCCCTGGGCCTGCTGCGTCTGCAGTCCGGCCATGCGCAGGTGCGGGGGCATGGGGCGGGCGCGGCCGGGCTCCGGTGGCTGTTCATACACGGTCTGGCCGGTGGCGGTGTTCACGATGGCGTCGGCCTTGACCGCACCACCGGCCTCGCTGCGGCCGATGATGCGCACCGTGTCGCCCACCTTCACGGCGGTCGTCAGCGCATCGGCCATGTGGGGCGGGAACCGGACCACCGTGCCATCGGTCAGGCGCAGCCCGTCCACTTCCCCGTAAGGGTTGGTGAGCAGCCGGGCGACTGGGCTCTCGAGCACGGCCTGCGCGTGCGGCATGGCCGCGTGGGGCGCGCCAGGGCCGTGGGCAGGCAGGGGCGGGGCGGCATGCGCGTTCAGTGCGCTGGCACCCAGCCACAGGGCGGCGGAAGAAAGGGTGAGACGGGTCATGATGGCTCCTGGGTTGGCGATGGACATGCACAGTCCAATGCAAGCGCCATGCCATCCGGAAACCTCATGAAATCAAGGGCTTGCGGTCGCTGATGCGGGCCATGTGTCCGAGATGGCGACAGGGGGTGTCACCCATCCGGACACCGCAGGCGGCGCCTGTGCCCGCTGCTGCCTCAACCCAGGCCGAACTCCGCGAGCTTGCGGTACAGCTGCTGGCGCGACAGGCCCAGGCGGCGTGCGGCCTCGGCACGGTTGCCCATGGTTGCGGCCAGGGCGCGCGTGACCATTTCACGTTCCAGCTGGGCGACGGCGGGGGCCAGCGGCCCGTTCCAGTCGATGGCGGGGCCGTTCGCCGCCGCAGGCTGCAGGCCGATGTGCTCGGGCCCGATGACCGGCCCGGGGCACAGCAGGGCCGCGCGCTCCATGGCGTTGCGCAGCTCGCGCACATTGCCGGGCCAGTCGTGGGCCAGCAGCAGGCGCGCGGCGTCGGCACCCAGGCGCTTGGGCGAGGCGCCGCCGCCTTGGCGCAGGAAATGCTCGGCCAGCAGCAGCACGTCGCCCAGGCGCTCGCGCAGCGGCGGCAGGTGCACGGGCACGACCTGGAGCCGGTACCAGAGATCCTCGCGAAAGCGCCCCTGCCTGACGGCGTCCGGCAGGTCGCGGTGCGTGGCCGCGATGATGCGCACGTTCACGGGCAGCGCCCGGCTGGCGCCCACGGGCGTGATCTCGCGCTCCTGCAGCGCCCGGAGGATCTTGGCCTGCGTGGGCAGCGGCATGTCGCCCACTTCATCGAGGAACAGCGTGCCGCCCTGCGCCTCGCGAAAGCGCCCGGCGCGGTCGCTGACGGCGCCCGTGAAGGCGCCCTTCACATGGCCGAAGAGTTCGCTTTCCATCAGGTCTGCCGGAATGGCAGCGCAGTTGACGGCCACGAAGGGGCGTTCCGCCCGGACGCTGTTGCGGTGCAGGGCGCGTGCCACCAGTTCCTTGCCCGTGCCGGTCTCGCCCAGCACCAGCACGGTGGCGTCGCTGTCCGCCGCCAGGCCGATGCGCTTGAAGACCTGCCGCATGGCCTCGCTGCCGCTGACCAGTTCACCATCGTCATGCATCTGCGGCTGGCCGGCTTGGCCGTCCCCGCAGTCCTGGGCCGGCCCTGCGCCTTGCAGCGCGCGGTCCAGGGCCTCAACCAGGGCGGTGCGGGCGATGGGTTTGGTCAGGTGGTCGAAGGCGCCCAGGCGCATGGCCTCGATGGTGTTGCCGCCGCTGGCGTAGGCCGTGAGCATGATGCAGGGCGCCCGCGAGAGGCCGCGGGCCTTGCGCAGGAAGGCCAGGCCGTCCTCGCCCGGCATGCGCAGGTCCACGATGGCCGCATCCACGGACCCAGCCTGCAGGATCTGCAGCCCCGCCGCCACGGTCGGGGCCTGGCTGACCCCATGGCCCAGGTCTCCGAGCATCTCGGCCAGGCTTTCACGGAAGGCCGTGTCGTCGTCCACGATCAGGATGCGGGCCATGGAAATTCCATTTCTATGCGGGTGCCTTGTGCAGTCTTGCCTTGTTCAGTCTTGGCCAGGGCGATCCGGCCGCCGTGGGCCTGGACGATTTCGCGCACCAGCGCCAATCCCAGCCCGGTGCCGCCGGGGCGTGCGGTGGTGAAGGGCTCGAACAGCGTGTCGCGCAGTTCGGCCGCGATGCCGGTGCCGTCATCGGCAATCCACAGCCGCAGGCAGCCTTTGGCGTCCCGGTCCGCGCCCAGTTCCACCCGGCCGCCGTCCGCCGTGTGCGCCAGGGCGTTGAGCAGCAGATTGTCCAGCGCGCGGGCCATCTGTGCGGGGTCCAGCAGCGGGCGGCGCCCTTCCCGCAGGTCCCGGGCAAGGCCGGCGGACACCGCCGTTGCCAGCTGCACGCCGCTGGCCTGGGCCATTTCTGCATGGGCCTGGAGCCTTTCGTCCAGCAGCTGCTGCAGGTCCACGGGCTCCGGGTGCACGCGAAAGGGCTGGGTCAAGGCCAGCAGGCTCGATACCAGGTCTTCCAGGCGCGCGGTCTGTGCCAGCACGGCCTCCAGGGCGCCCTGGCTGCGGGCCTGCCGCAGTGGCTCGGGCGCGGCCAGGGCGTTCTCGGCCTTCATGCGCATGGTGCCCAGCGGGTTGCGGATCTCGTGCGCCAGGCCGGCCGACAGCCGGCCCAGGGTGGCCAGCCGTTCGGCGCCGAGCAGTTGCTGCTCCATCTGTGCCGACTGCCGCTGCCAGCGCCGCAGCATTCTGCCCAGCCACAGGCCCGAGACCAGGACCATGCCCAGCAGCAGGCTGACGGCAAGGATGAGGGGGTTGACCACGTCGGCGCTGATCAGGGGGACGCGCATCAGCGTCCAGGCCACCAGGGCGGGCGCATCGGCCTGGGCCGGGCAGGCGGCAAAGACCACCGCCTCGCGCAGGCCGGGGCGCAGGTCGGTCACCAGCCCGGCGCTGTCCCGTGCGCGCTGGGCGGTGGAGGCGATGCGCTCCATCTCCGCACTGGGCGCATCGCGCTTGATGCCCGAGCCGTCATAGGTGGGAAACGCATAGGCCACCACGCCGGGGCCCTCGCGCCAGAAGCCGCCCTCCATGCCGGGGCGCTCGCGCAGCGCCAGGTCCAGCACGGCCTGCGCGGCGGACCGGGCCTGGGCAGATGGCGTATCTGCCGTCAGCCCCGCCAGCCCCATGCGCGCGGCCCCGGCCTGCAGCGCGCTGCAGCTGACGCCTGCGGCGTCGCGGGCGCGGGCAATCTGCGGTTCGGAGCCCTGCCGGGTCAACAGCAACAGCAGCCACGCCAGCACCAGGGCGACGGCCGAGATGGTGAGCCAGAGGATCACCAGATCCCGTTGTATGGACTTTTGCGGGGACAGGGCCGGCTCCTGAAGTGATGCGCTGGAACATACACCGAAAGGGGGGCCGCGCCTGGCAGCCAGGGCAGCGTCGTCCTGCGCGGCCGCCGTGAAAGTAACGCCGTGGCGTGCCGGCGTTACGTGACATCGCCCGTAACGCTGCGGGGTGACACGGTGGTGGCTGTGCTTGGGTGCCCAAATAAATCAATAGGTTACAGATGGCTTGGCGTTGGATGAAGACGTCCAGGCCCATGGCACGCTTGTTGCAACAGGATGCAAAAAGCTTGTCGCAGTGTCTGGAAAACCGTGTGCTGCGCCGGCCGCCCCATTGATCGCTGTCTTTCGGAGGAGAAACCATGGCCGCTGTCTCGTTGTCGTTTGCAGGCATGCCCCTGCCGCGACTGCGCGCCTACCCGGAAAGGGCGCGCAGCAAGCCGTTGAACGTACCCGCGTCGTTTGCGTCTGCCGCCGTGCCGCGCGCCGCTGCGCGCGAGGCGGGCGACGGAAGCCCCCATGCGCAGGTGGCGCAGGCGGCGCCGGTGGCGCTGCTCACGCGGGTGAGCGAGGGCGTGCGCATCGTGCGGCGCAGCGATGTGATCGTGGCGCAGGCCGGCGCCTTGCTGCAGCAGGGCGACCGGGTCATCGTGCCGCAGCAGGGCAGCGCGCAGGCGGTGTTCCAGGAGCAGGACGGGCAGGCGCTGCTGGGCAGCTTTGCCGGCGGAACGGATGCCACGCTGGCGTATTTCAGCCGCAAGGCGGATGCCTGCTCGGTGGTCTTTGACCTGGTGGCCGGCCATGTGGACCTGGCGCTGTCGGCCGTGGATGCCGGCATGCTCGGCGGCGGGCCGGCCGGCCGGGGGCGCAGGGCGATCGGATTTCACTGCTATTCACAACCCATTGCAGGCCGTTGAACGAAGGCGCTCACCATGCACGACATCATCGAACCCTCGCACAGCGACATGCCCCTGGATCTGGCCATCTGGCTGCCGCCCCTGCAGGCCTGGCGCAGCGTCTATGGCAACGGTTTCTGCGACGAGGCCATGCAGGCCTGCATGGACCGGCTCAAGGGCCTGGGCATCGATGCCCAATCGCTGGAGCGCGCGGGCGATACGCTGCTGGTTCGCGGGTTCGACCCCCGCACGCTGGCCGACACGGTGCTGCCCGGCCATCATGCCCGGCATGGCTGGATGCATGCGCTGGAGTCCGCCCTGGTGAGCGAGCCCGTGGTGCACGGCTCGCGCCAGGCCTATCTGCGGGCCGAGGTGCAGGCGCTGGGCTGCGTCTCCTTCGCGGGGCTGCACGAGATACGCGGCAAGGGCCACGCCACGGCGGGCGGCCAGGACATGGCGGTGCGCAGAATGCCCGCCAGGCTCATCAAGGGCTACCAGGCCGACATGCAGCTGGCGGGCCGCCTGCTGGACGATCTGCGGCTGGGCCATCTGGCGCTGGCATTCCAGCCCGTGACGCTGCTGGAGCCCGGGGGCATGGCAGGGGGAGGCAGTGGGACCGGCACGGGCCGCACGCTCTACCACGAGTGCCTGTTGCGCCGCCGCGTGTTCTCTGCCTACGACAACTATGCCGTGCCCCATGCCATCGAGGCGCTGGAGCGGCTGGGCCTGGCCGCGCGGCTGGACCGCAGCGTGCTGTGGTCGGTGATAGGGGCGCTGGAGATGAAGACCGGCCACAGCCTGGGCTGCAATCTGTCGGCCGCCTCGTTCTGCGACGAGGCCTGGTGGGAAGGCGTGTTCGACTATCTGGAGGAGCGGCCCGAGATCGCCCAGCGCCTGGTGCTGGAGATCACCGAGACCGGTGTCTTCCCCTGCGAGAAGGCCGCGCTGGGCCTGGTGCGGCACCTGCAGATCCTGGGCGTGCGCGTGGCGCTGGACGATATCGTTCCCCGGCGCGGCGGCCTGGACATCCTGGGCAAGCTGCGCGCCAACATCGTCAAGATCGACAAGTCCGTGCTGGACCAGAGCCTGCAGGCCCGGCCGTCGGCCCGGATGCTGCAGGGCCTGATCAGCCTGTGCGCCGACCGCGGCGCCTGCGTGATCGTGGAAGGCGTGGAGTCCGCCCAGGGCATGGAGGCCGTGGCGCTTGCGGGGGCGCATGGCGTGCAGGGGTTTTTCATAGCCCGGCCATCGCTGCATGGGCTGCTCGACCAGGTGGTGTGCGTTGCCGATGTGCTGGAGGTGCTGCAGGCGTCCGAGGCGCAGGAGGGCGACGCGCTGGACATGGCACTGAGCATGGCCCTGAGCTGGAGTGGCATGGACCGTGTGCCGGCTCTTTCGGCTGCCGACGGCGGGACTGGCGGGGCCGTCGGGGCTGTCGGGACTGTCGGGGCCCCTGCATCGGCGCTGTCCGCCGCCTAGGCGCGCAAGGGCCCGCACCTGAACGCAGGCCGAGCCCGGCCCGCATTGCACCTTACTCCAGCATCAGCGGGCTCGCCTTGCGCCGCGCCATGGCCAGGCGGAACAGGTCCATGAAGCGCGGTGCCACGTTGGAGATGTGAAAGCGCTTGCCCGTCTCGCGCGCGGCCCGGCTGTAGCGCTGGCGCCGGGCCGGGTCGTCGCGCAGCTGGCGGATGGCGCCGATCCAGGCGTCGTCGCTGTCGGGCAGCAGCAGGCCGTTGACGTCGTTTTGCACCAGCTCCGGCACAAAGCCCCAGTTCGATCCGATCACGCAGCCGCCGCGCGCCAGGATCTCCATCAATCCCCAGTTGGCCACGCCGTAGCGCAGCGGGTAGAGGAACAGGTCCACCGAGGCCAGGGTGCGCGCGAACTCGTCGTACGGTAGCTTGCCCGGGAACTCCACCACCTGTGCGGCCGGGTGGATCTGCAGCAGATGGTCGCGGAAACTGGCCACCTTGCCCTGGTAGCGGCGCTCCACCCATTGCTGTTCGTAACCATAGGTCACGGCCGTGGGGTCGCCCAGGGCGATGAAGCGCATCTGCTGGCCATCGCCCTCGCGCACCAGGCGGTCGACCAGGCGCATGAAGGTCTCGAAGCCCTTGGAGCTGGACAGGTCGCGCGATGAGAAGGCCACGGTGAAGCGCGCGTCCTGGCGCGGCACCGGCTCGGCCTGCTCGTCAGGGGCCTGGATGTCGAAGCCCTCGAACTGCACGGCCACGCGCTCCTGCAGCAGCGGCGGGAACAGCGAGCGCGCATGGGCGCTGGGCGCGATGGTCAGGTCGCTGCACAGCACCTGGTGGTAGTGCAGCATTTCCATGTTGCGGTCGGCCAGGCGCTGGGACAGGTCGGGCGGGTAGTCGGGCTCGTTGCCGTGCACGCGGTAGCTGGGGAATTCGATGTAGCTGACGATGGCGGCATCGATCTCGCCGTACAGCAGGTTGGGCGCGGCCCACAGCGAGTGGGCGACCACCACGTCGATGCGCTTGCCCTTTTCCTTCTCGAAGGCCTGCAGGCCCTGCAGCAGGCCGCGGCCTATGCGCGCCGAGCGCTCCACCTTGCTGGAGTAGTAGTAGCTTTGCGGGCCGACGATGTCGCCATCGGGCCGGAACGACAGCAGGTGGTCGCACTGGCTGGCGTAGTTCTCGGCATGGCCGGGCATGGTCATGAACCAGCTGTCGGCCGCGCCGCTGGCGCGAAGGTGGCTGCACAGCAGGCTGTACTGGCTGGGGTAGACGGCGCTGACGAAGATGATGACCGGCTTGTCCTGCATGTTCGTGGAGGTCTCCATGGCGTGGGGGGATGGGATGTGTCGGAGGGCGTGCTCAGCCCGGCACGGGCACTTCGGGCTCGCCGTCGCTGATCTGGTACTTGCGCATCTTTTCCCAGAGCACCTTGCGGCTGATGCCCAGGTGCTGGGCCGTGTTCTGGCGCTTCCAGTCATTGGTGTTGAGCGCCGCGATGATGCGGTTGCGCTCGTCCATGTCCCAGTTGCTGCGGTCGGCCAGCAGGGGCTCGGCGGCGCCGGCGTCCGGCGGGAAGGTGGTGGCCGACAGGGCCTGGGCGTGCTGCAGGATGCGCTGCGTGGCGCCGTCGGCGTTCCAGTCGCGCGTCTGGCGGGCGGCCACGCCGATGCGCTCGGCCAGGTTGCGCAGCTCGCGCACATTGCCGGGGAAGTACATCTGGGCCACGGCGTCGAGGATGAAGAAGGGCGGCTCGCCCAGCTCCTTCATCGTGGCCTCGCCCACCACCTTGTGCAGGATGGCGTGGAAGATGGCCAGCTTGTCGGCCTCGCCGCGCTCCTCCAGGCTGGGGATCTGCAGCTCGATCACGGCCAGGCGGAAGAACAGGTCGGCGCGAAAGCGTCCCTCGCGCACCAGCCCGCGCAGCGGCTTGTTGGTGGCCGCCACCAGCCGGAAATCCAGCCTCACGGCGGCGGCCGACCCCAGCCGCGTGATGGCGCGCTCTTCCAGCACGCGCAGCAGCTTGACCTGCTGGTACAGCGGCAGGTCCGCGATCTCGTCCAGGAACAGCGTGCCGCCGTTGGCCTGCTCCAGATAGCCCTTGTGGGCATTGACCGCGCCCGTGAACGAGCCCTTGGCGTGGCCGAAGAACAGGGACTCGAACAGCCCGTCCGGGATGGCGCCGCAGTTGACCACCACGAAGGGGCCCTGGCCGTAGCGGTTGTTGCGCTCGTGCAGCCGCTCGGCAATGCGCTCCTTGCCCACGCCGGTCTCGCCGATGATGAGCACGCTGTGCTCGCAGTCGGCAAAGGTGTCCACGTCGCGCAGCAGGCGCTGCATGCAGTCGGCCACGGCGATGATGTCCTCCGAGCGCTGCACCTGGCGCTGGTTGCTCTGCATGCGCCGCAGTATGCGCACCAGCATGGCCCGCAGCTCGGCCCCCGTGAAGTCGAAGGGCAGCACATGCGAGTACTCCATGGCATAGGTGCCGGCGTTGGCGTCGCGCTGCTTGGCGCTGACCCACAGCACGGGCATGCCGAAGGTGCCCTCCACGCCCTGGCGCGTGAAGCGCGCGCCCTCCAGCACCGAGACGCTGACCACGGCGATCGCATTGCCCAGCTCGCTGGTGTCGGCGGGCAGGGTCAGCCCGTCGGCGCGCACCACGTCCACGCCCAGGTTGAGCACGCAGCGCTCCACCCGCTCGGCGATGTCGGCCTGTCCTTCCCACACATAGATGACCAGCTCGTCCAGATTCACCTGAGTCTCGCTTTTTGGTTGTTTCAAAGATTGAATGCGCTGCTATTGAACGATGACGCCGTAATTGCAATCGGCCCAAAGCAGCTCGACGTCTGCGTACCCGACTTGGATCCCAAGCGCTTCAAGCAGCGGTCCAAGCAACACTCCATCCAACAAGGCCAGGACCGGCATCAGCACCACATTGAGCAGCCCCAGAACGCCGCTGACGATGCCAACGAGGCCATTGACCAGGCCATCAACGATGCTGCTCACGAGTCCCAGGTCCAGGCCTAGCAACTTCAGCCCCGAGGTATCGAGCTCCACTTCCAGCAAACCTGCATTGATGGCGTTACCGATGGATTGGCCCAGCTGCTGCTTCATACCCACGCTTTTGATAAGCGTTTGCTCGGCTCGGGGCTTGCTTTTTTCATAGTCGTAATAAAGGCTGGAATAAGCCCCAGGTGCATTGACAGGGAGGTCCAGCTTCGCCTTCAGGGCAATAGGTGCTTCGACCACGGGGATCAGTCCCAGGAGCAGCTTGATATCCAGCTTCAGGCTCAACAGATGAAATTTTTCCTTGGTCAGGTTTTCCCATGGCGTAGTGGTGTTGGTCAGCGCCGCAGGCACATTGCCCAGGAACACATGCGCCAGGCCAGGCCTGGCATCAATGCGGACACGGTGCTTGTTACCTTCGTATCTGCAGATGACTTCTTCGAGCCTGCCGTCTGCCGATCCCACCTCGACATAAAGCGGTAGGTTGACCAACTGGCCCGCAGGCATGGATACCTTGACGCTGGCCAGCAGCAGGTTCAGATCGAGAAGGCTGGTTTTACCCGCCACCGGCGTGAGGGCCTTGATATCCAAGAAGGTGCGTATCTGACCAGTGTGCGCCGTGGTTCGGGGTTTGCCCGTGCTGTCGTAGCCGGGAGGGCCCACTGCGATGACTGGTGGTTCTATGATTTTTGCCTTGATCGCTACATCGGCCAGCGGCTTCAGGTCGATACCGGTCTGCAAAGTGGCGGCAGAGTCCACGTTGGCCACCTGCAATCCCACCATCAGGAGGCTCAGGGCACTAACATCAGCGATCAGTGCGGACATCGGATTGTCTTTGAAGAGACCGATGTCGAGTAAACCGTTCTGGCCAGGAGCCTTCAGCAGGGAGATGACGGTGTTTTGGATATTGACTGCGATGGGTAGCTTCAGAAGCTTGTCCAGCGCAGCTATTGCGATGTTTGCGGTGTCGCTGCCAGGAGAGTTCTGTATGACACTGATGCTGGATTCCAATAGTTTGGTCAGCAGCACATCGGCATTAAGCAGCTCCTCATAGGTGCCTGCAGAGATGTTCAACGCCTCCTTCAATCCCAGGAGGTTGACCTTGGTGTTGGCAAGCCCTTGGTAGTCCGCCAAGCTCAGATTGACATTCGTTCCCAACAGCATGGTGAGCAGACGATTGAGTGCACCTTCATCCAGCCTGGCCACGCCGGAACCTAGGGAAAAAGCCGCAATAGGGTCATCTGGAATCGCCGAGATGGATTCGGCATAGATCTCTCTGTTGCCCAGGAAAGGCAATAGTTGCAGGCTTTTGCCTCTCAGCCGAACCTGTACTGCATTGAAGGGTGCTGCCCCAAAGGCTGGGCCGGCATCCCTGCTCCATTTGAGGCAGCGCACGCTTTGCTGCAGCGGGGCAGGAGACACCCCTGCCGGCCATTTCCACTGGGTGGTGATGCTATTCATTCCCGCAGCCTCTGCAGCCGTGCAAGTGGAGGGGTCCACGAGCGCACTGATGGCTTCCAGGGCAGCAAGATCCGCGATCCGTTGCAGATCGCGCTTGGCGTAATACATGTAGCCAATTTGCGCCGTTCCGAGAATGCTTATGAGAACGGCTAGAAGCAGGGCGAACTGTATCAACAGGGTTCCCCTGTCTTTGAACAAGCCTATTTTCTGAATGGAGGGCGGATAGATTCGCATGGCAGCCTCTCTTTATGGCGCATACCTGAAATGCACCACGCTTTGTTCGCTGATTCGCTGCGGTTCATTGATGAAAAAGGTGTTGCTAAGCAAAGGGGCAAGCTGGTAGCTGATCTTGAAAGAAAAGCTGCCTGGCGGGGAGCTTGCGGAAGAAGGGCAAGTCCATTCGAAAGGGCCCATCACCAGAGAATCATCCGGTAGAGAGCTTCTCTGGAATCCCAGGCGCGCCACTTGCGAGACCCTGTCTTGAATGATGGTTCGGTTCGCGGTAGCACTGGGAATAGTGCAGGGGTAGTTGGCGCCCGTGGAGATCAGGCTATGGGCGATCCGCGCACCATCTCCCACGGCACGGGTGACGGCTTGGTGCGCTTGGAAGTAGCGCCACCAGACCAAGAGGCCCATCAGCATGGAGATCATCAAGGCTGCAATCAACGCAAACTCCAGTGCGGCGATACCACTCTGTGTCCGGATTAAGGATGGACTGGCAGACCGTTGGCGCATCACAGCATCCTCCTGTCCGCCAGCAGCGCGGCGCTGGCTGTCAGGCTGTTGGGAAGAATGATTTTGATTCCGGCAATCGATGGCGCAATGGCTTTGCTGGGGTAGTTCTCTATCCTATAAGAAATGAGGATGAGGCAGGGTGTGCCGATATCGCAGGCCAGATTGTTGTTCAGCGGACTGTTCTGAAAGCAGGTGGTATCGCTGAGGTGGCACACCGTGAACTGGATATCCGCTACTGCAGGTTTCAAATCGTCCGGAAGCCAAGCCAGCATTTTTTGTACCGAAGCGATGGCGGCCTGTTTTCTATGAAGCCAGTTCGGCGCGTTGACTCCCACGGGATATCTGAGCGCGGCACGCGCCCCTTCCTCGACGGCGAACTGCATCGACTCCCGAACGAAGAAAGTCAACCCATAGCTGACGATGGCGTACAGCAGCACGAAGAACACAGGGAAAATGATGGCCCACTCCAGTGCGTACACGCCGCGCTGCCGGCAAGGCCGGTCAATGCAGAGGGGATGCGCTTGCGTGGTCATGATGCTTGTGGCCCAAGGGGATATACGGTCTCAGCGTGTCGAGGCCACGCCTGTATCTATGCCGGTGGTGTAGTTGGCCGGTATCTCGCTCTCGAAGCTCTTGAGGTAGCGCTGATAGCTACGCGTAGCCTGAGCAGCGTCTATGGTGCGTTGACGCTCGCCATTGGCGGAGCGTTGTAGGGCCAGGAGCTGTTCCGTGGCATCGCCGATGACGATCTGCCGAATAGGCAGATGCGCCAGCATGGACTTTGGGGCCGTGTCTGGGGAAGTTGGAGCAGCGGCTGCCGTGCTCTCTGCAGTGAGCACGGCAGACACTTGCACAGGGGTTACGGTACGGTCAACCAATTGCTGCGCTTGCAATGCCTTGGGAGACATCAGCATCAGGCCAAGCAGTGGCAGCGTGGCACATAGCCCTGCAAGGCGTTTGGCGTCAAGGGTGAATTTGCGTTCAATGCATTGCATGGCTGTTTCCTCACAGTGGGGGGGGGCCGGCTGTGCCGGGTTGAGGCTGAGGGCTGATAGGCGAACCTGCGGCAATGGGCAGTGCGGTGGCTGCCGGGTGTTTGCGCGCAGCAGCGGGCTGCGGGTGAGATGGCTGTGAGGTGGCAATGGCGCGGGCGCGTACCGCCTCCTGTACTTGTGCCAACTGGGTCTGCAGCGTTTGCAACGATTCCTGGTCGATCAGCGGGAGCGCTCCTCTCGCCGGAGGCTGGGACAGCTTTTGCAGCAGCCGCGATGCCTCACCCTGGTTGCCGCAGGCCAGCCAGTACAGAGCCAGATTCAGTTGCACGCGAGCATTGCCGGGCGCCAATTGAGCGGCTTGCAGCATGGGCATCTGCGCCAAGGGCAGCTGTCCATCAAGCATGTGGGCGTAGGCCAGATCGCTGAGCACATTGGCATCTATGGGATTGAGCTGGCGCGCTTTTTCCAGTTGATCCACGGCCTGAGCGTATTGACCCTGGACGGCATGAAGAAGACCCAGCCCGCGCCTGGCGCGTGCGGCAGAGCCACCATCGAGCAGTGCCATGTAGGCTTGCCTTGCCTGTGTGAACTGCCCGGTATTACGCATGGCGTCCGCGCGCAGCATGCGCGACTCCGGGTTGGCGCCGAACTGCTGCTCGAATGCATCGGCATGTGCAAGCGACGCATACCACTGGCCTGCTTGCTGCATTTGACCAATCAAATCCAGATAGGTCTGGGCAGTATCGATTTGAGCCGACTGCTCCGCGTTGGACGTCTGTTGTGGGGTCGGGGCGGCTGAAGTTGGCTGTGGTGCCACGCCGTAGCCCTCGGGCCCCTTGCTGGCACACCCGCTTAGCAGGAGCGCCAGGGCTGTGGCAAGTGCTGCCCAGTTGCGCGGAAGGGATTGTTTGTATGGATACATGTTCATGCTCCTCCTATGCTCGAGAGGGCGCGAATGACTGCCAAAAAGCCGGGGCCTGCGGTGATGACCAGCAGGGCAGGCAGCAGCGTCAGGACCATGACACCGGTCATCTTGACGGTGATCGCGCCTATCTTTTCCTTGAAGCGGGCTTGGCGCTTTTCGCGCAAACGGATGCTGAATTCCTTGAGCGGCTCTTGCACGGCGCCACCATGGCGGTCCACCTGGGTCAGTAGATTGACCACGGCGCTCATGTCGTCATCTGCGCTGAGATTGGCCAGCCGCTGGAATGACTGCTCACGCGTGCGGCCGCTGCTGTAGAGCTGGTTGGCCAGGGCCAACTCGCCGCTGATGACGCGCAGCACGCTGCAGAACTCGCTGGCCAGAATCTGCAGGCTCTGGTCAATACTCAGGCCCACGCCTTGCAGAAGCCGCAGCAGGTCGACGAACAATGGCAACTCCTCGACGACTTGCTCGCGCCGTTGCCGTGCTTTGGCCCGGACAAGCCATTTGGGAAGCATCAGGCCCAGGCTGAGGCCCAGGAAACCATAGAACACGGCATAGGTGTCGTTGGGCCGCAGAACGGCCAAAGCCAGCAGCGGAAAAGCCAAAGCCAGCAGAAGACGGCTTGTAACGTAGAAAACGCTGCCACTGCGCAGGGCTATACCAGCTTGATCCAGCAGCTTGCGGTCCTCTTCGGCCAGCAGTACCCGGGCCCATCCAGTCTGTAGCCAGGCCGGCGGTTGCAGACTGGCTGCGAGCGCTTGAGGCGATATGGATCGGACGGTGGTCCCTGTGGGCGGATTCAGCAGTCCGGCGTCGGCCGTGGCAGAACCAAAGAGCGCATGGGCTGCGTGCGGATTGGCGTCAGCGCGTTCGCGTGCATGCAACAGCTTCTCGACTTGACTGGAAGCCTGCTGCGAGCGCTGTAGCTTCCAGACCATGGTGCAGGCCCACATGACCGTGCCGAGAGAGCCCAAACACAGGCTGGCGATCCATAGCTGTTGTGGAGTCATGGTCGGCGTCTTTCCAATGTGGCATGGCCAGAGCGCATGGGGCGGCGGAGTGGGCGGCACATGGCAACGTCCTTGAACAGTGTCCGGTTCATCTCAGCTGGGCGAGGCGATACAGCAGCAGTGCGCCGACACCTTCCAAGCCGATGGCAAGCAAGACCATGCGCTGTCCGCTAGCGTCATTCCACATGCGTAGGAAGTAGCCCTGATTGAGGATCATGATGAGGGCGCCTACGCCTACCGGAAGCAGCGCCAGCACCCAGGCCGACAGGCGGATTTCGGACGAAAGAGCATGCAGTTCGCGCTCGGCGGACTGGCGGTCCCGGATGTAGGCCGAGACACGCTCCAGCACAAGATCGGCGCGGCCGCCATAGCGCACACTCATCCGAAAGACCGCTGCCAGCAAGCCGAACTCGGGAAGGCGCCAGGAACGCTCCAGCTGTGCCATGGCTTGTCCCAGATCCGGGGAGGCGCTCAGCATGGCGGCTGCTTGCTGAAGCGCATCGCCCAGTGGAGCGGGAACATTACCCAAAGCCAACTGGAAGGCGGCATGAGGCGAGTTGCCAATCGAGATCATGCGAACCATGTTGTCCAGGAAGCCGGGCAATTGTTGAAGCAGCTTGTTGCGCCGCATGGTCAGGCGCCGCCATATGAAGAATATGAGCAGCAGCACATAGAGCACCAAGGCCAGCAGGCCGATTGCTAGCCCGCCCTGGCTTGTGGCCAGCAGGAACAGCGTAAGAACGCTGGCGAGCAGCACTGCGGGTGTTCGGGGCGAAAGGCCCCAGGCGTCCACGCCCAGTTTGCGATGTATCCATTGCACTGCTGCGGGAATGCGCGCAGGTTGTGAGCCGCCATCCTTGGGGGGCAGCGCAAGCACGGGTGTGCTAGTCGTCGGGGACGACCGGTCACGGCCTCGTTCAAGACTGCGCCTTAGGTGACGGCTTATTGTTTGCTCATGCTCCCGTCGGCGTGCGCGGGCGAACATCCACAGCGCCAGAGCCAGCAGCAGGCATGCCATGGCGCCTAGGACCAGGGTTGCGGGAGTCGTCATCTCATACCTCCTCCTGAGGCCTGCTGCTGCGAGCGCCACCAGCTCAGCAGCTTGGGCGAGTGGGGCGAGATGCCCAGCGAGACCCAGTGGTCGATTTCCTGCCCGTCGCCGCCCACCTGGGGCTCGTAGCGGTACAGCTCCTGCATGGAGATCATGTTGTCGGTCATGCCCGTGACCTCGGTCAGCGACAGCAGGCGCCGGCGGCCGTTGGACAGGCGGCCGATCTGCACGATGAAGTCCACGGCATTGGCGATCTGGCGGCGCAGGCTGACCTCGCTGCCCTGGAAGCCCGCAAAGCCTGCCAGCATCTCGGCCCGGTACAGGCACTCGCGCGGCGAGCTGGCGTGGATGGTGCCCATGGAGCCGTCATGGCCGGTGTTCATGGCCTGCAGCAGCTCCAGCACTTCGCCGCCGCGCACTTCGCCGACGATGATGCGGTCGGGCCGCATGCGCAGGCTGTTGCGCAGCAGGTCGCGGATGCTGACGTGGCCCGAGCCGTCGAAGCCGCCGGGGCGGCTTTCCAGCCGCACCACATGGTTGTGGTTGAGGGCCAGCTCGGCCGTGTCCTCGATGGAGACGATACGCTCGCTGGAGGGGATGAAGCTGGCCAGCGCGTTGAGCAGCGAGGTCTTGCCCGAGCTGGTGCCGCCGCTGACCAGGATGTTGCAGCGCGCCTGCACGGCCATCTCCAGGATGCGGCAGATGTCGTGGTTGAAGGTGCCCAGCTGCACCAGCTCGGAAGGCGTCAGCGGGTCCTTGCGGAACTTGCGGATGGAGACCGAGGGGCCGTCGATGGACAGCGGCTCGATGATGACGTTGATGCGCCCGCCATCGGGCAGGCGGGCATCGACCATGGGGCTGGATTCATCGAGACGCCGGCCCAGCGGCGCCAGGATGCGGCGCACGATGCGCAGCACATGCTCGTCGTCCTTGAAGTGCAGGGTCTCGCGCTGCAGCACGCCGCCGCGCGAGACGTAGATGTTGCCATGGCCGTTGATGAGGATGTCCTCGACCCGGGGGTCCTCCAGCAGCGGCTGCAGCGGTCCCAGTCCCGTGAGTTCGCGCGTGAGGGCGCGCGCCACCTGCAGCGCCTCCTGCTCGTTGACGGGCACGGAGTGCAGGCGGATGAAGCTGTCCAGCTCCATCAGCACGAACTGCGCGATGGCAGCCTGCGACCAGCGGCCGAACTCGGCGCCCAGCTCCTCGATGCGGCTGAGCAAATGCTCGTGCGTGCGGTTCTTCAGGTCGAGGAACAGCGCGCTTTGCTCGAACTCGCTGGCCTGTGCGTCCGCCAGATGGGAATAAGCCGTGGTCGTCATGGTGCGTTCAGCTTCTTGTTCGGTGGAAGAAACGGTTCAGTCCGCGGGCGGGCGCGGCCTGATCGCCCGCATGGGCCTGGTGGTGGGTGGTGATCAGCAAGGTGGCGAGCTTGTCCACGGCCTGCACATAGGGCTCCCGCTGCAGGCGGCTGGGCAGCAGCTGGCCCTGGTTGACGGCCTGGGCCAGCTCCCGGCGGCGCTCGGGGATGGTGGCCAGCAGCGGCAGCTGCAGCTGCTTGGCGATCTGCTGGGCCTCCAGTTCGAGCTGGCTGTCGTGCCGGCTGACGATGAGGTGCATGCGTTCGCGCTCGATCTTTTGCTCGTCCAGCTGCCGCAGCAGTTCGGTGGTGGAGACCACGCTGGCCACGCTCTGGTCGCAGACCACCCAGACCTGGCTGGCGCGCAGCGCCACGCGCATGGCCAGGTGGGTGGGGACGACGGCGCCCAGGTCGGCAATCACGTGGCGGAAGTACTGGCGCAGGCGCAGCAGCAGGGCATCGACGTCGGCATACGAGACATCGCGCAGGCGGCTGGACTGGCGCGGCAGCGTGAGCATGCGCAGGCCGCTTTCGTGGCGTGACAGGCCGGTGGAGGCCAGGCGTCGGTCGAAGCGGCGCAGGTTGTTGACGGCCTCGATGAAGTCGAAGTCGCCCAATGTGCCCAGGTACAGCCCGCAGTCGCCACTGGGGCTTCCCAGATCAATGAGCAGTCCGTCCAAGGTCTCGTTGCTGATTTCGCGGGGCGTGGCGTCCTGGCCGGGGACGGCTGTCGTGCCGTGCAGACGTTTTTGCAGGTACCACGCCAGGTGCGAGGCCATGAGGCTGCTGCCCAAGCCTGCGCGGGCCGACATGATGGCGGTCAGCGGTGCGCTGGGCATGCTCGGCATTGAAGTCGGCGCGCGCTTGATCAGATCGATCACCGTCTGGTGCGCGGCCTGAACGGGGCCGTCCACATCGAGAAAGTCCTGCACGCCTGCACGCAACGCTGCCAGCATGCATTGCGGATACTTGGTGCGACCCACTGCCACGCAAGGCAGATGGGGATGGGAGACATGCAGCTGTGACGCCAACTGGGCCGCTTCGTCGGTGGACAGGGGATCGAAGTGGATGAAGACCGCGTGGGGCATGTAGCGCTGAACTTGCTCTGCCACGTTGTCGTTGAAGCGTGCCGTGTGCAGCTGGGCGCTGTCCAGCATGCGCTGCATCCAGGACAGCGCCAACGTGCTTTCGGGCGTGCCCGCCTGGATGAACAGCAGTTCCACATGGAGGTCGGGGTCGGAAGGCATTTTCGTCAGGGACGGTGCCTGCAGCGGCTGCACGGATGGAGGTGACTGGGCTGCCGTCTGGCCGGTCTGCGTATTCGAAGAACGCAGGCCCAGCAAGGTCTCCAGCGAAGTGGGCGAGCCGACGGCCGGCGGACCTGGTGGGGCGACGGATGTATCGGAGACGATGGGCTTGCTTGTCATGGATATCAATACGAGAAACCGGGCAGGGCAGAGTTGGGACTCATGCCACCTGCGATGAACGGGCCCCAGACTTGGGACGCGTTGCGTTGCTCGGACTGGGTACCCGGCATCAGGCCGTCCAGATTGGTAGTGGCCGGCAGGGGATGGACCAGGTGCGGCGTGACCACAATCACCAGTTCCGTTTCGTCCTGGGAGTAGCTGAGGTTCTTGAAGAAGGTCCCCAGGATCGGCAGATCGCCCAGCAGCGGTACCTTGTTGACGCTGGATGAGGTCGAGCGGCTTACCAGGCCGCCGATGATGAAGCTCTCGCCATTGGCCAGTTCCACCATGGTGTCAGCCCTGCGTGTCCGTACGGCGGGAACGGATACACCGGCGATGGTGACGCCCGAACTGAAGTCCAGATCGCTGGCCTCGGGTGCGACCTTCAACGCAATGCGCTCATCCGACAGGATGGTGGGTGTCAGTTGGAGCTTGATACCGAATTCTTTGTAGCGAATGGCGATATTGCCGTCTCGGGCCGGCACGGGAATTGGCAGCTCGCCGCCCGCCAGGAAGCTGGCGTTCTGGCCCGTGTGAGCCACCAGAGTGGGCTTGGCCAGGACTCTAGCCAAGCCGTTTCCTTCCAGGATGCCCAGTTGGGCGCGTATGCCCGCACCACTGAAGGCCTTGCCGAAATTCATCACCAGGTTCATGGCGCTGGAGATGGCCGACGAGCCGGAGTCGCTGCCGCCGGTGCCGGCACTGCTAGTGCCTGGGGTGTAGAGCCCGAAACTGAAACCGTGGTTATTGGCTCCTCCGCTGGTGAGGTTGATGCCCGCGCGCCTCATGGCCGCTTTTTTGAATTCCACCACCTGGACATCTACCTGTACGGTGTTGCTGGCAACAGAGATTTGTGCGTTGTCTATCAACGTTGCCTGGCTGGGCGCATTTTGGCGTAGCACTGCCAGGGCTTGCGCATGTTCGGGAAGGGATGACAGGCGCCGGTCCAGTGTCAGGTGCTGGCCCTTGATCTGCACCAGCCAGTTTTGTGGCGAGCCGTTGCGTTGGGGCCAGACCACCAGCGTAGTGCTGCCTGCGGCTTTGGGTGTAAGCAGCAATTGGGCATCGTCCGCTCCACTGCTGGCGGGCGAGCGCAGTACCTTGATATCTAGAACATTGGGATCGCCGACAGCGATACGGCCTGGTATCAGGCCCAACTGCAGCAGATGTTGCCGGCCGGTTATTAGCTGCAGCGCATCGCTGGAAGGAATTTGGTCGGTACGTGGTCCTTGTGTTGGGCTTGCAGGAAGCGCTTGCATCGCTGAGTCCACCTGTGCTTGGGCCGCTGCCGGACCCAGGCAGGCCTGCATAACGGTGGCGCAGCACAGCATCCTGGTAGCCTGTGTCCGCCAGGGGACCTGGCCGAAGGATGCGAAGGGTGGCGAGAGGCGTGGCGTCTGCATGATTTCTCCCTCTTCTTGCTGTTGTCAGTAGTTCACTGTCTGTACGGTGGCGCCGCTGTGTACCTCGACGGCCCGAATACGCGGCTGCTGCGAGACCTTTGCAGCTCCTCCTGAGAAAGGCGCAGTGCGGCCTGCCGCGCGTGATGGCGTACCGGTGGCCAGATCCTTGAAGCGCAAGCCTGCGAATGCACGGTCTGGACCCTGGAGCGGCTGGTTCTTTGCGGAGCGGCCGGTAATGGGCTGCAGCGCCGTGGGCAGGGCAGCGAACAGCGATGGGTCAGGCACCGCCATATCGTCCGGGTGGCGCAACGCCAGTGTGAGCTGGCCGTATTTCTCCGCCAGGGTCAAGCGTTCCACATCCTCCAGTGGCACTGCCAAAACTGCCGTTTGCGCGCTTTCTGGGCGCTGGCCTTGGTCGTCGCGGCTGTTGCGTCGCATTCCGGAGCTGCTGGTTTCCTGCTCTTGTTGAGCCTTGCGCTGTGCTGCAGAAGGTGGGGGATTTTCGACACTGGATGCACCGTAGGCCAGAACGCGGCTGCGGGCCAGCAGAAGCCGCGTCTGTGTGTCCACGGGGGAGCTTTCGGCGCGGCCATCCAGTGTGAAGAAAACATCGACGAAGTCACCCGGGCGCACATGATGGCCAGCGGCCATCTGTTCTTTGATGGCAATGGACAGGGCGCGTTGTCCAGCAGTGAGCTGCAAAGCAAGACTGCTGATCAAATGTTGCTCAAGCAGTGGTGCATCGGCAGCCAGTGCTACCAGTGTGGTGCGGTTCAACACGGCAGCCGTGTCCTTGAATCCGTCAGCGGTGGCCGAGGGGTGCTGCACCAGACGGATGTCGTCGGCCGTGATGCGCTGACCAGCTGCGATGGGCCGTGCCGTGACGACGGTGGCATGCTGCTTTGCCGGGTCCGCTCTCGCGCCCACCGACGAGGGAGGGCTGGCTGCAGGCGCTCCTGCAGAAGGCGAGGGCTGGGGTTGGCGGCCCATCATCCAGGCAAGGAATGCGAGACCGATAGCCAACACGATCAGCAGTCCAGCAACAATTCTGGTTAGATGCATGGCTTGTGCTCCCGCGGCTTGAAAACGGTGAAATGACAGAGGGCTGCAGGCTGACCTGTCCGCTGCGGTCTGTGAAGACATGTACTGCCTTGCAGGCCTGAAAGGGGAGGAATGCGTATTGCCGTCATGCTGCCTTTGTGTTTTTTACAGCGAGACATCCATGCGCCACAGCACCCAGATGGCGGCGATGGACAGATAGCCTGCGTAGGGAATGCTGCGTACGGGCCGATATAGTGAAAGCGTGCCGGGCGGTGAGGCGCGGCCGCTTCCATCCGCTGAAAGCAAGGCACTCAGCGGCGCGGGCAGCCAGCCCATAAGCCGCAGCCCCCAGGAGCTGCGCTGCAGGCGGCGCCAGAACAGAACAAGCAATCCATGAAAGCCTGCCAGCAGGCTGCCTCCCAGCCATATGGACAGCAGTTGGGGGGCCAGCCCCGTCCACAGACCTATGACTGCAGCGAACTTGACATCCCCGGCGCCCATCCAGCGCAATGCGTAGAAGGGCAGCAGTGCGGCAAATGCCGCAAGCATGCCTGCCAAGCCGCTCCAAGCAGACGTCTGGAACGGCTGGCCTCCGCTGAACAAGGCTGCCGTGCCCGCGAAGAGGCCCAGCACAACCATCCAGTTGCGCACCTTGCGGTATCGCAAGTCCATGACGGCGACGGTGATCAGCCATAGCAGCAGAATCAGGGATGCAAGCCAGTCGATGTTCATCGCATCAGGTTGGAGGTGTGCCCAGCTGGGTGTTGATGTAGACGAAGAAGGCTTTGAGTTTTTCTCCGATATCGCCGACGGCGACGATGATTGCCACGGCGATGAGGCCGGCGATCAAGCCGTACTCGATGGCGGTGGCGCCTTCCTCGTCTTTCCAGAAGTTCTTGATGATGTCGGTCATGGCATCGTCCTTTCGGTTGCAAAAGCCCATCGTTGTCGATGGCAGCGGCTGGCGATGGGCCCAAGCCGGCCGCTGCACGGGAACCCCTGCTTCCCACTTCACCACTGCTGTCGCGCGGCGGTGGTTTGAAAAGCGTCTGAAATGGGGCGCAACTGCTGCTCAAGGCGCAGCTGGATTCGTTGGGGCATGGCGCTGGCGGACAGGGTGGCCACGGCAGCGTCCATGGGGTCGGGGCGGGTGCGCGAGGGGGCCTGGCCGGGAGCCATGCCGGGCACCGTGCCGGGCGAGGGGTCCGGCGTGCCGCCACCTGCTGGAATGGGTTTTTGCGTGCTGAACAGCGCGTTCAGCCATTGGTCGGGCGGGTCCTGCGGCAGCAGGCGGCCGGTGGTGCGCGCCAGGCGCAGTTCGTTGATGCGCTGGTCGTAGATGGCGTCGGCCTCGTCCAGCAGCAGGCGCTGCATGTCCAGCTGCGCGTCCAGCACCTGGGCCAGGCTGCCGCGGCCGACTTCGAGCAGGCGCCGGCGGCCCTCGAAGGCGGCGCGCGCCTCGCGCACGGCGTCGGCCAGCTGGCTTTCGCGCTGGCGGCCGGACTGGGTGCGGCCCCAGGCGGCGGAGGCGGTCTCGCGCACTTGGCGGCGCACGGTTTCCTGTTGCGCTTCCTGGGCCTGCAGTTCGTTGATGGCCTTGAGGATGCGGTCGCGCAGCTCGAAGCCGTTACCGAAGTTCCAGCTCAGCTCCACGCCGTAGCGCGTGCCCTCGGCATAGAGCACGCCGCTGGGGTCGCGCGTGTGGGCCACCACGGCGGCCAGGGTGGGAAAGCGCTGGGATTTGCTGCGGTCGACTTCGGCGCGGGCCTTCTCGATCTGCTGCTGCATTTCCTGCAGCTCGGGGCTGACGGCTTCGGACGCCTGCAGGGCCGAGTCTTCGCTGGCCGGCATCCATTGCTCGGGCACATTGAGCTGGGGCAGCCAGCCGGCCTGGGGCGTGAAGCCGAAGTAGCGCGTGAAGCGGGCCAGCGCATCCATGCGCTGCGACTCCAGCGCATGCTGCTGGGCCAGGGCGCCGGCCTGGCGCGAGGCGGCCTGGCGCAGGTCGTTGCGGCCCACGGCGCCCAGTTCGGCGCGGCGCTCCTCGATGCGCGCGAGCTGGCCGATGATGCGTGCCGACTCGGCCGCCACGCGTGCCTTGTCCTCGAAGCGGTGCAGCTCCAGCAGGGCGGTCAGTGCCTCCAGCAGCACGTTCTGGCGCGTGCCGTAGAGCACGCTGCCCTGGGCCGCCTCCTGCGATTCGGCCGAGCGGATGCCCGCGCCGATGGCTCCGCCATCGAGCAGGGCCATGCGCACTTCGGCATTGACGGCGGTGTACGACTCGCGGCCCCGGCGGAGCTTGGCATCGCCCGTGTTGGTGCCCACCTTGAAGGTGGGCCAGCGCGCGCCGCGCGCGGTGTTCACGTCATGCCCGGCCGATTCCAGCGCGGCGCGCGCCTTGCGCACGTCGGGGTATTCGTCGAGCAGGGCGTAGAGGGCATCGAGCAGGCGGCGCTGCCCGCTGTCGCTGGCCAGGGTGCCGGGCGTGAGCTGCTGGGCCAGGCGCAGGACCACGGCGTCGGGTACCGGGACGGATGCGGGTTCGGGTGAAGGTGCGGGTGCGTGAGCGGAGTCCGCCGTGCCCGCCGCAGCCGTGGTGGCCAGGTCCGGTTCCTCGGCCGCCATGGGCGCGGCCTCAGCCTGCAGCGCCTGCAGGGCCGATACGCAGCAGGCAGCGGCCAGCAGCTGGCGCAGCCGGGCGTGCCAGCCTGTGGTGGGAGTGGACGGGCGGCCTTGCATCAGGGCTCCCGGAAGGCTTCGCTCTGGATGCGCAGCACGGGCCGCAGCAAGTACCAGATAAAGGGTTCGTGGCCCAGCAGTAGGTCGAGCTCGGCCTGCATGCCGGTGGTGATGCGGTTGTCGGTGCGGCCCACCCAGGGCTGCTCCAGGCTGGCCTGGATGCGGAAGTACGAGGGCGAGTCGGCCAGGTTGGGGTCGCGGTCGGCATCGGCAGCCACCAGGGTGACCTGGCCGGGCACCGAGCCGTAGCGCAGGAAATCGTAGGCCGAGATCTTCACCCGCGTGGGCTGGCCGGTGCGCACGTAGCCACGGTCGGCGGGGCTCAGGCGTGCTTCGACGATGACCTCGTCCTTGTCGGGCACGACTTCGAGGATGGGCTCGCCGGGCTTGACCACCCAGCCTGCACCCGAGCTGCGCAGTCCCTTGACGAAGCCGCTGGTGGGCGCCAGCACGGCGGTGCGCGTGCGCTGGGTCCGGGCGCGCACCAGGTCTTCGTTGAGGCTGGCCAGCTCGCGTTCGGTCTGGGCCAGTTCGTCGGAGGCGCGGCGGCGGAAGGCGCCCTGGGTCTCCTGCAGCTTGGCCTGGGCCTGCTCGATCTTGGCGCGGTTGCTGAACAGCGTCTGGCGCGATGCCGCCAGCTCGGCGCGGACCTGCTCCAGCGCCCGCTGCTTGTCCAGCACTTCCAGCTGGCCGATCAGCTGCTCGGCGGCGAGCTGCCCGGCAATGGAGGCTTCCTGCTGGTGCAGGCGCAGATTGGTCTCCAGCCCCTCGATGCGGGCCTGGACCTGGGCCACGTCGCCGCGCGCCTGCTGCAGCTGGGCCTGGGCCGCGGCAATGCTGCCCTGGTGTTCCAGCGCGCGGGCCGAGAAGGCGCCCAGCTCGGCCTGGACCACCTGCGGGTCCAGGTCGGCCGGGAAACTGGTGCGCTGCAGCGGCCTGCCCTGGCTTTCCGCGCCCAGCCGTACCTTGACCGCCTGGGCCGTGGCCATGCGCGCCGTGAGCTGTTCGAGGTTGAGGCTGTTGCCGCCCAGGTCGATCTCCAGCAGGGGCTGGCCCTGGGTCACGGCCTGGCCTTCGCGCACATGGACGGCGGTGACGATGCCGCCTTCCAGATGCTGCACGGTCTGCACGCGGTCGGAGGGGATGACCTGGCCGCTGGCCACCACCACGTTCTCCACGGGATAGAACAGGCCGGTGATCACCAGCGCGGTGACCGGGATGGCGAGCAGCCACTTGCCGCGCGCCAGGCCTGCCCAGCGCGATACGGGGGGCGTTGCGGGTGGCGTTGCGCCGGATGCATCCGCGCCGGCCCCGGCCGGCCCGGCCTCGAGCGGGCGGGATGGCTGGTGCGACTGGCGCAGCACCAGGGGCAGATCGTCGTAGCGGCCGGCTCTCATGAGGCAAGCTCCGGCGCCACGGCGGGCTGGTCGGGGGGCGGGGCCTTGTCGGCGGGTGCGGGGGCCGCTGCGGGCACGGCGGCCTCGCGTGCCGTGCCGAACAGCTGGGGCAGCAGTTGCTGGGGCGAGCCATGCTCGATGCCGCCATCGCCGCGCACATGGTAGAGGTGCTGGGCCATGGAGGCCACGCGCAGCGAGTGCGTGACGACGATGACCGTGTGCTTGAGCGCAATCTGCCGCAGTGTCTGCAGCAGCGCGGTTTCGCTCTCGAAATCCAGGTCGTTGCTGGGCTCGTCCAGGATCAGCACGGAGGGGTTGCGCAGGAACAGCTGGGCCAGGGCCAGCTTGCGCAGCTCGCCCGCCGACAGGCCCGCGCCGCCTTCGCCCAGCACCGTCTGGTAGCCCTGGGGCAGGCGGCTGATGAAGCCATGCGCGCCCGAGATCTGGCAGGCGGTGACGATCTTGTGGTCGTCGGCATCGGGGTTGACCATGCGCAGCCCGTCCACGATGGGGCCGCTGAACCAGTACACCTGCTGGGCCAGGCAGCCTATCCAGCGGCCCAGCTCGGCGCGCGGGAACTGGGCCATGTCGTATTCATCGATGAAGATACGGCCCTGCGTGGGCTGGTAGAGCCCTGCCAGCAGCTTGGCCAGGGTGGACTTGCCGGCGCCGTTGCGCCCCACGATGGCGTGCAGCCCGCCGGGGCCGATCTCCAGCGAGGCCTGCTCCAGCGCCACGTGGCCGCTCGGATAGTGGAAGCTGGCCTGGTCCAGGCGCAGCCGGCCCTGGGGACGCGGCAGGTCCACGGTCTCGGCCGTGATTTCGACGGGCTCCTCCAGCACGGACTGCAGGCGGCGTGCGGCCTCGTTGGCCTGGGCCAGCGAGCGCCAGTTGCTGGCCAGCTGCGAGATGGGGCCCAGCGCCTTGCCCGACAGCAGGTTCACGGCCATCAGGCTGCCGATGCTCATCCACTGCGCATTGATGGCAATGGCACCCACGGTGATCACCGCGATGGAGAACAGCGTCAGCAGCACGGTGCTGGCTTCGCGCGCGTTTTCCATCTCGCCGTTCTTGCCGAAGCTCTCGGCCAGCCAGCGGTCATAGCCGTTTTGCCAGTTCTGGCGCGCGGCGGCGTCGTAGCCCAGCACCTTCAGCGTGGCGCGGGCATTGCAGACTTCGGCCGTGCCCCGGTCCAGCATGCGGGCCTGGGCGATTTCCTCCACGCGGCCGCTGCGCACCTCGTCGGCCCACCACCAGGCCAGCACGCCCATGATGAGCATGGCCACCAGGATCACCGGCAGCACGGGCCAGGCAATGATGCCGATGACCACCAGGGCCAGCAGGGCCATGGGCAGGTCCAGCAGCGAGGTCGCCAGGCCCCCGGACATGCCCGAGCGCATGGCGCTCACGTCGCGGAACAGCTGCAGCCACTGGCTGGAAGAGCGCTGCTCCAGCGCGGCCAGCGGGTGGCGCAGCATGGAATGCATCAGCGCCTGGGAGACATCGCGGTCGATCATGGCGCCGGCTTCGCGCAGGGCGCGGGCGCGCCGGCGGCGCAGCCACCATTCCAGGCCCAGGAAGCACAGCACGCCGGCCACCATGGCCGTGAGCGTGGCCGTGCCGCCGCGTGCAATGACGCGGTTGTAGACCTGCAGCAGGAAGATGGATGGCAACAGGCCCAGCACACTGATGGGCAGGGACAGCCACGCGGCACGGCGCAGCTGGTGAGCGGCCCGGTCGAAGGACTCGGCGATGGCAGTTGCAAAAGCCCCCACCGTCTCCGTTCCCGACGGCATCGCCGTGGCCTTGGCCAACTGGCGGGGAAGAAGGTATCGGATCATGTTCTGATGGGCTTAGTAAACGTCTTTACAAAATGTAAAGGCGCTCGTTTCCCAAATACTGTAGCGAGTTATATACAGTCCTCTATAAGTTTTATTCAATCAATAATGCATGTTCATTTGATTTTGATGTGGATCAAAGCGGATGGCGGGGCTGGATGCTATTAGGTGGGCCCCGTGTCCACTGAAACTGTCTCGTATGGCATCTGCGGCCAGGGCCAGATTGGTAGTGGCGCGGCCTGCCAACAAAACCGTGTCGCCTTTATGGGTTGTACGAAGAAGTGAACAGATCAATTGATTGAGATCGTCATACCAATTGACGTGCAGAAGATCTGCCAGTGCCGCCGCCAGCTGCCGCAGCGGCTCGCCGTACAGCAGCACGCGCCGGGCCTGGGCCGCGCGCACCAGCGGCTCCAGCGCCAGCTGTGCAGTGTCCATGCTGACCTGGCCCGGCTGTATGCCGGCCAGCACGATCAGCCTGCGGCTGACATGGGGGGCGTGCTCCTGCAGCTGGGAAAAAGCAGCATGCATGGACAGTAAGTGGTTGCTCAGGCTGTGGTCCAGCAGGCAGATCCCACTGGGCAGCAGCTGCGGCTGGCCGGCGCCGATCAGCGGCCGCCAGTGCGCGAGCGAGGCCTGGACCTGTGCAGGCGCATAGCCCAGCGCATGCATGGCGGCCAGCGCGGCCTGAGCATTGCGGGCCATGTGGTGGCCATCCGATTGCAGGGAAATCCCGAGGCGCCGGTTGTCTATGCTTATTTGCAGATTTCCATTGTGAAACCCCATTTCACGGACCTGCGCATTGGAATGCGGCCCGAAGGTGATGAGACGCATTCCCATGCGTTGGGCATTCTCAATAATGCACGGGTTTTCACCTATGTCTTGTTCGATCACCAATGCACTGCCTTTGTGCATGTGCTGCATGGCTTCCACGACTTCCTGCAGCGCCTCGTATTTGCGGCAGGCGGACAGACCGGCCGGTCCGCACTGCTCGGAATCACCAGTACTGGGGATGTCATTAATTGAAAGATTAGTAATAACCAGAATGTCCGGATCAATCAGCGGCAGATCTCCACGCAGTGCCTGCAATGGCAGCTCCAGCAGGGCGCAGGGCGCTGCCTCGCTCCAGTTGATCATCTGCAGCGCCGTGCCCTGGGACAGCAGGGCGTCGCCCCGTGCATCGCCGCCGTCCTGCAGGCATTGGCGCAGCATGCCCAGGGTGGATGTCTTGCCCACGCAGCCGCTGACCGCGATCACGGGCGCCTGGATGCGGCGCCGGGCGGCCTGCGCCAGGCTGCGCAACCCTTCCTGTATGTCGGGCACATGCAGCACGGGCACGCCATGGTGCAGCAGGCCCTGCGGGCTGCTGCTGATCAGGGCCGAGGCCCGCAGCGTGGGCAGCGCGGCGGCCTGCACGCCCAGGGCCATGCCGGCACGCCGCACCAGCACGGCGGCGCCGGGCTGATGGTGCAGGCGGCTGGCGTCCAGCCCCGCGCAGCAGGTGCCGGTACCTCTGCCTTGCGCTGACGGGGCATCCAGCCAGCGTCCGTTCATCAGCTCGGCCAGTGCAGGGCCTTCCCAGGACATGGACGGGTACAGGGTCCCGGCCGCGGGCGAGAAAGCCGGCCGGCCCGCGGCCTCGCCGTCGCGCGCCCCCGGCAAGCAGGCCCTGGCAGGGCTGCCGTCCGCATCCGGGCCATTGCCGGCCTGCGCAGGCACGGCCTCGCCTTCGCCTTCGCCTTCGGTTTCGTGCTCCGGTTCGGTTTCGGCCACTGCGTGGCTGGCAGCCGAGCGCAGTGCCTGGGCCAGCGCGTCCAGCAGCTCCAGGCCGGCCAGGCTGGATGCCAGCAGCCAGGCGATTTCGCGCGGGGACTGCAGCACCTGGCGCAGGCTGGCGTCGGCAAAGGCGGCATGGCGGCGCCGGGCGGGCGGCAGGTACAGCGCCTGTTCCGGCCAGATGGCGCGCTGGGCCAGGGCCTGCAGATGGCGCTGCAGGCCGATCTGCCACTGGCGCAGCAGGTCCGTGGGCTGTGGCTCCAGGCCAGCGTCGAGCTGCAGGCTTTCGACCAGTGCAATGCCTATCCAGCGAGCGCAGGGGTCGTCGGCCTGCCCGCCAGGGCGGTCATCGGGGCCGCCGGGCATGCGCAGCAGCGGCGGCAGCGCGGCCTGCAGGAAGGCGGCGGGCAGGACGGCCGTCTCGGGCAGGGCGCTGCGCGCCGCACGCAGCGTGGGGCTGTCGCTGGTGGGCGGGCGGGAGCTGGCATAGGCATGCATGGCCAGTTCGGCCCAGCTCAGCAGGGGCTGGCCGCTGCGGGATGCATCGGCGTGGGCAGCAGCCTCGGCCTTGGTGGCGCTGGCCGACGCGGCCGCGGTGGACAGCAGGCTTTCCGCCAGCGGGTCCATCAGCGCCGGAATGCGGGCGCGGGCCTGGCTGTCGGCCCCCGGCCCCAGCACAAAACTGTTGCGCAGGTGGCGGGCCAGCACCAGCATGGCCAGCGCGCCGGACAGGCAGTCGCCGGGCAGCGGCTGCAGCCGCTGCTCCACGTGGCCCATGGCCAGCGCAATGGCCTGCGCCAGTGCGGCGCTGCCCGCATGGCGCTGGGCCTGCAGCAGGGCGTAGGTCACGCCCAGGTGGTCGCACACGTCTTCGCAACCGGGCCAGCTCCCTTCCTTGCCCTGTTGCGCCAGCAGCTGCTGGACCGCGGCGTGCACGGGCACGAGGTGTGGCCACAGGCGCTGCTGCGGCGGGTCGGTTCGCGGCACGGCCAGGGCGGGATGCTCACCGCTGATGTACATGCCGCGCAGGTGCAGCAGCAGGCAGGGGGGATGCAGGGGGCGTGGGAGGGGGGGCTCATCGTCGGGTGCGCCGGCAGCCCCACCCTGGGGCGGATCGGGCAGCAAGGGGTGCAGCAACTGCGCGCGCTCCAGGCTGGCATCGGCCAGGGCAAGGGAGCGCAGGGGCATCTCGGTCCAGGCACGGCAATCGGGCAGGGGACTGTCCGCCTCCAGGGGTGTGATGTCCTGGACCCAGTCGATGCGCAGATCGACCTCATCGCGCTTGCGGGCCCAGGCCCACTGGCGCACGCGGGTCGCCCCCTCGCGCCAGGCGGCCTCCAGCGTGGTGGCGCGTACATGGAAGACGGAGGCGGCCTTGTTCTCGGCCGCCACCGTGAAGAAAAGAATGCAGCCGGGGTAGGGCTCGGGCAGCAACACCATGTGCCGTGCCAGGTACTCCAGGCCATTTGCCAATTGCTGCGACAACATGCTCTCGGCCTCGGTCAAGGTCAGTGGGAGGCTGCGCTTCCCGTGGGGACGGGACGCCGGGCTGCGGTGCGCTGACCGCGTACGGATCTGTTCTTTCATGGCGGCCCGGCGGCAGGCGAGTGCGGAGCGCGGCGGCTCAGCGGTAGTCGAATTCCACGCGCCGGTTGCGCTGGTGGGCGTCTTCGCTCGTGCCTTCGTCGGCCAGCCGCTCCTTGCCGTAGCTGACGGACTCCACGCGGGCCGGATTCACGCCCAGCAGCTGCAGGCTGTTGCGCACCGCGTCGGCACGTTTTTGGCCGAGCGCCAGGTTGTATTCGATGCCGCCGCGCCTGTCCGTATGGCCGCGCAGCATCACCGAGCGGCCGGGATTGCTGCGCAGCCACTGCGCATGGCTTTCCACGATGGCCCGGTCGCTGCTGCGGATGGTGTAGGCGTCAAAGTCGAAGTAGACGATGTGGGCGACATTGGCGGGACCGCGCTGGTCGGCCTGGCTCGTGGCCACCACGGGTGCGACGCCGGAGCTGGCCGGCGCAGGCGCCGGGGCCTTGCCGAAGGCGTAGTGGTGTTCGGAACGCTGCGTGCTGGTGGTGGCGGTGGAACCGCAGGCGGCCAGGCCTGCGGCCAGCAGCACGATGGTGCACAGCCTGAGAGTGTGTGACATGGAAAATCTCCTGGGACGTGCGCCGCCACCGCGAGGCGGCGGCGCAGGGAAGGAATGCGGCGCCCGCAGGCGCCGCTGCAGCTCACAGCAGGGCGTTGTGGTGCAACTGCTGCGTCAACACGCTGGCTGCTGCATCGGCCGTGCTGCTGGCATGGCTGCTGATGGAGGTGGCAATCGGATCCAGCTCGGCCGCAGAGGCCGTTGCCGCTTGCGAAGTGCCGCCCAGAAGGCCTCCGAGCAGCCCGCCGCCGGACGATCCGCCCAGCAGCCCGCCCAGCAGGCCGCCGCCACTGCTGCCGCCACCCAGCAGTCCGCTGACGATGCCGTTGTCGCCGACGACCGTGTTGACCACACCGCTGACGATGCCGTTGTCGCCGGCCACGGTGTCGAGCACGCCGCTGACGATGCCGTTGTCGCCGGCCACCGTGTCCAGCACGCCGCTGACGACGCCGTTGTCACCGGCCACGGTCTCCAGCAGGCCGCCGACCAGGCCGGTGCCGCCCGTGAGGCCGCCCAGCAGGCCACCGTCGCCGCCGAGCAGGCCGCCAACGATGCCGTTGTCGCCGGCCACGGTGTCGAGCAGGCCGCCGACCAGGCCGGTGCCGCCCGTGAGGCCGCCCAGCAGGCCACCGT
>NZ_JCABYI010000030.1:0-49561 GCF_059499305.1 Delftia sp.
GCGAGCATAACTGCTCTGCGGGGGTCTGTGACGAAGTGGTGTTAGCCACTCTAAGTGTGGTCCGCGCTGATAGCAGGAACGCAAAGAGCACGATGGCTACCATGATGGCGCCGTCACGGAGCGCTTCACTGACGTTCCCCACGGACGCCTTGATGAAATCCGCCTGCTTGAACAACACACGCGGCTCTTGCAGGCCAGCTGGGCGGCCTTGCTTGAGCTCTTCCAAAGCCGACTCGATGGCTTGCGTCAGAACGACTGTGTCGCCCGCAGGTTGCTTTTGCACACTGACGACCACAGCAGGCGCGCCGTTGTAGCCGCCATCACCACGTTTCATACCAGCGGCAAAGGAGACCTGTGCAACCTGCTCCAAGAGAATGGAGCGACCGTTTCTCCATGCAACAGCAATGCCCTGCAAGTCTTCAACACGGTTCGTTCGTCCTACATGCCGAATGAGGAACTCACGACTGTTCAGGTCGATAAAGCCGCCCCCCGCATTGGACGAGAACCCGCGCAAGGCGTCCTCGACCTCCGTGAGCGACACTCCAAACTGCGCCATCCTTGCGGTGTCGGGCTCGACCCGGAGCTGACGTACATCGCCCCCGATGGGGATCACCTGTGAGATGCCAGGAATCGACAACAGCCGTGGTCGCAGCACAAAGTCGGCGTACTCCCGTGCCTCCATCGGCGTGGCCGTTCCTCCCTCAGTGCCCTGCAGCGGAAGCGCGAGCAGCATGATTTCGCCCATGATGGATGAGACTGGCCCCATCATCGGATTGACGTCGGCAGGGAGTCGCTCGCGAGCGAGTGAAAGTCTCTCCGATACCAACTGTCGGTTGCGGTATACGTCGGTGCCCCAGTCGAACTCTGCGTAGACGATGGACAGACCCACTCCGGACATGGAGCGAACCCGTGTCACGCCGGGCATCCCGTTGAGCGCCGTCTCCAACGGAAAGGTGACGAGTTGCTCCACTTCTTCAGGGGCCATGCCGCCGGCCTCGGTGAGGACGGTGACAAGCGGCTTATTGAGGTCCGGGAACACATCCACCGGCGTGCGCCAAGCGGTAATGGCTCCATAGACCAGCAAAATGGCCGCAAAGACCAGTACGAACAGCCGGTTGTGGAGGCTATTTCTAACGACCCAGTTGAACATGAGTGTGTCTCCTGGGCTCAGCGGATTTGTGCAATCAGCGGTGCACCCTGGACCACGACCCGGTTGTCGCTGCCCAGACCTTGCGTGACCACCACGCGCTGGGCATCCAAGGGGCGAAACTGCACTGGCTGCGGTATGTACCGCTCGGCTCCGGACTTAATCCAAACGACGGGCTCATTCGCAGCGTTCCGGGTAACAGCTTGCGCCGGCAGGACATAGCCCTTGGTCGTGTCTTTGCGGGTGGCCAGCACTGTGACCGGCTGACCCACAGCCACGGCAAGCGCCTGCTTGGAGCTCAATCGGAACGTGAGTGGCAACACGCCATCGCGCAAGGCGCGCGCGGCTCCAATGAGTTGGAGTTCGGCATCTGGAATGCCTGACAAGGAGGCGGAGGACAGCTTGCCCGCCAGCGCTGCATCGGCTGTCGATGCCTCCACCAGTACACGGCCCGGGTCAACAATCTCATACACCACATCGCGTGGCTCAATGAACTGTCCTGCCACGGCATCCGCGCGGGAGATCACTCCGGTTATCGGAGCCACCAACCTCTCCCGTGTGCTCAGGCTGGCCCCCACTGCGGATGACCGAGCTTCCAGACCTGAGCGTTCCGCTCGAGCTGCGTCAATGTCTTTGCGAGGTACAGACCCTTCGAGGCCTTCAAGCCGTTTGACTCGTTGGCGAGCCAATTCCAGGCCGCTGCGGAGCTCTGCCAAGGCTGCATGCTGGTTCGCCAGTGCGATGGGGTCTGGCTGGTGCGCGACAACGGCGAGGACATCTCCTTTGCGTACCGCTTGCCCCGCGACAGGCAACCCTCTGGGACCTGCCTCAATGCGGCCGCCCAGCGCCGTCTGCACTCGACCACCTGCATTGGGGTCCATGACAATGCGAGCAGGCAGTTGCACCGTCACGCCGGCATCCTGCTCGGTGATGAACGTGGTCCGAATCGCCAATCGTCGTTGGGCGAGCATCGGTACGTTGACGCTACCGTCAGGCAATCGGCTCAGGCTATTGGACGTTGTGGGGACGGAGGGGCCGTCAAGATGCTCGCCATTGGGGCCATGCGCACCAGGAGCGGCGTGAACGGAGGCGCACAGTGCGACCATGAGAGCTGAAAGGAAGTACTTCATTGGGAAACTCCAGCCTTCTTGGCGGTAGCTTTCCGACGCATGACTGCCCAGCCAATCAAGAACAAAAGTGCCAGGCCTGCAACGATGGCAGCCTTGATGGCGTTTGACATGTGGTGACCGTGGCCGTGTTCGGCACTTTCTGACAGAACAACCAGCGTTCCGTCGAGCAGGTCTGCCTCATTGCCTGCCGTGACCATGATGACCATCGCGTGCTCACCAGGGGCGGCAAGCGCTTTGAGGAAGGCCTCGTCAGCGACTGCATAGTCCCCTTGGTCTGCATGGAATGGCGCGGTGGCCTTGAGGTTGCCCAGCTCCAGTTCCACCTGCGCATTCAGCACGGGCTCGTTGGTCTCATACCGATTGATGAACATAGAGAATTCGCTAACGCTGAGACGCCCAACCATTTCGAACGACTCGGAGCGTGTCTCCAGGCGCGGAGCGCTGCTGCCCTGGACCTGAGTAGCGGGCCCGTCAAGATGCTCGCCATTGGGACCATGGGCACCAGGGGCCGCGAGACTGACATCGGCGAATGCAAACAGGGCTGCAGCAACGTACCCCATGCAGTGTTTTTTGAAATTCATGGGGTAACTCCTAGCGCTTGCAATACCTTGGCACGGGCAAGACCAACCGCCGCCTCCTGGCGCTTGGCTGCTGCGGCAGCGTCCTGCGCTGCGGACAGGGCCCTCAGCGTCTCAGGCAGCGCGCCTTCACCAGCCGCGAATGCCCGCTCCATCAGTTGGGCCCGCTCAGACAACAGGGCCGCCCGCTTGCGGTCGTCTTTCAGTTGTCGTTGTGCGTTGGCCTCGGTCAACCTTGCCGTTGTCAGTGCCGCCTGTTGCCGGTCCTTGAACTGGCGCTCGGCCGCCTCAGCGACATTGAGCGCTGTCATTGCCGCTTCGACCAATGGCGCGTTGCGTTTGGATGCTCCGAGGGGAATGCGCACGGCCAGTCCAAACGAATGGCTGCTGGCCTCGGCTCGGCCGGAGGTGTCTTGACGGACTCGGGCAATGAGCTCCGGTGATGCCGTCGACGACGCAGACACTGCCTTCAGGCGGCGTTGCGCCGCTTCGACATGCAACCGGGCGAAGCGCAAGGCTGGATGCTCTTCCGGACCGATGACATCAGGCTCAAGCGTCGGTTCCGGTATTGCGGTCAAGCCTGTTAGCACTGACCACTCCTGGGTTGCAGCCTGGAGTTGCTGCTCTGCGGCCAGAACAGCAGCTTGCGCTCCTAGCATCTCTGCTCGCGCCGCCAAGCCATCGGCCCGAGCCAACTCTCCTGCGTCGACTCTTCTCCCAACGTCCGCACTGAGGGACCGCAAGGCTGACTGCCGTGCCTTGGATACCTCTAGCTCGGCTCGCTGGATTGCGATGTTCCATGCTGCCTCGCGTACGGCGCCTGCCGTACGCAATCGGCCCGCTGCTATGGATGCTTCTGCGGCATCTCGGTCTGCCTGCGCTGCGTCCAGGCGGGCGCCGCGCTGTCCAGGCCTCCACAACGGAAGCGCTATGCCGAGTTCGGTCTCCTTCGCTCCGCGGTTCGATTGCAGCCGGTCGTCTCGGTGGCCAATCTCAAGTGTGGGAGCGGCTGACCAGAAGGACCTGGCGACCTCCAGCTCAGCACCTGCACGACGGACCTGGCCAGATGACTCCTGTGAGTCGGTGGTGCGCTGCCAAGCCGCATCAACAGCTTGCGACAACGTCACATATTGGGCGTTGGCAAAGGGCATGCCAGCGCCCAGGCCGATGGCGATGCCAAAGGCCAATAAAACGGATTTCAAGGTACACCTCGTGACTTAAAGCAGTGACGAGCACGCGTTCAAACGCGCACGCCACGGGCTCGGCAAGCCATCAGGCATGCCGACCAATAAGTTCAGAGGAGGAGACGGGGAGGTCTTCGCAATCGGTGCGGAGACGGGCTGGGGAACGCAGCGTCGTGCAGCGTCAGCACCTGCCCAGCATCTGCAGGAGGAAGACTGAGAGACATGGAGGGCAGCAGGGCCGAGAGGCTCAACACTGCGTCCAGAGCGACGTGCTGGCTGGCGTCGTCCGAATCAGCTTCGTGGAAGGACCCATCATCGTGATGATGGTGTCCTGCCTCAGACCAGTGCATGAGCGTGTGCTCGAAATCCTCTCCATAGACAGCCGAGCCTGCTATGGCAAGACTTTGCCAGAGCATCCCGAAGAGCACTGCTACGAGGATGAGTGATTTACGCACGGGGAGGGAGTCTACCTGTTCGTGTGCAAAAAGCTGTATGCCAATGACTCGCTAGGGCCATTTTGGCAAACGGGGTATGCCGAACATCGGGCAGGCCCTTCGGTGGGGGACCCTTAGGATTGAGAGCAATCAGCTCCAAAGTTCATCCCATGTCCGTCCGCTCAGCATCTCCTGCCCTGGCTGCGGCCCTCCTTTTCGGTGCCAGCACACCTTTCGCTAAGCTCCTCGTTGGAGATGTGCCGCCATTGTTGTTGGCGGGACTGCTGTACCTCGGAAGCGGCATCGGTCTTGGTGCATTGCTCGCCATCCGGCAACTTTGGGACAGGCCCGACCAAGCGCCGGCGGTTGGTATCTCGAAGAAGGACATCCCATGGCTCCTTGGCGCAGTACTGTTCGGCGGGATGCTGGGCCCGGCGCTTCTGATGTGGGGCCTTACCGAGACATCGGGTGCGACAGCATCTTTGCTTCTTAATGTCGAAGGGGTGCTTACCGCCGTGATTGCATGGGTCGTTTTCAAGGAAAACGCTGACCGGCACATCGTGCTCGGCATGGTCGCCATCGTCGTGGGTGGTGTGCTCCTTTCCTGGCAACCCGGTGGCGCTTCACTTTCGCCCCATGCATTGCTCGTCGTGGCTGCTTGCCTTTGCTGGGGCATCGACAACAACCTCACGCGCCAAGTGTCTTCGAATGATGCAATGGTCATTGCGTGCTGCAAAGGTCTGTTGGCCGGAGTCTGCAACACTGCGTTGGCTGTCTACATGGGAGCTCAGCAACCCGAGCCCGCAGCTGTCATATCAAGCATGGCTGTGGGGTTCCTGGGCTATGGACTCAGCTTGACTCTCTTCGTTGTCGGACTCCGAACCCTTGGCACCGCTCGTACCGGCGCGTACTTCTCCGTCGCACCGCTGTTCGGTGTGGCACTGTCGTTCGCCATTTTGCAAGAAGCGCCCTCCACGCTGTTCTGGGCGGCGGCAGTGTTCATGGGCATCGGCGTTTGGCTTCACCTGCGAGAGCGTCATGAGCATGAGCACTCGCATGAGCCGATCGTGCATACGCACAGCCACCGACATGATGAGCACCATCAACATGGCCATGGCGCTGAATGGGGCGGCAAAGAACCTCATGTCCATGCCCATACGCACGAGGTGCTGACTCACAGGCATCCGCACTACCCGGACATTCATCATCGGCATGTGCATTGAGCAATGCCTGCTCGACGTTGCGCAAGATTCTCGCATCGTGATTGCAGCCTCCTGTCCCGCAGGGGTAGAGGGTGTCACGCTCCAGCGCTGGAGATGCTCAATGGAGTTTCCAGCGCGCTCAAACGGTTGCTTTAGCCGCAAGCCGACGCTATGCCCGCGCCGGCTGTTCTTGGGTTAATTGGAAACTGGGATCCAGCATTCATGCGGCCTTCGTACGTCCGCGACGATCGATGGGCCTAGCTAATGTCGGAAACACAGGCAGACATCCGCCGCACGCAGCATCACCTGCTGTGCCGAGAGCAAATCGCACAGAGGATGGATGATTTAAAAAACGCAACCATCGGCGAAGCTCCCCGCCACTGCTACCTCTGACCGGCGCTAGATCTGAGACGCTTGAACGCGCCTCGGCTTGAGGCTGGGGTTTGTCTACTAGACCGGGACCACTCCATATGGCAGCGCTGCAGCTGTTCTTTGAGCTCCCGCTGAACGTCGGTATCGGACAGACCCGCCGTTCCGTCGCAGGCGATCGGGTGGTGCCGATACACCGCAGGCCAGTCTCCCCTATCAGGGACAGTCCAAACTGTTAGCCTATGGCTTGAGGCAAGTCTGCAGGAAGTCTGTGTGTGCAATCAGCGCTCGGTAGAGCGAGATGCGCCAGTTCAACGGTCCCAAAGTCTGCTCCCAATTCTTGACAAATTCTCCCAAAAACCGACGCAGCACCACTACAGTCTTCGCCTCTCTGGAAAGCGCAGCATTTCGAATGGCAAGGAACTCAGTGTGCGCCTGGTCCTTGTACCTTGCGAGCAAACCCAGCTTCTGGAAGTGATTCGAGACGAGCTGGAACTCAGCTGCTCCAAACCCAGCTGGACAGACTAACTGAAATATCGACACCGGGACGAGCTTGCCGTTCTTCACTGACCATTGAACCGTGACGTCGAGCATCGGCACTGCAGGCAAAGAGTCGAGATAAAAATTGATGAATGTCCGGGTGTTGTTGGGCTGCAGCCAGATATCGGCCTTCTTGCCATTGCAGACGCCACAGCACGGCACCAAGTTGTACGAGTGGACGCTGTACTCGGGGAACTTCTCTTTTGGCAAATAGTGGTCAAACTGCCTGGGGCCACCGATGCCGCAGTAAGGGCAAACCTCTCGAATGCCTTCCGGCTGGCTGTCTAAAATCAGCGTCTTCAGTTGCTGCAGAGCCTTGGCCGTGGTCTCATAGCAGTGCAGCAGGTCTTCACGTTCAGTCTTCGTCCAAGTGCCCTGAGCCACACCACTGATGTCCGCCACTGTATAGGCAGCCTCAAAGACTCCATAGTGAGCTTGGACTACCGGTAGCATGTCCGTCAATCGGGCGCCTCGGTCACCGCTTTTCCCATCGACGATACCGGAAAAATGCTCTCTCGGGAGACCGGCTGCAAGGGTAAGCTTATGCATCCCCGTCCTCGTACAGCGAGGCAAGGTACGCCGTTGCGTGCAGGCTTAGCTGTTCGTCGAACATCTTGGCGACCGTGTCGAAATCGTGTTTCTTGGCCAGCGCCTGTAATGTCTTCTTATAGAAATTTGGAATCTCGACAGTCTCAAACACCAGGCGGGTCAGCTCGGCGATATTCTCCCCAAATGACTCATGGCCGAGGGGACTGCCAGTGGTGATGTTGCCTTCACGCTCAAACCGAATGACCCGCTTGCGGGGAACCTCCTGGATCACCACCGGTGAATGGGTCGCGATGATTGCGTACGAGTCGAACTCCTTCAGCAGTGCCTGCAAGGTCTGCATCAGCAGCGCAACTGCATTGGGATGCAGGTGAATTTCGGGCTCGTCGAAGATGACCAGCGACCCTTCCTTGAGGTAAGCCAGTGCAGCCGAAATGAAGTAGGCCAGGATGGACTGCCCGGAGCTCATGGTGGGCGGCAGGCTCTTCTCAAGCTCCTCGATGTGCTCCGTAATGGAGATAATTTTCTTCGGAACGCCCATTACGTTCGCAACGTGCTGCTCCCAATGGTCCTCACGGTCTTGTTCAACGATGCGCTTTAGGTACTCAAGGTGCTTCGCTTCAAGTGCTCGCCTAGAAATTCCGCCGCTGTCATCACGCACCCCGCAGTAGATATAGCTGAAGTACTTCTCCGGCTCGGGGCGCTGGAACTTGTCGAATGCGCTGAAGGACAACGCGATGACTCGTGAGAAAAGAGGTCTGGCAGGCTCAAAAGCAGACTCTACTTGGCTGGCTGTCTCTATCGACACCCGCTTTGTCGTCGCAAGGTCTCGTGCAAGCTGGGCTAAAAATTGAGTCTTCCCCACTCCGTTGCGACCAATGATCGCGAGGATTCGGCCTGGCACAGGGTCATCTGGCTGAAGGTCCACGTCTATGGACACTCCCTCTTCAGCGCCTGGAATCTTGCCCGAGTACATGAACCTATAGCCCTTCTCCAAGGGCCGCTCCTCAAGCGTTGCCAGTCCGTCGCGCAAAGCTAGCTTAGCATCATTGAATCGAATCAGCGAATTGCGGAAGCCACTCGACGTTTCGATTTCATCGAGCAACTGCGGCTTCACGACGACGTCGTTCAAAGCATCCAATACCTTGCGATGGGTTTTCGGGAGATGCTTGCGCATGTTCTCGTAGTACTCCAAGTCCTGACCAAGGCTAAAGAACTCAGGACCAAGAGAAGGGAACGAATCGGGGATCTTGGTGTTCCGACTGTTGGTCTGGAGAATCTTCACATCCCCAAGAACTTCTTTGCCCCCGCTCTTTTTGAACAGACAGAGGTGGTACAACGTCTCGAAGTTGTAGTCGTCCCAGTTGTCTACGATGTAAACGACACACGGGAGTTCTGCTCCCTGCGGCAGGACGTAGTCGCGGTTTTTAGTACTCTTGTAGAAATTCATCTCTCCTCCCTAAATTTTATTATATCTGGGCTTAAGACTGGCGAACACCACCGATCCACGAAGCGCGCGCAGATGACCGCTGCCGCCAATTTCAGCAGCGCTTCGTGGATATCCAGCCGTCGTTCAAAGCGGATTCGCAGCTTGCCAAAGCCTGCAAACCAGCTGTGCGTCCTCTCCACCACCCACCGGTGTTTGCCCAGCCTCTCGCTGCTCTCAATGCCTCGTCTGGCAATCCGGCCAATGATGCCCCGCTGCCTCAGGTGGGCTCGGCATCGCTTGAAGTCGTAGCCTTTGTCGGCGTGCAGCTTTGCCGGTCTTCTACGGGGACGTCCTGGCAGGCCAGCAATCGCAGGAATCGCGTCCACGCACCTCTCGAACATCTTGGAGTCGTGCCGGTTCGCGCCGCTGACCAAGATCACCAGCGGGATGCCTCTGGCATCTACGACGATATGCCGCTTGGAGCCGAGCTTGCCTCTGTCAGTGGGGTTTGGGCCCGTTTCCTGCCCCTGGGGCTTGGTACCGAGGAGTCATCAATGCTGGCCCGGCTCCAATCGATTTGGTCATGTTCACGCAAGCAAGTCTGCATGGCTTAGTGCAGCGGCTCCCAGACACCAGCGGCGTTCCAGTCGCGCAAGCGCCCCCAGCAAGTCATGCCGCTGCCGTAGCCCAGCGATTGGGGAAGGTCTTCCCATGGAATGCCTGTTTGCGGCACGAACAAGATGCCGTTGAGGACGGCTTCATCGCTGACTGCGAGTTTGCGCGCATCGCCTTTGGCAGAAGGCACGAAGGCTGGGATCAGGGGTTGTAGCTGTAGCCACAGTTCTTTGCTTACGGGTCGTCATGCCATGAGGGCAGCGAGCGTAACTGCTCTGCGGGGGCCTGTGACGAAGTGGTGTTAGCCACTCTTTAGCATGTTTACGACTTTAATAAATCAAAACACCGGCCATCTCGCGGCGCGTACTGCACAGCATCCATGCTTTTTCCTATAATGCAGCGCAAAGAGATGGCGTGCCTCTAAAACCGCCGCACTAGTGCGGCTGATGACGCCTACAGAACCTGGCTTGTTCAGGGCTGTAGGCGCTCGCGCATGCAACTCGTCGTTGGTCAGGCCGATTAATTCGAGCTACCTGACCAATGCGCAAATTCCCCCATTTCGAACAGCTTGAACTGCTTCCCTATCTGGGCAAGTGGTTCATCTTCGCCACCCTCGTGGCGGCCCTGGCCGGCACCGCTTCCGCGTTCTTCTTGCTGTCCCTGGACCTGGCGACGGCCTGGCGTGAGGCCCATCCCTGGATCATCTGGCTGCTGCCCTTCGCAGGCATGGCAGTGGGCCTCGTTTACTTCCTGTTGGGCAAGCGGGTGGACGGCGGCAACAACCTGTTGATCGAAGAGATTCACGACCCCAAGCAGGTGGTGCCGTTACGCATGGTGCCGCTGGTACTGGGCGGCACCGTCATATCCCATCTGTTCGGCGCATCAGTCGGGCGCGAGGGCACCGCCGTGCAGATGGGGGGCGCTCTGGCCGACCAGCTGACGCATGTTTTCCGACTCCACCAAGACGATCGCCGCGTGCTGCTGATGAGCGGAATCAGCGCCGGCTTCGCTTCGGTCTTCGGCACGCCGCTGGCCGGGGCAGTCTTCGGTCTGGAGGTGCTGGCCATCGGCCGTATGCGCTACGACGCGCTGTTTCCCTGCATCGTGGCAGCCTTCGTAGCCGATCAGGTCTGCACCGCCTGGGGAGTCCACCACACCCACTACGCCATGAGCGCCGTGAACAATATCGATGCTTGGAGTGTGGTCGCCGTCATCATCGCCGGCATTCTCTTTGGCCTGGTCGGAATGCTCTTTGCCACCGCCGTGCACAAGATCGGCGCGCTGGTCAAACACCTGATCGCATACCCGCCACTGCGGCCTTTCTTCGGCGGCCTCGTCATCGCCACGGCGGTTTGGGCGCTCGACGCCTACCGCTACATCGGCCTGGGTATTCCGGACATCGCTCGCTCCTTCCAAGAGCCCATGCTGCCATGGGACTTCTTGGGCAAGCTGGTGTTCACGGTCGCCTCGCTGGGGACGGGCTTCAAGGGCGGCGAGGTGACACCGCTGTTTTACATCGGTGCGACCATGGGCAACGTCCTGGCGCCTTTGCTGCATATGCCGTTCGCGCTCATGGCCGCCATCGGCTTTGTTGCAGTATTCGCGGGGGCGGCGAACACGCCCATTGCTACTACCTTGATGGCGATGGAGCTGTTCGGCGCTGGCATCGGACCACTGGCGGCTATCGGCTGCGTCACCGCCTACCTGTTCTCCGGGCATGCAGGCATCTACCACGCCCAGCGCATTGGCCACAGCAAGCACCACAGGCGCAGCCTGACCGGGGCCGAAGTTCCACGCCGCGATGTGGAGGCAACCAAGACCAAGGATCCAGCATGATGAGCACCAAACCGGCCACGCTGGCAGCTCTGCGTCTGTACTTCCCGGGCGCTAGCACGGCCAAGGCCACGCGCTTCTGGCACCGCCTGAGCGCGCCTGCGCTGGCTCATCACCTGCTGGTTGCAGCAAAGAACGCGCACATCCGCCAGGCCATGCTGCATCGGGTCAGCTCGGGCTACCTGCCGGGCGAACGTCTCTCGCACAGCCATGCCGAAGTGCTCGACATGCGACATCCTCAATGCCTGGAACTGCTGGACTCTGAGCAGCGCTTGCGCGCCTTTATGCATGAGCACGCAGGCGAGCTGAACAAGGTGCACGCGGTCTTGCTTCTGGCCGAGCTTCCGCTTGGGCCGTTCCGGTTTCCGGGGGAGGCGCGCCGGGGTACCAAGCCGCCGCCGGATGAACAATGACGGCGAGGTGAGCGGCAATTGTTCGTTGTGAACCTGTTGTTGGTGCACAGATTCTGAGCGGCTGCAGCGGCTCGCATGCAGACCTTCACGAGCCCTTGACGGCCGCGGCGCATCAGCCCAGAGCCCCGTGCTTTCGCCGATCGCTCACTCCTCCCCCGTTCGGGAGGGGGCACAAACTAAAGTGCAGTGGCGCACCGAGTGCTCAGAGCCATTACGCACGTGCGCTTTCGGGTGAAGATTGGCTTCATCAGCGTTGGAGGTCCTGCTGGCCAGATTTCCACATGCAGGAGGAACTGGTGGGCTGCCGCCGCTGGATTTCCAAGAAGCGGTTCCTGCATGCGCTGAACTACAGCATGTTGCTGACCGGTCCGGACGCGCACCAGCTGGAGATCTACATCGGTTGGCTGTTGCACCGCACCTGGGGCGTAATCTTGGCGGGCGCGCATTGGAAACATCGAGTCTCTACAGTTGCGAAATAAGAGCTGGGCTAGTTCTGTTGGCGAGGTTTGATTTAAGCGAGTGTGTGGGATCTGCGTCGATTTAATTGACTCAACTCTCTGCGAGGCAGCACAGTTACACCCAATATACGAAACGGCGCACCACTTTTTCGTTCAAGGCGCTTGTGTCTCTGAATCTCGAGTGGATGATTCCGGCTCCAATTCTTTGGCTGCGGGGACTTCTAAAATATATCCCACACCCCTTCGAGTATGGAGTAGCTTCAACTCATGATTGTCGTCTAGCTTCTTTCGTAGTCTGCGTACTGCAACATCAACCATATTTTTCGTAAATTCGCCTTCTTTCTTCCAAACATGTACCGCCAGATACTCTCGGGATAAAACCCGTCCTGATCGACGCATGAATTCCAATAGCAACGAAAACTCACCTTTGGTTAGGTCAAGTCTCTTACCACCACGTTCTGCTCTTTGTTTCGACAAATCAAGCACGAGATCTTCTAAATTATAAAACTCTCTGTTTCTCAAGTCGCGCAGCAAGCCGGCTTTGATTTTTTCAACAATTTTTATGATCTCTTCGTTGTTTTTGATACGCGACATTGATAATGTCTTTTTATCTCTTAAAAATAGCTGGTGGCCAGTGTTATGTGTGATTTTTGTGATGGCCGAAACTGGGAGATATTTATCAGGGCCTTGCCTGCAGAATAACTCTACCTTCTCCAAATATGACTGTTTCTCATAAACCAGTATGATGGCAATATTATTGCTTATGGCGAACTTCATACCTGAGTCATAGTCGATAAATTCTTCTATTGTGAGCTCGAAATTATGCAAAGTCTCTCTGAGATATTGTGGAAAATCTTCATAAGATCTAATTACAACTATTCGCATTTATACATTTGCACCTAGAAGGATTCTTTTAGGATTTCTTTTTGCACCTTTGCCCATTTAGCCCCCACTCTGGTGCTTTCTCTTTCTTGGGAAGACGCTGAAGAAAAGAAAATTTTCTCCTGTACATGCAACTTCTGGAGCAACCTCCTCAGTTGCAGCGATCTCGCTCTAAGCGATCCTTCAAATATCGTGCTCTCCAACGAATTAGATGTAAAAAGAGCTGATGCGATATCAAGGCAGTTCATCGCATAAGTGCTAGTTGCAGGAATAACTCTTGGTTCGGAGAGCTTTCCCTTCGCAACGAGGGTGTTCTTTTCTAAAACCAAACCCCATGGCCGAATGGTGGTTGTAATATTCATGGACAGGGCTTCGAGCTTTGTCAGTCCAAAAGCTCTTGCCAGTCGCAGTCGCATCGCCAGCATGGGAGTAACGCTTTGGATTTCTAATATTGCTGCTTCGGCATCTTCTTCTAAGCCAGAAACAGGAAGTACGAAGGAGCAAAGCAAAGTCTTAGCCAGTGAATCCCCTTTGTGGGCAGAAGAATGAAGTAACTTCATTCCGGTTGCCATTGAATCTATATCCAAGGATTCTCTGAGAATAATTATTCCGAGGCAGCGTTCTGCTTCTACAATTCCATGTTTTGCCGCCTTTTCGAGGCAAAATTTTGCCATTGTTGGATTTGCTACAGAGCTGCGGTAATCGGAGCAAATTCTAAATAGATGCAGCCAAGCGATAGACATGCCAGCATCGGCGCATCGCAAGAGGAGTGCAACGGATTTCCTGAGATTTTGTGAGCGCACAAGTCGATCCGCCGGTAAATGACCGCATGGATATCCGGCTAGTGATCTTCCCAAAATATGGCACGCATTGAGATCGCCATTTGCAGAGCATCGCTCTAAGCTCTGCTCGATCATACTCTTGGATAGACAACCCAAATCGCGCCTAAATTTCTCTGCATACGCAACAATGTCGCATATCAGCTGATGAAAAACTGGGTCAAGCGCAACAGATCGGCAGCTCATTGAGAGCATTGATATCATCTGTATGCTCTTGTCGAGGCGATTTTCATCTAGTGCGGATCGAGCCTCGCTTTCGATGACATAAGAGACATCTTTCGGATTAATAACACGTAGTGCATATAAGGATTCCAATATCTTGGAAACAGATGGAATTTGACTATCGATAGCATTGCTCTCAATAAGTCTGGTCTGGCATCGGCGTAGCCAGGAAATTCCCATATCTGGCTCGCAACGAAGAAAGTGCCAGGCTGACAACTTTAATCTAGCGATCTCATCCACTTCAGCAGCTTGCCTAAGAGCGAAAGCCAGGTCCTCGCTGATGAGCTCTCGGAGCGATAGATTTTTTGCTAAGCAGGAAGCAACTCTTTGTTCGGCTTTTGGGATCGCCAATCTGAGATAAGAAATCCCGATGGAAGTATTTTTGGCTATCCCAGGTGAGCCTGTTAAATATGCTTCACCAAGCTTTAAGCATGCCTCTGTATCCCCAGTCTTCGCAAGCTGCCTGAGCTGTAAATCCTCTCTCCGCATCACATCTCCCGGAATCACTATAAGTTGAGCAAAAAATCCGAATCCTAGTTTTTCAAAGACACTAACAAATTTGTGATGGCATATTCCACTCAAAAAAATGACATATTTGCAATTTTCATGAAACGCTATGCCTCGGAACTATCAGAAATCAGATCTGCAGCTTGAGATGTTGGAAAGAGGGTTCATGAACGATGGAAATGCGCAGTTTTGGCTTGCGCAAACATGCTCATTCCTTTTCACTGAGCGATATTTTTTTGTGTGACGTTTAGGATTCCGTTTGATGGCCTAAGCAGGCATCAACCTACCGCTTTCTTAAGGAAACTGATCATGAACCTCAAACATATAGTTGCGTTGTCGCTGGCAGGCATTGCTGCAAGTGCAAGTGCTCAATCCTCCGTCACCCTGTTTGGTATCGTTGACGTGAACACGCGTTACGTGAACAACAGCAATCTTCCAAGCAACCTGACGATGAACAACAGCGGTCTGTCGTCCGGCCGCTTCGGTTTTCGTGGCGTAGAAGATCTTGGCGGAGGCCTGAAAGCTGGTTTCTGGCTTGAGTCTGACGTTAATGCCGATACCGGCACCTTCAGCTCGACGGGAAAATTCTTCCAGCGTCGCTCGACGATCAGCCTGATGGGCAATTTTGGTGAAGTTCGCCTGGGTCGCGATTTCTCGCCTGCTTCCATCAATGCAACCAAGTTCGATCCCTTCAATGTGATCGGCCTGGCCGGCTCCAACGTCACCAGCCGCTTGCCTGGCACAATCGCGTCGTACTATCGTTACGACAATGCCATTCAGTACTTCTCTCCGAAGTTCGCGGGTTTCCAAGCGGAAGCAATGTACGCTATGGACGAAGATCCGCTGACCAAAGTTGGTCGACACATGGCTGGGCGTTTGGCCTATGACAACGGTCCTCTGAGCCTCTCGCTTTCGTACGGTGCAACCGATGTCACGACTGCTGGTGCCAAGCTCAAGCAATATGGTGCAGCAGCGTCGTACAACTTCGGTGTAGCGACTCTGATGGGTTATTTCCAGCGTGACGATCTGCCCTTTGGAACTTATGGCTCTCGTGCTGCGGGCTCAGAAGATCGCTGGCAAGTTGGTGTGACGGTGCCTGTGGGCAAGGACTACATCCGAGCTTCTTATGTGCGCACCGATTCGCGTAAGGGCCCCGTTGGGTACAACCAGAGCGATGCTAACAAGTACGCAATCGGCTACGTCCACAACATGTCGACTCGTACGGCTGTCTACGGCACTATCGCCCGTATCACGAACAAGGGTGGTGCGAACTTCAGCTTGGTCGGCGGGGCGTCTGGTCTGGCTGGAGGCGGTAGTTCTACTGGCGCAGAAGTCGGTATTCGTCATTCCTTCTAAAGAGCCAGGTTTTCAGTCTGCAATGTGACAGGAAAGTAACTGTCCAGCTTGCAAATTTAAATGTTGGCTCGGTTACAGTGAATGCCATGGAGTTAGCGCTCCATGGCATTTTTTTATAGGAAAGGAGTCTCCAATGAAGTCCACTCTGTCGCTTGCCGCTGTTGCCATGATGCTCGTTACGAGCCAAGCATGGGCGGATACTTTCCCTACCGGAAAGTCTTACTACGGCTCTGAGGTTCAGTCTCCGAATTTTCGAACGATAGACCTTTCTCAGAAAAAACCAATAAACATAAATTGTGGAGAAATTATTCAGTTTTCGAGCAACGGAAAGACGTTCATCTGGAAGGCTGATTCAATTTACCATTCTGAAGTACCGATTGCAAAATTTGCTCCCAAGGGTTTTGATGCCCAAGGCAGGTCGATGTTTGTTGCCCCCAATGAATATGAGTATGGTGGGTAATCTGTCTGCCATCTAAAAAATAGCCCACCGTAGGTGGGCTATTTTTAATTGAAAAGTCGGATGTTGTTGTATATGGTAGCCGTCCATAGCGCCAAGCATAGCAGTATGCCCATCAGCACTGCCGCACTACCTAGGTCCTTTGCTCTTCTAGAGAGTTCGTGCTCTTCGGAGCCTACCCTGTCTATTGCAGATTCGATAGCAGAATTGAGAACTTCTATTAACATCAAGACCCAGATGCTTGCGATAAGTAGAAACTTCTCCAGCCAACCGTTTCCAATCAACAATGCCAAAGGTGTGGATATGACAAATATCTTGCACTCTAGCCTGAATGCTTTTTCATGCCAAGCATCTAGGATGCCTCGCCAGGAGTAACGCGTTGCGTGAATTAGTCGGTTTAGTCCTTTTCGGCTCTTCTGCTGATTGACGAAAATATTAGGCTTGGTAGAGTTGTTTTTCACAATAGTGGCTGCGGGGGTGAGATTCAAATTTTGAGAAGAAGGTGTACATCAGTGCTGATATGTACCAGCAGATTGCTAAAGACCAGAGGTCATGGGATGCAAAATGAGCGCCTCGAAACTGCTGCGTCAGGCCAAAGATCAATCCGGACAATATTCCAATGGCGAGGCCCAGCCATCGGTACGATGGTTTAACCATTAGGTAGAAAAAATAGAGACTAATCCATGCATATCCAGCACTAGCATGCCCGGCAGGAAAGCATTTTCCTCGCCCGAGGCCTGAGGGCCTGGTCTCAAATAGCCCTACAAATGGGCGATCCCCTCCGTAGTCCACCAGGCTCCAAGGGCAGTCCATGTTAGTTAGTGATTTTAATAAGCTTATTGCTACCACACTCGCTATTATGGTAAGCAGCAAATAGCACAATGGCGTTCTCCACAACCGAATGTATGGCGCACATTTAAGAAAAGATATAGTGTAGAGGCAGAAAACTGTTATTGCTGCAAGGATGCTTGCAATCTTTCCACCTCGATGAAGTATTGTTGACGCGAGCCAGTTATCGACAAACCTCCATTCATGGCCTTGCATTCCGTATATAGAATCAGCAAGCCATTGATCACCTCCTCCTGCCATGAGCACATATGACATAGCAATTATTGGGAGGAATGGTGTGAAGATATGGGTGATCAGAAACTGGTGTCGCTGGGAATCTATATAATTTCCCAATTGTTCTTGAAACATATTTTTTATTCTGAGGCCGCACTGCAGGGCCGATGCCCCAATTAGAACTGGCCCGTATCGAAGGGCCAGTTTTTCAGACTATGTGGTCAGCACCGATCAAACCTGCTGCTTCTTGTAGGCTAGCAAACGTAGTGCATTGAAAACCACTAATAGGGTTGATCCTTCATGGACCGCAACCGCAGCACCAATACTGAGTCCCATAATAGTAGCCGGAACTAGAACCGCGACTATGCCTAAGCTCACGAAGACATTCTGTCGTATGACTGATCTGGTGTGTCGACTCAGGCCTACCGCAAAAGGCAAGTGCTTTAGATCATCTGCCATTAATGCGACATCTGCTGTTTCTAGAGCCACGTCGGAACCGGCAGCTCCCATTGCAATTCCTACAGTGGAGTTCGCCATGGCGGGGGCATCGTTAACACCATCTCCAACCATGGCGACTTTAGTATTTTTCTTTAGATCCCGTATTGCCTTAACTTTGTCTTCTGGCATGAGGTCACCCCAAGCCTCGTCTAGGCCCACCTCTTTAGCAATCGCATCCGCAACCTTTTGATGGTCACCAGAGATCATTATCATTCTGGAAATACCTAGACGACGCAGTTCTTGCAGTGCTTCCTTCGCTCCAGGCCTCGGAGTATCTAGTAGACCGATAGCTCCTAGCTCTTTATCATCAAACCGAACAAACATTGTTGTTCGGCCATCTTCTCGGAGTTTGTCTATTATGAATTTTGACTGACTGCTTAGACTGGGAATTCCCTCAGTGCCGAACATCTCGGCCTTACCGATCCAAACCGGTTTGGAGTCGATGGTCGCCTTCACTCCACGGCCAATCAAATTGTTGAGATCGACGGCATTCAGGCGGACCGGCACGGTGATGCGGGCGCCTGCATCTTTCACAATTGCTACAGCAAGAGGGTGATCGCTGAGAGACTCAACTGCTATGGCCACTTCTAGCAGTTCTTCCTGCGTAACTCCTTCCAGCGGTACTACATCGGTAATCCTTGGCTGACCTTCGGTCAATGTTCCGGTTTTATCAAAGGCAATTGCGTTCAGCGATCCAAGTTCTTCTAGAGGAGCTCCACCTTTGATCAGTACGCCTCCTCGAGCTGCGCGGGCTATACCGGACAGCACAGCGCTTGGTGTGGCTATTGCGAGCGCACATGGGCTGGCGGCGACCAGTACAGCCATCGATCTGTAGAAGCTCTCTCGGAATGACTCGTCAACAACAACCCACGCAAAAAGCAGTAAAAATGCGAGCAGCAGAACCGCTGGGACAAATACCTTCTCGAATTTCTCGGTGAAGCGCTGAGTCGGTGACTTCAAGGTCTCGGCTTCGCTAACCATTTTCACGACTCTGGCCAGTGCTGAGTCTGAGGATTTTTTGGTTACCTCAATTTCGATACCACTAGCTCCATTAATCGTTCCGGCAAAAACCTTTGATTCCGATCCGACAATATCGGGCTTTGCTCTGGCTCTATCAATATCAGCAACAGCTCGTTTGTCAACTGGAATGCTTTCGCCGGTAACTGGAGCTTGGTTGATGGCAGAGTTGCCGCGTACGATGAAGCCATCGGCCGCAATGCGCTCATTTGGCTTAATGAGGACAGTGTCGCCTACGACCAGTTCTTCGACAGGAATTTCGCGGGCCTCGCCGTCTCTCCGAACTGTTGCTTTATCAGGTGCTAGCTCTGCGAGTGCTTCAATTGCACGCTTGGCGCGGCCCATCGCGTAGTGTTCGAGGGCATGACCAATGCTGAAAAGAAAAAGTAATAATGCACCTTCTGCCCAAGAGCCCAGAGCAGCAGCGCCCGCTGCAGCTACAAGCATGAGGGTATCTATTTCAAACCTCTTAAGTTTGAGGTTCTCTATTGCTTCTCTTAAGGTGAAGAATCCACCAAAAAAGTATGCTAATACGAAGCAGCTAATTGGTAGCCAAGATGGTGCATTGGCTACAAATTTTTCAATGACCACCCCCAATCCTAGTAGCGCGCCGCAGGTGATCGCGAAAATCATCTCGGCATTTTCTCCCAAAATGCCATTCCCATGATCATGCTTATGATCCGATTCGGATTTTGAATGCTCGTGACCCTTTGGGGCAGAAGGATTAGCAGCCTTCGACCGAACTGGCGTAACGTTCAACTCTTTTAGTGCCTCCAAAATATCAGCTTCTTTTATTTTTGACTTGTCGAAGTCGATATGAACTTGTCCAGTTGCGCTTACTTGCACTTCCAGAACACCACTCAATTCGCTGAGTTTGGCCTCAACGGTTTGGGCCTTGCGCGCGTGCTTGATTCCATCTAACTCGAGCAGAAAATGGCCCCATCGGTCGGTGATCCTGGAGCCAGCTGCTTGAACTAGTTCGCGTATCCGAACTAATGACAGCTTATCTGAATCATAGTGTATGCAAAGCTTAGGCCATTCACCATCCTGTCCAGGCTCAAGATGTACTTTCTCAACCCCATCCCTTCCTTCAATATCATTTAACAATCTTCTTACTAGAAGATCCTCGCTCGAGGAAATCGATGGCAGCACTACTGGTATGTCTAGACGCAGTTTTTTTGTCATGATGTTTAGGCGAAGACAGGAAGAAATCGATACTTGCTTCGCAGCGTACTAGTTGGCGCAGGCAACGTCAACTTAGGAAGCCGCGCGTCCGCATTGAGGGCAAAATTTTGCGCCAGGCGTGATAGTTGCATCGCAACCTTGGCAAACTAATGAAAGTCCGCATTGTCGGCAGAAGCGGCTCGTCGCTGAATTGATCGTTCTACAGGTTGGACATGCATATCCGACTTCTCCATAACTCCCCCTTTGTGCGGGCTGATTGTATTGATTGTGATGACCGCCATTTTTTTGGTGATGGCCACCATTATTGTTATGTTGAATTTTTCCAAATAGCCATTTACTGATACCCATGATTCAATTTCCTTGAAGCGAGATTTAATTATTTAATCATTTTGGCTAGCATATCGCCAATTTCAGAATACTCTTCTACCGCTTGTTTCATTGCAAGCTCTGTCCGAATTGCATTGTCAATAAAGCTGGCTCTTTCTTGGTCTAAGTCGACAGTATTTCTGTCGAGAGAATTTTGTGATGCCGGACGGAAGGCGACTTGTGTGTCATAAATAGATTTCATCTCAGAGCTGGGAATGTGACCCTTGCTGGTGCTACTAACGGACAGCATTGTTGCGTTGCTCCGTTCAAGTGCTTCTTTGAAATCAAGGTCCTTTGCCTGGTACCCAGGTGTATCTGCGTTGGCTATATTACTTGCAATAATCGCAAGTCTTTGAGTTCTTATCTTTAGAGCTATATCTTCAAAACGAACTTCACTCATTTCATGCCTCCAGTAAAATCCTCTTTCGAGGTGATTGCCATTTCATCGTTGACGGTCAAAGACTGGTTAAATATGATAGTGGACTGGCTAATTTGATTGGGTTACATATTTGTTATGTTGGCGACCGACTCTTTCTTCATGCATGGTGCAGTGATGTCTAGAGATTTCTCATAAACATCTGTTTGAACGTTCATTAATCCAAGTACAGTATGAAAGTAGTTATCATGACTAATGGCTCTGTCGTTGTTTTTCTCTGCAATGCAGGATAGGTTTTTTTGTCTGGATGCCATCATGGATTCGGAGAGCCAAACTATCCACGGTATATTTTTCTGTACGTTGGGCGCTATTGAGTATGGGAGGCCGTGAAGATATATGTTATTTTCACCCAGTGATTCTCCATGGTCAGAGACGTAAATCAATGCAGTGGGGGTTGATGGGAATTTGTTTTTCAGCCACTCGATAGAGCTATTTATGAAGTGATCCGTTTCGACAATACTGTTGTCGTAGGCGTTTATAACCTCTTGCTGTGTACATTGCTGCAGAGATGCTGATTTGCATTCGGGCTGGAAAGGCTTTCTCTGCATGCTTGATCTCTTGTAATAGGCGGGTCCATGGCTACCCATCTGGTGAAGCACGATCACCTTGCCTTTATCTCCTGTATTTGTTGGAGGCCATTTAATACGCTCTTCAAGAGAGTCCAGCATGGCTGCATCTTGGCAAACACCTTCTTTGTCACATAGAGGGTTGTTTGGTTGATGCTTGAATTGTTCGTTTGCGACCCTTGCGCAAATGCCCTTGCACCCGGACTGGTTGTCGAGCCAGAAGACGGATAGCCCGGCGCGACTCAAGACATCGAGCATGTTTTCGTAATTTTGCTTTCTGGAGAAATATTTTTCTCTACTCATGTGAGAGAACATGCAGGGAAGCGACTCAGCTGTACTCGTCCCGCAAGACCAAGCATTTTTCGATGAGAAGATATCTGTACGTTGGGACAACTGCGGAGTTGTATTCCTTTCGTACCCGTTTAATCCAAAGCTTTCTGATCGTGCAGTTTCACCGACTACTAGTAGTAGGATGGGCGCGGCTGTAGTTTCTGCAGGGGGTGTAATTATTTTGGCGTCTTGGCCTATTTTAGAAAGCTCAGCATTTGTCCGTTCTAATGGATTTGTGGCAACCTTAATTGTTGAGTAAAAGGTATTTAGTGGGTTTATCAGATATCTCATCTTTGTATGATTTCTCATCGTCGAGGAGAATGGCTGATAAATTAAAAATATGCACAAAATTGAAAATACTAAGCCCGTTGCTGACAAAGCAATGGAGGTGGCTAACGACCCAACTGCAGTAGTCTTCTTTACATTCGCAAGACATATGAACGCGATCGGTACTGCAGAAAGCATAACTACGGTAAGCAGCATTTGTACGCTTACGAGATCGCTCGCCTCAGCCACATCCGTTTGTATTGTGTTCCTCACCATGCCGGGATCAATGACTATCCCGTAGTTCAGCATGAAGTAGCTTGTGATAGACGCTGTAAGTATCGAAAAAATCAACACTGGCTTTAGCAGCCGTCCCCAGGCGAAGATTGCGATGAGTGATATATTTAATGCAGCGACTGCCGTTAGAAACCCTGTAAAGAACTTGGCATCGACACCTTCAGGCAGTTGGCTCAGAGCTTTCCACAATGGAATATTTCCAATGGTCGCGATCCACAGTCCTGTCGCAATGATTAAAAGAGCTGGGCCAACTGTCAGGTGCGCTGATATTTTCTGTAGAAAGCTTTGATTATTATTTTTCATGACTAGCTCTTTTGCTTGAGCCAAACGCAGAAAGCCTTCCTCAAGAGAACGTTGTTCTAAAGAGGAAGGCATAATCTGCTTTTCTATGCGCGACTATTTTGTCATTGCTGATGACAGATAGCCACGTCTTTTTTGATGGTATACGGCTGTCGTGTTAAGCGATTTCGTGCTTAACCGCCCATCGAACGCTGACGGGCGTCGCGCTCAGCAGGAGTTTCCCTCAGCAGCTCGTTAATTACTTCTTCGCGTGTCTTGCCTGTAGTAGGTTGCTTCGAGGCCGCCGGGTAAACTCCCGTATTAAAACGATTGGTACCACCCTCACGGACAGCCGCTGCAGCTTCAGCTTGAACTTGTTCACGGGTTTTTTCGCCCTTGAAATGCTCCGGGTAAGTCTTCACCCCCGCTTCGTTGTTGGCAGGGTGCTGGTAGCTTTCTGCCGAGGCGGTACCAGGGAGAACGAACGCCGCCGAAGCGACCAATGCTGCAATAAAAGATGCAGAGTAAAAACGACGGTGCTTCATTGGATTTCCTTTCAACAGAGTTTTGATTCTCTTCTCGAGATTTGGATCTATCTCAAGTCGATGGCTCTACTGTAGAAAAATGCCCCCCACAGGACGCACACATTGCAGTGACAAAGCTGTAATCTTGTTGACACAAAAAAAGGCCATGGCATTAAGCCATGACCTGTAAAAGGCGATCGCTGTCCCAGTTACACGATCGCCACCTCGCCAGAGGACGATGCTCCACTCTCGGGGTTCCCTTGACCTTCACTTTCTGAAGGGTCGTTCCTGTGTATGAGTCGGTACAGCAAAGGCAGCACTAAGAGCGTGAGGATCGTTGAGGACAGAATCCCTCCGATCACCACGGTGGCCAGGGGACGCTGCACTTCAGCTCCAGTACCCGTGGCGATGGCCATGGGGACGAACCCAAGTGAGGCGACCAGGGCGGTCATCAAGACCGGCCGCAGCCGGGTCAGGGCTCCCTCAGTCACGGCGTCAGCTACGTTTCGACCCTCTTCACGCAATGTACGGAAGTAGGAGATCATCACCAGGCCGTTGAGCACTGCCACACCGGATAGCGCGATAAAACCCACAGCTGCCGTAATCGACAACGGGATGTCGCGCAGCCATAGCGCCAAGATGCCTCCCGTTAGCGCAAACGGAATACCCGTGAAGACGATGAGGCCGTCACGAACGTTGCCGAACATTGCGAAGAGCAGCACGAACACCATCAAAAGTGCAACGGGTACGACGATCAGAAGTCTCTGTCGAGCGGACTCCAGGTTCTCAAACGTACCTCCCCAACGGGTCCAGTAGCCAGCCGGCAGTTGCAAGCTCTCCAGGCGCTGCTCTGCTTCGCCCACAAAGGACCCGATGTCACGTCCGCGCACGTTTGCGCTGACGACGATGCGTCGTTTCCCATCCTCTCGGCTGACTTGGTTGGGACCAGGCGCCGTCTCAAAGGTCGCAACGGAAGACAAAGGGACGAAGCCAACTCGGCCATCTGCTCCCTTTGGCAAGGCGATGGGAAGGCGGCTCAGCGCTTCCACGTCATTGCGGATGTTCTCCGGCAGGCGCACTTGAATGTCGAAGCGCTTATCGCCTTCGAACACGATCCCCGCTTCTCCTCCGCCCAACGCAACGCTGATGGTGTCCTGTACGTCACCCATGTTCAGCCCATAGCGTGAAGCCTTCTCACGGTCAATTTGAACGGTGAGCATGGGCAGGCCTGTCGTCTGTTCAACCTTAACCTCAGAGGCGCCTTGGATCTGCTGAAGCATCCCTGCCACTGTTTGGGCGTTCTTCTCCAGGACGGCCATGTCGTCACCAAAGATCTTGACGGCGACGTCGCTGCGCACGCCCGAGATCAGTTCGTTGAAGCGAAGCTGAATCGGCTGCGAAAACTCATAGTTGTTGCCTGGCACTCCGTCAGCAGTCTTCTGGATGGCAGCGAGCAGGTCATCGCGTGAACGAGATGGATCTGGCCACTGGTCCTTGGGCTTGAGCATGATGTAGCCGTCGGAGATGTTGGGAGGCATCGGATCCGAAGCGATCTCGGCAGTACCTGTACGAGCGAACACTCGATCGATCTCGGGGAACTCCTTTTTCAGAGTATTTTCGATCTGGATCTGCATCTCCAAGGACTGCGTGAGGCTGGTGCCTGGTATGCGCAGCGCCTGTATGGCGAAATCACCCTCGTTGAGATTAGGAGCGAACTCGCTACCAAGGCGCGTCGCAAGCAGAAGGCTGAGCGCGACCGCCACGCCTGCTGCTGTCAACACCACTGCTGGAGCCGCCATAACGCGGGCAAGCACAGGCGAGTACGCCTGCCGAGCCCAGCCCATGATGCGGTTTTCCTTTTCGGCCACTTTGTCGCCCATGAACAGGGCCACAGCCGCAGGAATGAACGTGATGGACAGCAGCATGGCGCCGGCCAAGGCAATGACCACAGTCAACGCCATGGGATGGAACATCTTGCCTTCCACCCCTGTGAGGGCAAAGATGGGCAGATAGACCACCATGATGATGAGCTGGCCGAAGAGCAACGGACGCCGAGCTTCCTTGGCGGCAGCAAACACTTCATGAAACCGCTCACTGCGAGTCAAGGGGCGGCCGCGCGCTTCTTGCGCATGGGCCAAACGGCGTACACAGTTTTCCACGATCACCACGGCGCCATCGATGATGATGCCGAAGTCGAGAGCTCCCAAGCTCATGAGGTTGGCACTGACTTTGTAGTACACCATTCCGGTGAAGGTGAACAACATGGACAGTGGGATGATCAACGCTGTGATCAGCGCCGCGCGCAGGTTACCCAGGAACAGGAAGAGGATGACCACCACCAGGGCGGCGCCTTCGAGCAAGTTCTTTTTGACGGTGGCAATGGCCTTGTCCACCAGGTTCGTACGGTCGTAGACCGTTACGGCTTTGACGCCTTCGGGCAAGTTGCGGTTAATTTCCCGCATACGAATATCGACGGCCTGGGAAACCTTTCGGCTGTTCTCTCCAATCAGCATGAACACCGTTCCCAGCACTACCTCGCGACCGTTGTCGGTGGCTGCGCCAGTGCGCAGCTCGCGGCCGAGGCCCACTTCTGCCAAGTCACGGATGCGAATAGGCTGACCCTGTGCAGAGCCAACGATGACCTCACGGATGTCTGCGATGCCCTTAACTTGACCAGGCGCACGGATCAAATATTGCTCGCCTTGGCGCTCGATGTAGCCAGCGCCGACGTTTGCATTGTTGCGCTGCAGCGCCGCCACGATGTCGGCCAGTGTGAAGCCGTAGGCAGAGAGCTTCTCAGGAGAGGGCGCGACGAGGTACTCCTTCGCGTAGCCACCAATTGAGTTGATCTCAGTAACGCCTGGCACGTTGCGCAGCTGAGGTTTGATCACCCAATCCTGGATCTCCCGCAAGTCCATAGGAGTGTAGGGAGACCCATCGGGCTTTTTGGCGTTTTCCTCCGCCTCAACGGTCCAGAGATAGATCTCTCCTAGGCCAGTCGATATCGGCCCTAAGGTGGGAGACACGCCGTCTGGCAGGCTCTCTCGGGCCTGTTGCATGCGTTCGCCCACGAGCTGGCGCGCGAAGTAGATGTCCGTGCCGTCCTTGAACACTACGGTAACCTGAGACAGGCCGTAGCGCGACAGCGAGCGCGTCTGCTCCAGGTTCGGCAGTCCAGCCATCACCGTTTCTATCGGGTAGGTGACGCGCTGCTCAGTCTCCAGCGGAGAGTAGCCGGGAGCCTGGGTGTTGATCTGCACCTGGACATTGGTGATGTCGGGCACAGCGTCGATGGCCAGGCGCTGGTAGCTAAAGATGCCCAGTGCTGCCATGCCGAAAACGGCGAGCAGCACAAGCCAGCGCTGCTCAATGGCAAAGCGGATGATGCGTTCAAACATGTAGTTCTCCGGTCCCCGCCTCAATGAGCATGTTCAGCCGTGGCTTTGCCGAGCTCCGCCTTCAGGAGGAAACTCCCTTCGGCCACGTACGCTTGGCCAGGCTTGAGGCCTTCCAAGATTTCCGTATTTTTGGAGTCCGTACGTCCGATTCGAACCGGCTGTGCCCGGAAGCCGCCTTGCACTGGAACGAACACCACTGTCTTTTGGTTTTCGATGCGCTGAATTGCGGTGGACACAACGGTGAGCGCGGCTTCCTGCGAGGATGCTGTGACCTCCACATTCACAAACAGACCTGGGCGCCAGGCACCGTCTGGGTTCGGCAAGGTGATACGGGCTGGGGCAGTTCGCGTGTCCTGTCCGATGAGCGCGCCGACATAGGAGACTTCGCCCGTCGCTGCAGATTCAAATGCTGTCGCGCGAACCGTTGCCTTTTCGCCAACACGCACTGAGGGCAGATCGGGGGCGGAGACTCTCATCTCGGCCCACACAGAACGAAGGTCGGAGATCGTGAAGACTTGCGTGGTGTCCTGAACGGCCTCACCGATAGACAGGTGCTTCTCCACGATCACACCGTCAAATGGTGCCCGTAGTTCGAAGCGATTGAGCCCTGCGCCCGCGCCAGCGCCTGCACCAGTAGCTGCCAACTTTTGCTGAGCGTTGGAGACCGCGATCTCAGCTTCGCGTAGTACCTGTTGGGCCTGCAGATAGTCCTGCTCCGCCGAAACCTTTTCCTCCCAAAGCTGCTTTTCACGCTGATAGGTGGTTCGGGCGAGTGCCAAACGCTTTTGCGCGCCCAACAGTTCGCTGCGCTGCTCCGACACTGCAACGCTGCTCAGAACAGCCAGCAGCTGGCCCTTTTTAACGTTTTGACCTAAGTTGGCTGGCACGCTTTCCGCGACGCCGGCAACTCGGGGTACCACGTGAGCGGTGCGGTCTTCGTTAAAGCGAATCTCTCCAGGCAGTTGCAACACGCTACGGATAACCGATGGTCCAGCTTGAGCGGCCTTGAGGCCGGCAACCTGGATGCGTTGGGCATCCATCGGGATCAATCCTTCATCTTCGTCATGACCAGCTTCGGCGCCGGGCTTGGCGGAAGCTTCTGGCTTGGCCTTGTTGCCATCGCCCTCTTCATGATGCTCACCATCAGCATGGCCTTTGTCATCGCTGTGGGACTTGGCAGCCTTCTCCCCATGATGTTCTTGATCAGCATGGCCTGCGGCCTCGCCATGACCGTGCTCCTGGGACTGAGTGGTCTGTCCGCTGGAGTCAGGGGAGCTCGAGTTGCCTGAACGTAAAATCAGCGTCGCTGCGAGAACCCCTACAGACAGGATGCTCACAATCGCTATGACGGTTGGCGTACGGCTAGAACTTGAAGAAGAGTTCGTTTTCATTTGGCGGCTCAATGGTTTACTGATCAGCTTGCGATCCGAGCAGACGTTCGAGGTCCGCGACGGAGCTATGGGTGGACAGCAGCTGGCTTAGATACTGGCTACGCGCGTCGAACCATGTGCGCTGTGCGTCCAGCACGTCGAGGTAGCTAAACTTTCCAAGTGAAAAGCCCTTCACGGCTGCTTCATAAGCAGTTTGTGCTGTCGGCAGTACTTGGGTTGATAGCTGTTGTGCAAGGCGACGGCTGGTTTCCAGTTGCTCACGGGCTTGAAACACATCTGTCTGCATCTGGACGCGCAGCGCTTGAAGCTTCTCTTCAGCTTGATCGGCAAGGCGCAGTGCTTGGATCTGGTTACCGCGGTTGGTGTCCAGCACCGGAAGTGGTATCGAAATTCCAAAAACAAGTTGGTTACGCCCCACCTCCTGCGCGCGCCTCACACCCAAGCTCAAGGTCGGATCAGGCAAGCGCTTTGCACGCTCTAGATCTGCTGATGCGCGGCTTTGCTCCAGCATAGAGCGTGCCTGCCTGATGGATGGGGAGTCCTCCAACTGGGCCAACAGTTCCGATGCAGCAGGTGCTTCAGGAGCGATCTCGAAGGTACCAAGCGCTGGTCCAAAGGAGAAGTCTTGCCCTCCTAGTAGAGCCTGCATCTGCTGCCGAGCAACACGCAGGTCCGACTCCGCTTTACCCTGCTCGAGTTCAGCACCAGACTCAGCAACCTTTGCCCTGCTTTCTTCAAGCGGAGCCACTTTGCCGGCTGCAACCCGCTTTGCTGCCGCTTCGCGGGCATTCCTAACTATTTCCACTGTTTGCTTTGCAACAGTCACCCGCTCCTGGGCCGCTAAAAGACTGTAGAAAGTTGCGCGCACGTCGGCACGGATTTTTGCACGGGTGGCGGCCACCCCGGCTTGCGCGACGTCACGCCCGCGTTCCGCGATGCGCATACGTGCGTCTCGCTTGCCTCCGACTTCAACCAACTGATTCCACTGAACGGTTGATGTTTTGGTACGGCTACGTGTATCTTCTTGAGTGTAGGAGAGCTCGGGGTTGGGGCGAGACTTGCTTTGAAGGACTGCGCCGTCGCTGGCCTCAAGTCCGAACTGAGCCGCACGCAAGCTCGGATGAGTTGCTAAGGCTTGCGCGACCGCGACAGACAATGTCAAGGGCGCCGCCGGTGCTTCGCTCGAGGCCGTTGTGAGGCTGCTTGAGCTCGTGGGTGCGGCGTGGACTAGGCCTGCCCCTACCAACATGCTGACAAGCAAGGTTTGGCAGAAGCTCGTGCGAAGCCTCTCCTTGCCACGTGTGGTTACCAAGATCATGTATGAAACTCCTGCGCAGACGGAATCCATGTTCCTGTCGGTCGCTGTAGTGCCCTGAAATATTTATGCGCAAGCGCAAGGTATGGGCGAAGGGCACTATAGAGGAGCGTTCCCGGCGGCTTCCTGATAATCAGATGACAAATTTATCATCCAAGTGCCAGGGCCCTGGGATCACAATCCGCCCCATGAGTATCCTAATAATTGAGGATGATGAAAAGTTGGTAGACCAGCTTGTCAGAGGGTTGGTCGACGAAGGGTTTGCTGTAGATTTCGCACTTGACGGGATCTCGGGACTAAATAAGGCGGCTACCCAGGATTTCGATGTAATTATTCTTGATGGCATTCTTCCTGGAATAGATGGCCTTGCTGTTCTAGCGGCCTTGAGACAATCAAAGCAAACCGCTGTTTTGATGCTTACTGCAAGAGATTCAGTTGAAGATAGAGTGACCGGCTTGAAAAGCGGTGCTGATGACTATATGGTCAAGCCGTTTGCATTTTCCGAATTGATCGCGAGAATAAGGGTATTGCTCCGCAGAAATCCTTCATTGAGCGGTGCGGCAAATGTTGCGACAATATTGAGAATGCACGACTTGGAAATAGATCTTGCCAGGCAGCGCGCATTTCGCGCGGGGAAAAGACTGGATCTAAGTGCGAAAGAGTATAGCTTGCTGATACTGTTGATGCGTAGACAAGGACAGGTTATTTCTCGAGCTGAACTAGCAGCTCAGGTCTGGTCAATAAATTTCGAGGCAGATTCAAATGTCGTCGAGGTGGCCATTAGAAGGCTAAGGATGAAAATTGATGAGCCGTTTGATAAGCCATTGCTGCATACCATTCGCGGAATGGGCTATATTTTGGAATCAAGATGATTAAACAAGGAAGAGCAAAAAAAGCAACGCGCCCTTTGTCGGCGCGTTTGTCTATTTCTCTAGCTATGCAAACTATTTTTGGGCTTGGAATAGTTTGCGTGGCTGTTTATCTTGTCATATCACAAACACTTCATATAAAGCAAACCGATGCCCTTAATGACAAGCAAATAGCACTGGAACGTTTGCTTAATGAGAGCAAACTACACATAAATTCGGAATCGCTGCAGAATTCATTGTTGGATTTTTTGAGCGGGCACGACGACTTGTCATTGGTGGTGCGAAAATATGGCGGAAATAGGGAAGTTCTTTTTGAACTGCTGCGTCACAGAGAAAACACCATCGAACGCGAGTTCTCTGTGAAATTATCAAGCCCAGGTTCTAGCCCCCAAGAAATAGCTGTAACACTGATATTGGATCGCGCCCCGGATAATATGATTTTGCGCCATTTGGCATGGACGCTTGGTATAGCAGCTATCGTTAGTACTTTGATTGTTTCTATTTCTAGCATCTGGTTGGTGAAGAAGGGGCTGTCGCCAATTAGCCTTTTGATCGCACAGACACGACAGGTATCTGCTCAAAATTTGATAAAGAGATTGGACGACAGCCAGCAGCCTCAAGAATTGATGCCCTTGATATGGCAAATTAATGACCTCTTGGATAGGTTGTCTGTTGCTTACAAGCAGATGGAATCTTTTAACGCGGACGTGGCACACGAGCTGAATACACCTTTGTCAACTCTGATAAGTAGCGCGGAGCTGGCACTACGAAAACAGAGAACTTCGGATGAACTGGTTGATGTTCTATCTTCCAATTTGGAGGATTTGCACAGAATGGCTAGCATCATTGCCGATATGCTTTTCCTCTCAAACGCAGATAGAGGGAATGGTGCTCGGCGAATGGGGGTAAGCAGTCTCGCTGAGCTCGCTCGCGAGGTTATTGAATTCCACGAAGCGTCTCTTCTGGACGCTGGTTTAGAGGTGGCCATACAGGGCGAAGCAAAAGGTATCTTGGATGCGAGCTTATTGCGTCGTGCACTTTCGAATCTTTTGGGGAATGCTACGCGATATGCCTCAAGAGGTAGCAAGATAATTGTTGATATCCGGATGATTGCGTCTGCTCGAAGCCCATCCACTATAAATGCACATCGTATCCAGTTGACAGTCACTAACGAAGGCCAGACTATAGATCCCTCTCACCTTCCAAGACTATTTGATCGATTTTACCGAGCAGATTCTTCTAGGACGCAGGCTAGAAGCAATCACGGACTAGGACTGGCAATTGTTGCTGCAATTGCTAGGTTACATCAGGGCGATGTGTTTGCAAGATCTGAGGCGGGAGTGACCAGTATCGGGTTGATATTCCCGCAGATTAGTGATGACGCGTAGGTCGTTTTTGTCAAAATATGATGCCCTGAGAGTAAGATGATCGAGATGGTGAAGAATTTTGGGGATAGAGTGTGGTGCACAATTAAGAAGCCGGAACTTGTATTTGCAATAATACTTCTTTCTGTTTTCTCTGCATTAAGTATTGGTCATGAAGGACTGAGATTGGTAAAGCTATTGGTTTTGTACCTGCCATATTGCTTTCTGATTTTTCTCTTTGCCAATAGTGGAGGTCCGTCTTGGATCGGCAAGACCTTCGTTTGGTTTGTGACCTTGGCATTTTATGTGGATGGAATCGCTCGATATTATCTGAGAGAGGCCTATGACGCCGCGCCTGATAGCGCACTTGTTTTAAATGCAGTGGCGAATACAAATCTCCGAGAGAGCATTGAGTATGCATTTGCAAATTCAGTGTTGTTGATATGCTTGGGGTTGCTGTTTTTTTTTCTGGCGACCCTTTCTTTGGTTCTCTTGATCTCGGTTGATTCAGCGCCAAGGAGCTACTCCAAGGCTATTTGGTTCATCGTCGTCTTGCTGATGACATTTAGTCTGGTTGCCCATGTCAATAAGCCGTGGAGGAAGTTGCATCCAATAATTTTCTGGAAAAACTGGCAGGAGTCTATTTCACTTGTTCAGGCAGAATGGGCAAACCAAGTTGCCATCCGTGAAGAGCAGTTCACGAGAGCGAAGACACTGGCGCCAAAAGTTGAGCGCAAAGGGAGCTCCACAATTGTTCTCGTAATTGCGGATAGTATTAATAGAGATAATTTGGGGATATATGGCTACCCAAGAAATACCACGCCGATGCTCTCGCTAAAGCGGAGGGATGCGGGTAGAAATATGGTGATATTCCGTAATTCTTGGTCATTGGATGCAAGCACAATACCTGCGTTTGAACGGATGTTTTCATTGCAGGCCGCTTCTACTGATAATTCATTGCACCTTTTGGCCATGGCTCGAGCCGCGGGTTATAAGACGTGGTGGGTAAGCAATCATGATGATGTTGCAATTGAATCGCGGCATGCAAGCTATGCAGACATAGTCGAGTTGATCAACCGCACGCCTGGTCGCTCATCATCCTCATTGGATGGCGAGACTCTGAATCTTTTGGAAGAAGCTCTAAAGGATGGGGCGGAGAATAAATTTATTGTTGTGCATTTGCTTGGTGCACATCCTCATTACAGTCTTCGCTACCCGAAAAATGAGAACCCTTTTGATGATACAACTGATGATGTAGATCGGGAGATGGAGGCTAAGCATAGATCATTTTGGGTGCGTGGTTTCAGAGAGCAGTATGACGCCGCACTCTTGTATCATGATTCGGTAATTGCCAAAACACTGGATCTGATGAAAACTTCAGAAAGTAGTTCAGATTATCAGGCCTGGATGTACCTATCTGATCATGGCCAAGAGGTTGGACATCTACTAAATAAGGTTGGTCACAGCCCTTCAACTGAGTCTGGCTATCGTATTCCGACCATAATTTGGCGCAATAAAATTGAGAGTAATAGTCCGGATAACCTTGGTGATAGAGGATTTAGGTCTGACTGGGCCTCTTGGACAATTGCGGATTTACTCTCGCTGCAATGGGAGGGAAAAAGTAGTAAGTTAAATATCCTGGCTGAAGACTATCAATGGATTGCTCCGAAGCTTCCATTTCCGTTGACGGAGGCCACGCCCAGCATGCGACCATGAGCGAACATGAGCGAACATGGTCGTTAGCATGACATTTTTGTCCTGCTCAGATTGGGTGTATGACTCTCGTGTGTGTGAGGTGTGCTTGAGTATGAGGCGGGCGCAGCAAAATTTCGCTCTCTAGCCCCGCTGAAATGAAAGCATCCTTGGCTAGAAACCCTTAAAATTAGCAATTTGCTAGCATGCAAATTTAAGGAACACCATGACATCCGATTACAAGACACTTCTTCAGCAGAAGGCTGAACTTGAAGCCAAGATTGCCCACGCTCTGGCCACAGAAAAGTCTGGCGTGGTCGCCCGCGTGCGCAGCCTGATCGAGGAATTCCACCTGACTCCAGACGATGTGTTCGGAGGCTCCAAACGCAAAGCTTCGGCTGGCGCGGCCAAGTACCGCGATCCTGGTACCGGCGCTACGTGGACGGGGCGTGGCAAGCCGCCCAACTGGATCAAGGATGCTGCGGATCGGACCTCTTTCGAGATCTGACGGGCGGCCAGGAGCACGCGAGCTTGAACGCGTAAACGCCGTGATCGATGGGGTTTGTGCCTTTGGTCGAAATGCCTTCCTGGCCAAGATGGATCGCGAGGTGTGTCGTTCGAGTTCCAGACATTTCGATGAATGGCTCTTTGCTCGATCTCGACATCGCGGTCAGCCTTGATGTCCAGCACTAATCCTGTAGCGAAGGCCAGTGTAATGTGCGCATCAAGACTTAGTCAGCGATGTTGGGTGCCAGTGGCCTAAGCCTGCACAAAGCCCTTGAGCTTGGGATAGAGCGAGTTCGTCGCGGATAGCACGTTCGTCGAAGTGAGTGATCAGATCAAGCATCACCATGCAACGATCCTCCTGGCAATTGAAAGGGTGCTCGAATGATTTCACACCGAACAGCCCATGAGCTCGCCGTCGCCATCCAACAACCCCTCACGCTTGCAGGCCTCGCGAAACGTTTGCCGATTGAAGTCCAGTCTGCCCTGCGCAAGCCACTGAAAGGCAACTTCGTCATACACGAAGCTGCTCTCGCTCACGGGGATTCGGCGTAGATCACGGCTCTCGAGCAGCAAGGCCAGATTTTCCCGATGGCCTTCCAATGACGTGGAGTCCGTATCCAGTGACAAAGTCCGTGGCAGCAGCAGGAGTTCCTGATCATCAATGCTCAGGTGTGCCCCCCAGAGCTCCCTGACCTTGCGGGCGTGTGAATTCAACTGGTCGATACAACACGATGACCGCCTGAAGCTGTCGCTCGGAAGTCTGCCAGTGCCGACCGCTCTTAGCCGAGAACTGCTGCGGCGCGAGACTCGCTCGCAAATGGCCGATCAATCGCCGGGCGGCGATACACCGAACTTCGCACGTAATGCCGCCTCCACCACGACTCGCTCGGCCTTGATGTCGATGTCTTTCGGCACCTGGATGTTCAGGTCCTGCAGCTTTTTTAGTGCGGCCCAGGCTTCGTAGTCGTGGAAAGGGTTCAATCCCATTACGTTCCCGAGCTGCTGGTCTGCAGTACCCACCGCCGGTGAGATCTTGGCGAAATCTGCGATCGCCTTGCTGATATCCCAGTCTCGTCCGAACAGCAGCAATGCTGACAAGGCGAGCACACTGCCCGTGCTCGAACTAGTGTCTTTGACCGCATTCAATGGGGGGTGCGTATGAGCGATGAATTCCGACAAGGCCAGGGTCTTCCTATATTCGGAGGCCAGCACCGTAGGGTTGAAAACTGGCCTGCCGGCGTAGCGCCTGGCCAAGCTCTCCGACCGCTTTCCGCTCGCGCCGAACAGGCCAATGTGCTGGTCTATCAAAGCGCGCATGTTCGCCTGGTGCTGGGGATAGCGGGCTTGAACTAGGCGAGCTGCCTGGGCCCTCCAGTTAAAGTTGGGCAGTTCGGCGATCTCTGGCGTGATCTCTACATCCGTCGGCAAGGCGCCGCGAGCGTGAAATGCGTTCTCCCGCAGTGCATCGATCCACGGATACGTTCGCGGGTCTAGGGAGACCACAAACATCGACTCGACCTTCTTGTTGAAAAACCAATCCCGCATGGAACGAATGGAACCTTGGCTGAAGCTGCCTACCTCGATCCCGGTGCACACAAGATCCCTCACCGCTCGCGTCAGATTCGACCGTGACTCACTGAAAGCTACTAGGGTTTCGGGTACGGCATTCGTCGCATCTGGGTTGGCGTAGTCGCAAAAGGGGTGGTGACCTGGTGTCGTGAATCTGAAGAATGACTGCCTTTTGGGCTTACCGGACTTGCCCGCGACGACGGAACGAACAACCTCGGCCCCTGTCACCGAGCAGTCTGGGCACTTGAGATCAGCGCGAAGATGGGCTCGCCACTCATCAGGAATTCTCTCAACGGACATGTAGGCATGGCCTGTTTCTGCACTAAGTTTTTCCAGAATTTGGTCGACGTCGAACTCGCCGGTGCGAGTAATTGAGAAGGCTGTTAGCGTCATTGCTCTCCCTTCGCGGAAATATTAGCTCAACGAAAAATAGACGATCGCCACTTGAGTCGATAGCGAGCCTGCGGGCGGCACTCGGTGAACCCCCTTTCTTGGCTGATTCCAACTGACTCCCTTCCAGCCACTACGGGGCACCGAAGGATAGAACGGTAACATGGTTGACGCTGGATCCAACGTGCAGCAACAGACCAGCTTACACAGTACCGATAAATGAGAGCCCGAGCACGATTTTTGCCAGATATACCTCAGCGACAAGAGAAAGGGAATTCTCTCATAATCTTCCAGCCTCTTTCCAGTGACGCGGTAACCACCACCATGTCGTAAGAATCAAAACAGCGATCAACGCCGCAGCTATGCTGCCCACGAAATGACCAAATATGGTTGAAAGAACAAGTTGTGTGCCTGATATCAGCGCGATAGCAAGCGTTACCGCGCCCGCCAGAATCTGACGAGATGCAAATGTTTTGAAGCGAGGTCTGTCAATCAGCGGTCGAATTAGTCGATGCTGGACGGCGGTTGCACTTAGTAGTATCAAGCTCATCACTGCCAAGAGGAATGTCGCCAAGAATACCCATTTTTCCGTGTAAGCGATTGCATCGAATCTTGGCATGAAAGGTACTGTTATCAAAAATGCGGACAGTAGCTGTGAGCTAGGAAGTAGAATGCGGAGTTCTCCAAGTAGATCTGTCAAATCTCCATCGTTGTTTATTTCAGACATTTCTTTGTCTGCATGTGTTTGATTGTGTTCAGATTTCATTAAAAATACATCCTATTTTGCAACTGATAATTTTTCTTGGGTACGTTTTTTGGTTTTATAAGGTGATCATCAAACCCACTATTTCTTGCATTTTCGTCACGCCAGTGTCATTTTCTCGTAATTTAGGGTAAAGCCTCTGTTGTATTTTTTGAAAATGGTGGTCAACTTGGGTCTCCCTTCAGTGCCACTTCAATGTGGCCGAAGATCCCCATCATTTCTGTAGGGTACTGAGTTCTGTTGATTTGAAATTTATTATTTCGCGAATCGCCTCGCGAACGTGAAATTTCACAATTTATTTCATGATTACATATTTGTAGTCATTGCACAAATTCGCTCTTCGTAAGGTCGCCGATACCCGGGTAACCGAGCCACTTGCATGCAAAGCAACGCGAGAAACCGATCTGCAGGAGGGTGAATTGGTCCATGACCATCAGCCGCTTACCCTTGGCGAGGGGATTTCTCCGCTGACTGATCACGTCCTCCGTGTTCAGGCGCAGAGTAGGATGCAAATCCAGCACATGAAAGCTGTTCGCAACTGCCTCCTACAGCTCTAGCTGTACTGTTCAGAACCGGTGCTGCTTGAGCTGGTACCGGTTTCGATGACACCTTGTTATTGCACATGAAACCGGCAGCAGCCCAGTATCATCCAGGCCGTTGATGGGTTGTCTGATCAAGTCGGACGCAAGCGCGCGATGCTGCCAATCAAGAATTCATCATCGCTTTCTGCCCGCGTGACTTTCGTCGGCTTGGCGCTGGCGGGGCGGCCATCCCGCAGACTTTGAAGACGCACAGTCTTAATGTCGGAAATGTTATAGGCGCGGATGAGACGGGGCATCTCCACACGATTCGCCGCCGCTTGCTCCGACAAGGCCAACTTCCCCGCATCTGGTCGGCACAACGTAGGCTTTATGTGGTCGCGATACCGGGCCTGGGCTCCCGTCGCATCGTGGGCTGGTCGATGCTGGTGAGTTGTCCTCATCACTGAAATTTCAACGGCCGACAGTACGACCGCGCATTTCAGGATCCACTGCTCAAGCGCTTGCAGACCGCAAGGCTGCTCAGCTTGAGCGCCCGCCTACCAGCAGGCCCATGGAACATGGGGAACGGGTGAAATAGCCAAATACTTAGCCGCAATGAGTTCCTTGGTTTTGCATAAAATCTCATAAAAATCATGGGCTTACACTGTTTTAGTGATCCGCAAATTTAGGCGCAATCTTTCACGCTCAGAGGCCTTTCATGCTGTCGCACTTTGCCTTAATTGCTGCCGTAGTTGATGTCGCACTTCCGGGTCGGAAAGCCCGGTGGTGCCGTCACAAGCTACCAAGTTGCTGATAGCGAGCGGAGGCCAGTCCTCAATGTCATCGTCCAGGGCGATCCAGTGGCGCGGTTTTCTCCGCTGCACGTCTGCCAAGATCTGCATGCCTCGCGGGGTGCTCTGGAACGACGCTAGGTTCCAAGGATCAGCCCCATGGACACGCTTGTGGTATGTGCCGCCGATGAATCGCGCGCGCAGTCGCTCAGGCAGCCGCTGAAGCGTCTTGGCGTAACCTGGGCGAATGCACCAGGTGCTGCTCAGCACCAAGGCCACAGAGGGATATGGCGCCAGTTCCTCTTCCAGAATGGGAAGCCACTCAAACAGCGCATGGCCAGGAGCTTGGTATGGGCTCATGTAGATGCCCTTGCGGGGATGCCAGAGTACCTTCTCATGGTGGACTACGCCATCAAGGTCCAAGTACAGGATCACATCCGCGCTGCGAGGCGTGGATGCCGGTACATAGGGCGCGTTGTGACCAGAAGTCATCGCATGTGCGTCACGCATAAGGGTAGCTGTTAGGCGGAGTCTGTAGCGGATGGTTGCGCGCTAGACCCATGCTACCAAGATCCTTCATAACATCCAGGGGCAGCCGGCAGCCGGCAGCCGAATACCGGGACGGCGTTCACGAGTCAGTCGCTCAGCCAAGCACTCTTATCAAAGCCCTGCAGATTTCCAGGCTCTTGGGCCGTGTGCTGGATGATCGCGGTGAGGGCCATGATGCCGTTCTCTGAACGTCAGATGGAAAGAAAGCAATCACTATCGCTATTCGCTTCCCGAATGCCTTTCTTGACGTGCTCGAGAAGCGCGTTCAGAGCATCGATCAGTTTGGCCAGGACGCAGTAAGCGGCGCTTTCTGGATCGCATGGCGATGCGCCAAGTCACCTCTCACTTAGTTTCAGGCCGTTTGACAACACTTTGATAGTCGGCATCAGCATAGACCTCCCGGTCGCTTCAACTAAAATCGCTGAGAAAATCTCCTCTCCAACAAAGAGCTAGGAATTTCAAAATATTCGTGAGGAAGAACTCCAAATTTTCTCATTGTCTCCAAGTAAGCAAGTGGTCGTCTTTTATCCGACTGATCCGAGTACACTGAGCGGTGAAGCAGAGCGGCCAACACCGCACGGCCATTCATTAAGAAAACCCGCTCTGCAGAGGTAAGGAGATCGTCGGCTACCGGATGGAAGATTTTTCCTAGCCCTGAAGATAGCGGATTAGCACACTGCAAACAGTATTGCAAAGTAGCGACGCCTTGCTTATCCGGCCCCGCGTTAATCATTGTATCTGGGAGAGTGACAGGTGCGCTGCAGTGAGCGCAGACGTCCTCTAGCAAGCAGTCGTGAACAGGACACCATCGCCACGCTTTAAAACGCCAATGCAGCGGGAAAAATTTACAACCAGGCTCTTCCAGACAAAGTGGACAGTATCTGTAGCGGGCTTTACGGCATTCAGTCCACAGTAGAAAATTATGCCCTAATGGATCAAGACTTCGCAGCCCAGCAAAGATGTGCTCCGCGAGCGCAAAGGATGACGCGGGCAACCCAGAGACTCTAGAAATCTTACAAATCGCGCCTCCAAAAACTGTTATGTCTGGGTCGCATCTAGTTGGAACTCCAAGATGTGACTTCAAGCTCGGTAAATTTACAGCCTGACTTAGCGCGGCGCGTGTAAGCCAGGATGCCGGGCTTTCGCCACAGCAAGTATCGGGCACACCAACCAATTTCATAGAGTTTCCTCGAACAGGCTCTTCTGCCCGAGTGCCGCGTGCCGGGATTTCAGCTGTTCAAGCTCACGTCGGCCGAAGATGGAGCCGTACATACCCAGTGCTATGCTTCTGTCCTGCGGTGTGACAGGATGGACAATGACTTTGATGAATGCGGCAGCCGCGACTACCGGAGCAAGTTTTTCACCGGCGTATGGATACTCGTTGGACCAAGCTTGAAGGCGCACCAAGCCTCGTGCAGCGATGGCTTTTGCATAGCCAGGTGATAGGCACTTGGCGAGCGCTCCTGCGCTTGTGGCAGCCCATGGACCATGGAGCAAGCCAAAAGCATACAGTGTGTGTATCAGACCATCCATGGATAACAAACCTATGCAAGGATGCAAGCTAAATTCCGCGAGTACTTGCGACAGTTGTTGCCTGTAGAAAACCCCATCAAGCAACCGCTGCACCTGCAGCTGTTTTCCATCTGCGACAGAGGTACCGGTTCGGCCAAGATGATGTCCACAGTGACCCCATTCCACTGATCTGCGGTCCCATCGAACTGCAGATCCGCAGCGAAGGCACTTGTCAGTGAAACCAAGCCCATGCTTAACACAGCAACTCGACAGGCCAATGTCCCAATGCGCTTTGAGATAGCCACTTTCCTGTATGCATAGAGCGCATAGCTGAGGACGGCTCATCCTCAGCAGCCCAGCAACTCTGAAAACATGCCCGTAGCATCGTCTAGGCACTCCAGGTGCAACGGTAGCAGCAATGGGAAGCCTGTAAGCAAGCCTTGAAGCATCCACACCAAGCAATGGGGCCAGTTTTTGTGCATGGACCGCATTGAACCTTACAGAGCGCCCTATACCCAACATCTTTCGTAGCAAGTGCAACTTGCCTCCATTGGTAGTCACGACACGCAGGCAGAAACCAAGACCAGATTCATCATCGAATAACTCTTGGCAAAATGGAAAGGGAAGATCAAACAAACGGATTACCTCGCACTGCCCCCGCACCAAAAACACCTTGAAAACCACGCTGGAGCGCTTTTCTATCCACTTGCCGATCATTGGAGTCGTAAGCAATGAGGACTGCCTCGGTAACTAAGCGCTTGAAAGCGCGTAGATTTCCCTCGCTGGCCATGTGCAAACGCATAGCCATCTGCACATCATTCATACAGGTCAGATCGAAAGATTGACATTGTTTAACGAATCCCCGAACAAATCCCACCCAATTCGCATCAGCGATGAAGTTATCCATACTCTCACGGCCACTAACGCGTGATGAAAGGTGGGGCGCCACCTCAGGCAAGTTGTCGAGTTCAGAAGTGCCAGCTAGAACCAGACTCAATTTACATTCGTCCACCAGCTCTCTAAGAAACTCGGTAGCATCGTTCTCCCATTCGTTGCTCATCTCGGAGCGCCGCTGATACAGCAGGTGCTGAGCCTCATCGAGCCAGATCAGCCTCGTTTTGTAGTTCTTGAGAGCGTCGAACAGGAGAGATCTACGCATGTACAGCTGCCGTGCTGAGCCCGAATTAAATGGGTAGCGGATCGCGTTGAGGATGGCTTGGACAAGGTGAGATGTCCTTGGCTTATTCTGCACCCGAACACTAATAGCAGCCATACCTTGCGCAAAAAGAGCTGAATTCGGCAATGATGCACGAAAATACTCAAAAGATGCCGTTTTTCCGACACCCGAAGGACCGACCAGTCGCATTCCCTGTGGCATATTAAACTCAGTGCCTAGCTGAAATAGCCTGTCGAGCGACGTGAGTGCTTGAACTGCAGCAGGAAATAGCACAAATGTCCGATCAACAGATTTTGCCACACGCAATGCATTAACCGAATATGTAGCCAACCTGCGTGCCTCAAGAAGTTCATCATCAGAAGCAATCGCATCGAATTGCATCGACTGATCAAAGTATTTATTTTTACCGCTATTTTCCATAGTCAAAATGAAAATGTTTCAAATTGCGGAATGTCTTTCTCAGACAACTTGTATTCCGACTCTGACAGCAACTGAGTTGCGCTCGTCTCCTTCGAGACGGATTGTGCGGAGCTTGGAGACATCACTTTGTGTGAAGTCAGGTCGGCATACCGTCCCGCCGTCAACGCGTCAACTCGGCCTCGCCGACTCGTTGCATCGAGCCAGTGGTCGTGCAAACGCTGCCGGGCGCGTGCAAGTGAGTCCATACGATCGACGGACTGAAGGTCTTCTTTAGCGAACTTTCTAATCAAGCGATGTTGATTGAAACTAAGGCCACTAGCATATTGCGGCCAACGACACTGCGCTTCATGCCATGTCACACCATCTGGATCTAAAAAATGCAATGTGGAAATATCATCAGGATCCCATTTGCACAAGAGCTTCAATTTACTTCCATGCCTCTTGAAAACGTCTTTAAACGCATAGCTACCGTAGGGCAATCCAGTGAATTCAATTCCGCCCTGATTCACAGTCAGCATCCTGGACATACCTGCTGCTAGCCGTAGCTGATCTAACGTCCCAGGATAGCGTGCTGGTGGCACACGTTCAATTCCTTCTTGAAACAAAGTAAAAGGAGTCGCCATCTTTCGCCAATTTGGCTGATGCGGATATACATCGACAACAAACATCAGCAGACCGTTAATCAAATCTGTGAAGGTGATCGCAGCATCTTTGTAGGGGTCTATCCTTAGTATGCTGCCTACAGACTTTGTCACGCGACCCTTGGTCAAAGTCAATGTATTTAGCGTGCTAAAAAACCGCTCTACGTGAGGTTTCAGCCAAGGCGTACGAACACGGCAAAACATCAAGTCTACGCCGAGACTCATTGCCATCGTTTTGAAGCCAAATGAATGAAATTCAAGACCGTTATCTATTACCCATTCGTCACCCAACCCGCAAGATAGCCATTCATTCTCCAACTTCAACGATTTAATCATGTCTGCTTTAGGTTGCAATGCATTGCGAACCACTCCGCAAACTGATGTTAGCCCCGGCCCATAAAAGGAGATGTAAAATCCAAGAATATAGCCAGAGAAAGCATCAATCATCACTGTTAGCGTGGGCCTCCCTAGGGGGAGGCCTGTTCTGTCACAGATCACAACCCAATTGAGTGGCGTATGGTCGATTTCCACTTTCTGATAGGGATAGGTAGCCACTCCCTCAGGGAACGCGCTGCGACACTGCATTCGCGCTTGCGTGGGGCCCTGTCGCGAGGCGATCCTGTGATAAAAATCTACGTCTTTGATACGGCGTGCCACTGTTTGGTAACTCACCGCCGCTTCGTCTGACTGCAGAATTCCCTGCTGATAAGCACGCTTGAGTGCGATTTCCAGCTGCCTGTGAGCATGCTTGATTGATTGCTGTTTCGTCGTGAAGTACTCGCGCTTGAGCACTTGCCAAACGATCTTTTCAGCCTCGTTCCTCAGTCGCTTGACCCTCTTTCCCACCCTGTGCTTATCAACAATAGCCAGCGGGTTGTTGCCGCTCCTTTCATAGTTTCGCACCCACATCATTACTGCAGATGCAGAGGGTGCTTTCTCCCCTCTAAATTCGGCAAATTTTTTTATGGCCAGCGCCACCTTTGCACGTTGTCCCTTCGAAATGCGTAAACGCCTCAATTGCTTGATGTACGCAAGACGCTGCTCTAACCCTTTGCGTTCGTGCTCTGTCAGTGAAGCCAAGTCAACGAGCGCTGGCCACAGATCGGGCCCGCGGGGTACCGGTTCTGAGCTATGTTTAATGAGCTGATATTTGCCATCGTGAAACCCGCTCACCAGTTGAGCCGCTGTGGCCGTAAAGGATCTACGAGTGATGACATCCTCAATCAGGTACTCGCTTTTGTCGAGTTCACGGACCAGCTCAAGCGTTCGTTGACCCTGCCTAAATGTCAAGCCAGCGACCAAACTGAAGTGCATGGCACGCTCCTTCCTCACCAACATTCGGCAAGTACACCAAGTCCTTAGATTCATAGCGCAGATCAGCGCCAAGCATCAGTTGCCTATGGGCTACCAGATACAAAATCACTTCAAGGGGCACGCCAGCCTCTCGGAGCGACATGATGCTCACGGTACCGCCAGCCTCTGCAACCATGGTTTTAGCCAACTGCTGGTCAGCAAGTCGGCAGACACCTTTCGCGTAGCGCCTGATGATCAATGCTCTCTCCATCAAGCCGCCATGCCGAAGCCTCGTGTCTCGAACAACGAAGAACAGCATTCCACGCTCCGCGAGCTGGCGTCGTGCGTGAGCGAACAACTCCTGGTAGGAGTCCACGAATTTTTCGGGCTTGACCTCGACGACAGCACAGGACCCATCTGCAAACTTCACCGCAAAGTCTGGGGTGTAGCTTGATGCTTTCAGGCTGAGCTTGAAAGGCTGCGCTTTGATAGCCCTGGTCAAGGTGAACAAAGCCGCACAATGCACAAAGTCGCGCTCGACAGACGAATCCGCCTCGATGGCTTCGTCTTGCAGGTGAGGAAGGTTTAGCAAGCGCACGGTGTGCGCGGGCGAGCGATGCACCACCTTGCGGGTAGCAGGTTGCATGTTTTCTCCAGACAACAGAATATCCTCCAACCTCATGCTTGAGGTCGGATTTTCTTGACAACCGGAGAGTGCTGGGTAGACTTAAGTTTGCGGCTGATATTTTTATCAGCACTCTGGCCGGTCAATTTCTTCGGGGATTGATCGGTTTTTTTTATGTCATGGGACGCTCCTGTAGCAGTTTTTGTTGGCGCCGATGAAGGTGAACATCGTTCACAAAGGCAGGGATGACCTCGACCTTGGGATGCTCAAGCATGCCCAAGGCGATGGCGATTTCGTAACTTTTCCCGCGCGACGCCTTACTTTTGCCTGCCAGAACGGCGTACACCAGTGCCACAGAGAATCCGCGTGCGAGCGCCCACTCTCTGACGGAGACACCGTGCAAAAGGAACTGTTCTCTGATCACTGACGATGCTTGTTTCACTTTTTCTCCAACTTCCTTCAATTCTATGCAAATTTTTCAAAACTTATAGAAGATCATGAAGTCGAAGATATCAAACATAAGAGATGGGGTAGCTACAAGACTGCGTGAAGCACGAGAACTTTTAGGCCTCAAACAAGCGGAGCTCGCAACCCTGACGGCCATCAGCCGCTCAACGCAGATTGCCTACGAAAAAGGCACTACAGAGCCCACAACTGGATACTTACAAGCAGCGCAGCGGGCTGGACTCGACATCGACGCAGTTCTGTTTGGACCGAGGGAAGAGATTGATCATGCGGCTCCTCCCCCAGCGCGCGGACAACCTGACTGGGTACTCATCCAAGAGTGCTGCGACACAGTGGACTTCTTCTGTCTACGCTTTGCGCCGACCTGTCCGGCCAGCTATCGCTGGAAGCTGATCAGGCAGCTGTATGAGGCGCTTTCTGCTGCACTCTTGCAGGAGCCAGAAGCACCACAACCACCGTCTTTAGAGGTACTTAGCAAGCTGTGGGCCGACTATGGAAAGTGATGTGCACCTGAGCGTAGAGGCGCAGAAGTTGTGGAACGCGACCCTGAAGTCTTTGAAACAGATGCGTGATCCGCGCAAGTCCATGCAGGACGTGATGAGCTTTCACGCGGCCTCCGTGGCGTTCTATGTGCCTAGCGCCAAGCTCTCTTCCAAGCAGTGGATCCGTCGTCCTCTTGCATGCTGGCGACTTAAAAAGCTGCAACATGACCTGAAGGTCGCTCCAACACCACTGCTACTTGCCAAGGCCGATGACCTGCTGAGCAGCATCGAATTTAATTCGCGACGCCTAGTCCCGTCGCAACGGCACCGGATTCGGCAGGCCTGCGTTCGCAAATCCATGGCGCCGCGCACCATGCACCTTGCGTTCACTGCAGCAGGAATTTTCCAGACAGCAAACAAAGTTCACATGTACAGCCTCCCAAATTGGCTGCATGTCTGCGCAGGCGCGCTTCGCAATGTCGTAGGTGCTCTGATACCGATACTGCTACTGGGGACAGCGTGGTCCATCGTTGCCAACGGACAGCTCGTACGAGAGACTTTTGTCCTGGGATTTTTGACCATCTACACAGGTTGGATGACATGGGCGCTGAACGTGATCGGCCCTCAATGGCAACACGCCCAGAACATCCGTATGCAACTGGGCCTGCAGCAGATCTGCAACACCTGAGAGATGCTGCGTACGGCGTGCGAGGACATAGATCATCCATGAAAGCCACTTTGCTCGCATAAATTGGGCTGATCCCAACCAACCTCATCGTATGAAGAAAGCAGCCCGAGGGCTGCTAAGCATCAGACACGGGTCCCCCATCAACTGGCCTGCATACATCTCCACCGACACTGCCTGCCAAGCCGCCAAGCTCCAGCGATAGAGAACATCTCAGATCACTGTGCGGCACCTGCTGGGGAAGGGCCATGCTTGCCTTTTCGGTGGCTTGCGTGTAGATTGTTAAGTAAATTCTACAAACAATTTACTTAACATTTTTATGACCACACCTTCATTGATCCAGCTCACTCTTGACACCTTGCGTTGCACCCAACGAGACCTGGCAGCCAAGCTGGGCGTTTCACCAGCACAGGTTAGCAAATGGAAGAAGGGTGAGTACATGTCAATCGAGATGAGCCAACGTTTGCGTGCTCTAACAGGGATCGGCGATATCGATCCTGACTTCATCTTGCTCGCTGGCACGATGGAAGACGCAAAAAAATGGCAACTACTGATTCGCCACTTGGCTGACACCGCTGTCCATTCAGCCGAAACTGGCTACGAAACGGTCCCCCTCACAGAGGATATTCAAGAAGACTCGTGCCCTATTTTTTTTGACACTCTTAAGGCTCTACAGGATATGGGCATAGAGATTCCTAGCCAGTACCCTGAAGAACTGGACATTAATTTCCAGAATGATGAGCAAGAAGAATTAATTTACAAGAACAATATTGTATTTATAATTAACGAGATATTCAACTCACTTAACAATGTCTATGGATTCTATTCCGCATTCGTTTCAGGAATCATCTACGACGAAGATCTAGATCTGATAGATACCCCAGTATGGGAACTGGAAAACGACATGCTAAGGCTAGCAGCCTCAAAAATAGAAATAGACAAAGACCTGACTCCAGAATTCATCAGATTCAAATGGACTATCGAGACGGAAGTTGCAAAAAAACTAAGTCTTCTTAAGGAGTATGCGTTTAAATCATGTATTCCACTGAAAGCAGAGTTACTTGATCTAGCATATGCTTCACACGATGAGCTTGGTCGAGAGGCAGATGCTCATAGTCTAGGCTTCACAAGAAATAAGATTCATCCAGATATTTACCTAAATGAGCTACTGACGGGCATGCGTGTAATACACCAAGTCCTACCAGTAATAATGAAAAAACTCGACATCTATGAAGACTTTAAAATAGACACATCAGAGTTGAGTGCAGAGCGATAAGTAATGCACAACATATCAGCCAAAGCATACTATGGATTCTCTCGGAATTTTTTGGCTGATTTTTTACACAGGTGATCGTGGGATTGCAGCGCTCGCCAAACTCCGGCCATTTCGGGAATCCGAGTCTTGTGACTACGAGCAATCAAAGCTGACTCGTTGAAGAGCGAATAACTCTCTAGAATGGGTCTACAGAATCCCTTTCTTTACCCACCAATCACTTACAACTTGTTGATTTAATTGATGTAATTTTTCATAAACAAGGATTCACCAAAGAGCACTAGGGATCACTATCAATGGCAAAACCATAATAATTCTCATGCGTCTGGAAGGTCTTGATGAATTCTTGAAGTTGCACGCAGCCATACGCGACTCTGAATAATCCCGCAGCATGTCTCATGAATTTTCGCTTAATCTGGCACCTTACCAAAATCCACGCTTCTCCAAATTTTCGAACAGATCTGATAAAACGTTGAAAGAATCTGATTCAGTTAAAAGCTGCTGAACCTCAACTGGAGTTTTTTCGCGCCTGCCAGAGAACCCATTTGCACGTCGCAGAACCTGCTCGACCAGCCTGGTACGTGGCACAAGCACGTAATGCACCTCACAATCCATTCCTTCAGCAAGTCGCGCCAAGGTATTGAGTGTAATTGTTCCGTTGGCTTCAGCTTGCTCTAACTTACGCACACCTTGAGCGGATATAGCAAGGCGGCGCCCCAAAGCACCCGAGCTCATACCCAAGGCAAGCCTTATGGTCTTTGCCCATCCACATCTTGGCGTCGCACTTCGCTGCATTTTTGCAAACTCGCCAAACTGGCGATCTAGTTCAGCAAGGCGAATAAGATCTATTCTATTTTTCAACAAATTCAAAACCCCTCTGCATTGGGCAACAGATTGGTTGCCTGCATCATTCGGTCAGGCAACTCACGGCTTCCTGTTACTTGATGCGCGAGCGCGCAAGACGCAACCGCTCGCCGTACTGCGCTATCTTCGCATGCATCACTTGTGCACGAGACCAAATAGTCTCATACGAACGGATGAACGATCATGCTTACAGTTGAGAAAAGTCTTCTTGGGAAATTTGATGAACACGAGCTTGCCAAGTGCATCAGCGCCCATGGCTGGCAAGCAGCCCTGCCTGATGCCTTGAAGGACCACCAGTTGCTCCTGCTTTCAGACCAGCTCCGAGACCTGCTGGCGGGCAAGGGATGGAACTCAAAGCATGGCGATGGTAGTGCCGCCCTGTCTTTGGGCCTTCTGCTCTTGTCCAAGGCAGGTGCTTCCCTGCCGGAGGATCTTTCCAGAGAAGCGGATATGGCCAGTTTGCACGAGGTCTTGACGCTGCTGAGCATCTCCGTAGACCATGAAATAGTCAGCAGACTACTTCGTCGAGAAGATGGGACATCGGGGGCAGGATTCATGCAAAGCCTGCGCGAGCTTGTTCAGCTGAACTCACTCACAGAGCCATTCTCCATGTGATCCTGCACCATGCGTTGAAGATCAAGCTGTACTGTATCTGTGATCAGCTTGATCGACGCCTCGTCCAAGTTAACGCAGTATGCAGCTGCGATGAGCGTCAATGGATGAATTTGCAAGCTTTCGGCCAATGCCTCAATAACGCGAACGCTCGGTATCTGATGGCCTTGCTCAACTCTGCTCATGTGACGCCTGCTGGTTGCCATCAGCATGTCCTCTTGCGTCAAACCGCGCAGGGCACGCAGCTGTCGAAGCGCGTGGCCAAAGTCGGCTCGAGTGGGAACATGTTTGCGAGGCTGCATCGCCTCGATTTCCGCCCAGTGAGACCAAAAAGACCACGACCAACTAGTCTCATCTAAGGTTTTGCTATGTCCCTGCCATCAATCGCAGCCCCCATAGTTTTCCTTGACTTCGATGGGGTGCTGCACCCTGAGTTCTGTCACGAGTCAAAGCACTTCTGCTGCCTGCCGTTGATGGAAGATCTCCTGCGTCAAGCGTCGACATGTTTGGTGGTGATTTCAAGTACCTGGCGCTTGCAAGCGCCAGTTGAGAAGCTTCGAAAGCACTTCTCACCAGACATCGCGGACAGAATTTTGGGCGTCACCCCCCACTATCCCGAGCTGCGTGATGTTCCAAACACTTTGCTGGGCTACCACCGTCAAGCTGAATGCCGGGCTTGGCTGTGGGCTAACAATTCAGCCCACCTGCCTTGGCTGGCAGTGGACGACCGTCCTTGGCTGTTCATGCCATTTTGCGGCTCCCTGTTCGTGACCAACGGCCTCGAAGGCGTTACTGAAGGCGTCGCACCACAGCTTGCTGCTCGCCTTCATCGGCTCACCAGCTGATGACATCCACACTGAAATGTGGCCGCATAGCGCCTGCACTCAGACACCGTGATCTGCTGAAAATTTAATCACAACCTGCGGATAGTTCAACACTCAGTGAGAAGCGGCGGGAAGAGTTCAAAATTCAGAGGGTTTCCAGCCGAGGAGTTCAAAACTGAGAGGCAAAAAGCGTTGTCGAGATAAGGACCTGCGTTCGCCCCGCTGAGCGTGTGAACCTTTCGATATCCCTCAGGGATCTGCCATAGAAGGTGCAAAAAATGCAGCCGCACCGAGGTGATCCAGTGTCGATGTTCACCGAGGGTTGTCTCTGCACATGAGGCAGATCAGGGACTTACATGTACCTGGACCGCCCAGTCTGGACCCGCTGTGACTCTCATAGCGAGTTGAACTTTTCGCAACTCCTGACCTGTCGGAGCCTGGGAGGGCGTCTTACCGACTGATTCGATGCTCCCACAGAGATCCGCTGCTGCGCAGGGCGCAGGGCGCAGGGCGCAGGGCGCAGGGCGCAGGGCGCAGGGCGCAGGGCGAAGGGCGAAGGGCGAAGGGCGAAGGGCGAAGGGCGAAGGGCGAAGGGCGAAGGGCG